>JBBQUN010000077.1:0-17667 GCA_038212405.1 Acidimicrobiales bacterium | reverse complement strand
GGATCGACGGCTTTGTGGGTGGCCGGGTCGAAGACCGTGATGATCGAACCATCGACCTCGACGGCTCGGGGGACGAGCACGGCGTCGGTGTGAAGACGAATCATGCGCTCGGCCAGGCTGGTCTTGCCGGTTCCCGGAGGGCCGTACAAGAAGATGGCGCCGTCGCTGAGGAACGCCGGGCCAAGTTGGTCGAGCATTTCGTCGGCAACGACCAGGTCGCCGAACGCAGCGCGAATCGTTTCCCGATTGATCGTGACGTCAGACTTTTGCCGCATGATCATGTCGGTGTACGCCTGGAGCGAGACAGGCAGACAGCCTGCATAGCTGGCGCCAACCATGCGCTCGCTGGTGGTGCGGTAGCCGGTTTCGCTCAGGCCGATCCGGTAGTCGCGGCCTTCCATGCCGTAGTACTCGATGATCTTCTTGTCTCGGAGTGCATCGGCGATCTCTTTGGCGACCGGCATCGTGATGCCGAGGCCGAACGAGACGTTGTGGATGGTCGTCTCGCGCTCGACGAAGACTCGTCGAGCAAAGAGGTCTTCGACCAGGCCGCGCGGAATACCGAGGTCGTCGACTCGTGCGGCTGGCCGCGCAATCACGGAGTTGGGATCGAGAGCGTCCATACCTGTGTTCCATCGGACGAACCTGCCCGCACCTGACTGATCGAACCGATGATGGGTCCAATGACCTAGATCGCTCGGTGGCGTCGTCGAAGTGGGCCGCATCTTTTCCTCAGGTCAGGCAAGCAGCGAACCGAGAATGGGTTGACATGACGGCCGAATCGCTCGGCGGTATGGCAGAGGACTACTGATGAATCGGAACATTGTGCAAGTCGCTCGCATGCGGATGGAAGATGCCGTGTGTGGGGACGTGGTGAACCGTGTTCCCGATGCGACGGGTGGCTGGTTCCAGATCGGCATCATCGAGACCCTATTCGACGGCAAGACGCAGTTCTCGAGCGCTGATCGACGGGTCACCTTGTCGGGCAACGGTCACGACATTTGTGGGGTACAGGTCTTGAAGTCGCTGGACATGGAGGCGCCGGTCGCACCCGAGGTGCTGACGGAGGAACAAGCAGCGGCCAACGCGCCGCCTTCTGGTCACTGAGCCTTCTTGTGACTGAGCCTTCTGGTGACTGAGCCTTCTGGTGACTGAGCCTTCTTGTGACCGAGCCTTCTTGTGACTGAGCCTTCTGGTCACCGAGCCTCCGAGCGGTGTCAGAACGAGGCGTCGCGGGGCCCGAAGTCGTCCCAAGTGGTTGGGTTCACGCTGGCGTTGTCGATGGCGACCTCGCGGTGCGCGTCGGACGGCATCGTGCTCCGGTTCACCACGATGGCAGCGAGCGCAGTGGTGATCGGAACTGCGGCAACGAGCCCGATGGATCCGCAAAGCGTGCGAACGATCTCGATGGCGACCACTTCAGAGTTGGCTGCCATCGCCAAGGACTGGTCTGACGCTGCGAGAATCAGCAGGATTGGCATGCTCGCTCCTGCATACGCCAGCAGCAGCGTGTTGACCGCTGAGGCGATGTGTTCGCGTCCCACCCGCACGCCGGAAGCAACCAACTCCTTGGTTGTCAGCGCCGGGCTGCGGCGATGGAGTTCGGCCACGGTTGCCACCTGAGTCACCGTGACGTCGTCAAGCGCACCGAGCGCTCCAAGCACCGCGCCACCGAGCAGGAGGGAGGCGAGGTCGATGTCTCGGGCGATGAACGGAAGGGTGAAACCCTCCTCGGATGCGAGGCCGGTGAAGTTCGCCAGCTCGAAGAACGCATACGACAGACCAAGCGTGAGACCGAGTGCGGCCAATGTTCCGGCCAGGGCAACGGTTGTCGTCGGCCCGAAACCGTGCGTGAGGTAGAGGCTGATGAACGCGATTGCGGACGCGGCAACGACGGCGACCAGTAGGGGATCGTTGCCGTCGAGGACGGAGGGCGCCACGAATCCGACCAGTACCACGATCGTCGAGGCCATGGCGGCAAGCGCCAAACCTCCTCGTAGTCGACCCAACGCGATCACGACGACGGCGAAGAGAACGGCGAGGACCACGAGCACGGATCGGCGATCGGTGTCGGCGAAGAAATACGTGTTCGTGGCTGGCTCGTAGCCGACGATGACACGCTCGCCCACCGAAACCTGCGGTACGGCGAAGCCTGCCTCGAGGTTGAAATCAGGGAGCACGACGACGGAGCCGGCCTCGGGTCCTTCATCGAGCTGAAGCGTGACCGTGCGACACGCCTGCGGGGAGACGGTACTGCTGTAGCCACAAGGCTGATCGGTGACCGCCTGGACCGAAGCGGCAAGACGATCACTTGCCAAACCCAGTGTCTGAGCCCGTTCCGTTGCCTCCGACTGACCCGTCCCTGATGGCCAGAGCATGACCACCGCAGCAATGGTTGCCAAGCCGGCAGCGATGACGAACGCCACGATCACTCTGAGGGTGCGTTGGCTGCCCCAGGTCTCCCAGCCTCCGGCAAGGCCATGACCATCATCGGCCGAGCCATGGTTGTGCACGTGGGAATGCGTCACGGAGGCATGGTACTGGACCTGAGTCAGTCCTTCGTGCCGCTGCCGGGCAACGTTTGGCTGCGGCCGATTCGGGGTAGTGCGCCACCATGAACAACCGATCGAGCAGCCCGCCTGACCACACTCGACCCTCGATGTTCGTCGCTGGGGTGGATGTCACGGCATTGGCGTTGGCCAATCCGCCGTTCACCACGCTCTACCTGCGCGGGGGAGAGCAGCCGAGAGAGCGAGCCCACCTCGCCCTCGATCGTGCTGGCGCCCCCAACCTGCATCCGCTGCTCGACGCCATTGGTGGCGACGAAGTGTTCGAGAGCCGAGTCATCATTGCCGCCGGCGACGCTCCGGTGGAGGTTTTCGAGATCGATGAACCATTGCGTTTCGACGTCGCTCGCAGCGGACAGGTGCTGTCCCTCGGCACGCTGATCGAGTACTCGCAATTCAGCTCGCCGCACGCAGTCGTCACCATCGAGGACGACGTGTTCGCCATCACATCGTTCGGGTCGATCGAGGTTCCTGACCCCGTGATCGGCCCGGTCTCGGTCAGCGAATCGATACTGACGGCGATCGAGGCCCTTGGTTTCGTCGAGCCGCAGGTGCTCGCGCTCGTCGGATCGAAGCGGCAGCTCGAGAAGTATTCGCCAACCATCAGGGAGGCTTTTCCCGTTGCCTGGGTGCAGCACTACACCACCGATGACATCGATGAGCAGCTGACCGAAATCTCTGACCAGATCGTTCGCGATGCCCAGTCTCGTTCCGCCGAATCGCTCACCAACGACCTCGCGCAGTTTCGTGCGGCACGTGACCTTGGGCGAACCGTCGAAGGGGCAGCGGTGGTCGAAGCGATCCGCGAGGCAAAGGTTGCCTCCGTACTCGTTCATGATGATCCCAACGACCTCACTCTGCTCGAGGGGGATCGTCTCGTCGATCACGTCACGCACCTCGCCGTCGCACATCGTGTTCCGATCCGAATGATTCCGAACGTCGATGCAGTGATGGGACCGGCCGAGGGTCTCGGTGCTGTTCTGTATGAACCGTCGATGTTGCTGGCCGCAGCGATGCCATCGACTGTGACCTCGAGCGTTGAACGTTCACCCTCGGTGGCTTCCTGATCGTGAAGGGCAGGGGAGTGGCGCGCCTCCACCGCCTACGCTCGGGGTGTGCCCATCAGAATTCCCGATGCCCTGCCTGCTCGCGCCATTCTCGAGCGTGAAGGGGTCAGAGTCATGGACGAATCCAGCGCGCTGCGACAAGACATCCGGCCGCTCCAGATCGGGCTCCTCAACCTGATGCCCGACAAGGTCGTCACCGAGACGCAACTGGCGCGGCTCCTTGGTGCGACGCCGCTGCAGGTCGAGCTCACCCTCGTTCGGGTGGGGAGCCACTCGGCCAAGAACACTGCCGAGGACCACTTGATTTCGTTCTACCGAACGTGGGACGAGATCAAGCACCGCACCTTTGATGGCTTCATCATCACGGGGGCGCCGATCGAAACCCTCGAGTTCGAAGAGGTCACCTACTGGCCCGAACTGTGCGAGATTCTCGATTGGACGACCACCAACGCGCACTCGACGTTCGCCATCTGCTGGGGAGCCATGGCTGCCATCTGGCACTTTCACGGCGTTCCGAAATATCACCTGGAGGAGAAGGCCTTCGGGGTCTTCCAGCACCGAAATCTCCAACCGACGTCGCCGTATCTGTCTGGTTTCTCCGATGACTTCGCCGTTTCGGTGTCTCGTTGGACCGAGGTTCGAAAAAGCGATGTCGAGCGGGTGGATGATCTCGAATTGTTGATGGAGTCAGATGACACCGGTGTGTGCCTCGTCTCCCAGGCTGCCGGCAATCGGCTCTACATGTTCAATCATGTCGAGTACGACTCGACGTCGTTGGCGAATGAGTATTTTCGAGATCTCGAGGCTGGATCTGCCATCGCCATGCCGCACAACTATTTCCCGAACGACGATGCAACGCAGCCGCCACTGAACCGCTGGCGCTCGCATGCGTTCTTGTTGTTCGGCAACTGGATCAACCAGCTCTATCAAACAACGCCGTTCGACTTCGCTACGCACGAAGAGAGTCCTGGAGAGCCCCCTACCTGAGTGCTGCATAATGACGATTATGTCTAACTCAACTGAGGGGAGTTGGGCCGATGAGCAGATCGACCGCTGACAGGGCTCGAACCAGCTTCTAGCCTGGGGTTCGTGACACCCGACCCCTTCGTCTTGCAACTCTCGTCGCTGCGGCGGCGCGGTCGGGCATCGGTGCCGGCGAGCCCGACTCGGCGACACCATGGCACTCGGGCATGCACCGAACTCGACGTTCGCTACACGGCGAATCAGCTACGACAGGCGTTTCGCTCGGTGCAGTCACCGGTGGCGACGATGATCGGTGCCGTCGGTTTCGGACTCGGTGTTGCGATGCTCGTGATCGGATTGTTGTTGTTCTCGGTCGACGCATGGATGCTTTTCGCCGTCGGATCGGTTGCAGCAATTGGCGGTGGCTGGGTGCTGGCGATTCCGATGGTCCAAGCCAATCGTGTCGTTCGCGAGCGCGCCGAGGATGGCATCGTCGTCCTTCGGCTGTTGGTGACGCAACACGGGCTCGTGGTCTTTGGACGCGGTGAGCCGAGCGTGACCGCATGGGTTGCCATCGATCGAGTGCAGATCCATGATCGCCACGTCGGACTGATTTCTGGGCGGCGCTTCGTCATTCCGCCGCTCCGTCTCGACGACGATCAAGGCCCGTTCGCAGCGCGAATTCTCGCCAACGCGAATGGTCGCGGCTGAGCCTCGCAAAGCTCGGTTAGCGTCAGCGGCGATGTCAACTCGTGGGACGGGCCGAACCAGCGTCGACACCTGGTTCGTCGAACGGGGCGTGCCGCACCTGATGCGGAACTACTCGGCGTCAGAAGACATCTTCACGCGCATGTTTCGGTTTCTCGTGCTGGTGACGTTCGCCGAGCTGTTTCTGACCTTTTCCGACGACATCGAGGGCTGGGCGCAAGCGGCGCTCTTCGCCTCTGGCGTGGCGTCGATCCTCGTGACGCTCGCAGTGGTGAACCGCTTGCGTGGACGGCGCTGGAACCAAGTGCCCGATGACGTTGGCCCGCTGGAGCTTGCTGTCTTCATTCTGGTTCCGCCCATGTTGCGAGCGTTCACGACCGACAACCTGATCGATGTCGCTCAGTGGGCGGCAATCAACCTTGGCATCCTTGGCGTCGGGTATCTGATCACCAGCTATGGGTTGTTCCCGATGCTCCCCTGGGCCGTGCGCCAACTCCGCCGCCAGCTGGCCGACATGGTGAATCTGTTCGCAAAGTCCCTACCGCTCCTGCTGCTGTTCTCGGCGTTTCTGTTCGTGAACGCCGAGATCTGGCAGGTTGCGTCGCAGATTCCGCTCGCGTTCTTCACCTCGGTCGTTGGCTTCATCGTGGCGATTGGACTGCTGTTCATCGGTCTTGGTTTTCGTCACGAGCTCGACGATCTGAACTCGTTCAGTTCCTGGGCCGAGGTCGGCGAACTCTGCCAACAGACGCCTCTCGCCGGCGAGGTCGATCGCGAGGCCGACACTGAACCGCTCCCCCGTCCACCACCGCTTGCTCGCCGTGAGCGGTTCAATCTCGGATTGCTGATGGTCGTTACTCAGGCCATCCAAATTCTGTTGGTGGCGCTGATGGTGGCATCGTTCTATGTCGTGTTCGGGCTGTTCACCGTCGGTGAGGAAACCATTCTTCAGTGGACCACGATGACCCCGGAGTCGTTCGATCCGATCTTCGAGTTCACGCTCTTCGGCTCACCCGTCGTCGTCACTCGGAGTTTGCTGATCGTTTCGGGGCTCATTGCAGCGTTCAGCGGTCTGCAGTTCGCCGTTTCGCTCGTGACTGACGAGACCTATCGCACCGAATTCAGTAGTGATCTGCGCCACGACCTCCGAGAGCTCCTCGCCGTACGCTGCCGCGCCGCTGCACTCCAACCGCTACGGCCCGAAGAATTATGACACGTCGCTGTTGAGACAGTCTTTGTTGAGACAGTCTTTGTTGAGACGGTCTTTGTTGAGACGGTCTTTGTTGAGACGGTCTCAACTCAGGCAGGATTGGTGGTGGGATGCTCGGCTGACGCTTGCTCGTCGGCGTCGTTGGGTCGCGGTGTCATCACGCCAGTCGGTGTGACGGCAATGACAACGGTGACCACAGTGTTGTCGAGCACGTGGCGAATCGTATGACCGAGGAAAGGAGCACCGCCGACGGATCGAGCAACCCCGGACAGGATGACGAGGTCGACCCCGAGCTCGTTGCTGGTCGCCACGATTTGTGCTCCAGCGTTGTCGGCGTAGGCGACGAGAGTGGTCTGGTTGGCACCAACTGCAATCGCTCGCTCCGCCGCGGTGCCGAGAATGGAGCGCACCGGTCCGCTCGGACCATCACCGAAGATCGGATCACGACGTTGCTCGGCGTTGGTCGAGACGTGCAGTTGGTGGAGTTGTGTTCCGATCTTGGCGCTGATGTAGCCGGCAATCTCTTGAGCGCCAAGCGATGCGTTGCTCCCTGCCAGCGGAACCAGGGCTCGGCTGAACGCCCACGGCAACTGGTTGGCGGCTGGTGGTCGACGAACGACGACGACCGGGATCGGGCTCCGCTCGATCAGGGCATCGACGAATGGCGAAAGCACTTCGCCTTCGGAGCGGGTCGAGTCGGCGCCGATCACGATGGCGCTGTAGCCCAGCCGGGCCTCTGCCAGTAACGCCTCGAGCGGCTTTTCGGCCTCGCGGTGTAGATCTCGAACCGTGCGATCGAACAAGACATTGTGCATGGCCGAGGTGTCGGTGCCGGTGCCAACAGTGAACAGGGTGACCTCGGATTGTGAGGGCCAGGCCAGCTCGACGACCTGGGCGGCAACGAGGGAGGAAAGCCCGCCTCGGGTCGGCATGAGCACTCGCCCACCGGTCACGATCACATTGTTCTCGAGCTGTCGTTCGAGGTCGATCCGTTGACGCTCGACCGGATCGCCCTCCCAACCGGAGAGCACTCGCCGCAGAAGCGGCGGTGCCAGCATGGAGGTGGCCATGGCCATCAACACGATCACGGTGTACGAGCGATTGTTGAGCACCCCGAGCGAGAGTCCAACGGTGGCGATGACGATCTCGAGGGCTCCCCGTGCGTTGAGTCCAACGCCGAGTGCTGCACCCTCTCGTAGCGAGAGGTGCGAAATCCGAGCACCGATGATGGCCCCGATGAACTTCGACAACGATGCCGCAAGGAGCACGATGATTGCCCAAACGAAGGTCTCGGTATCGGCGAGGAGGCCGAGGTCGACGCGAAGGCCGGCGGTGGCGAAGAAGACGGGAGCGAAGACCGCGTTCGTCATGGTTTCGAGCGGCTTGATCAGTTGGTGATCGGCGAAGCGTGATCGGGCAATGATGACGCCGGCGACGAAGGCGCCGAGCACCGCTTCGACGTGCAGCCACTGCGTGATGACCCCGAACGTGAGTGCGGTGACGAGAATCACGGTGAGCCCGGCGAGTGCATCGTCGCCGTTGGCCCGCACTCGCCGCAGGGAGTGGTCGACTGCTTTTTGCCCGATGGTGAAGGCGGCGACGAAGAAGATGATGACGCCGCCGACCGTGAACGCCAGTTTGCCCAGCTCCACTCCCCCAGCCTGGGCCAGACCGGCGATGAAGCCGAGCGCAATCCATCCGACCACGTCGTTGGCCATTCCCGCTGCCAACGTCAACTGGCCGAAGTTCCGGCGCATCAGGCCCATCTCGGACAGGATCTTGGCGATCACCGGCAACGACGAGATCGAAAGCGCTGCTGCGATGAAGAGGGCGAAGATGTATCGCTTGGTGCCCTCACCAAGGAACGCTTCGGGGATGAACCAGCCTGCTGCGAATCCGGCGAGCGCGGGCACGACGAGCGAACCAGTCGATACCACGGTCGCTGCTCGACCTAAACGCCCGATCAACCCGAGGTCGGTCTCGAACCCGGTGGCGACCAGCAAGAGGAGCACGCCGAGCCAGCCGACGGTGAACAGCATCCCGGTTTGGACGTCGTCGGCTGGAAACAGCCAGTCGAACGCGTCGGGGGCAACACGCCCGAGCAGCGAAGGTCCGAGCAAGAGGCCGGCGGCGAGTTCACCGACGACGGCGGGTTGGCCCACTCGACGCATCAGCGCGCCCATCGTTCGGGCGGCCACCAGGATGATCAGCAGCGATACCCAGAACACCAGGAGTTGGTGCTCGGTCGGCGGGTTCAGATTCATGCGGCGATTGCCATTCCATTCGTCGGAGCTGGTGGGGACGGTCGGATCGTGCGCTTGTGGTTCCGCTTGTTTGGCGTGTCGGCGAATGATGGCACAGAACCGCTGCCATTCGAGGTCCCGCCCGACTGGTGGTCGATCACTTCCTCGACTCGGAGCAACACCCTATTCGTGATTGGCCATTTGGAAAACGTACGTGGAGTGTTCATGTTCGGGGCGTGAGCCGGTCATGGGCCAGCGCCCCGGCTGGTCCTGGGGTTAGCTTGGGTAGGTGCAATACCGCCGAGTGCCGCTGACCGATGCCGACGAGATGGACTATCTCAAGCGCATTCTCACCTCGAAGGTCTATGAGATCATCGACGAGACGCCGCTCGACGAAGCGCCGATCTTGTCCGAGCGCCTCGGCAACCGGGTGTTGCTCAAGCGGGAAGACCTCCAGCCGGTCTTTTCGTTCAAGATTCGAGGGGCATACAACAAGATGGCCAACCTCGCCCCCGAGCAACTGGCCCGGGGTGTGATTGCTTCCTCGGCGGGAAACCATGCCCAAGGCGTTGCCATGGCAGCCCAGCATCTCGGCTGCCACGCAGTCATCGTGATGCCGGTGACCACGCCCGAGGTCAAGCTCGACGCCGTTCGGGCGCGCGGTGCCGAAGTCGTCCTTCACGGCGAGTCGTACTCCGATTGCTATCAGCGCGCGATCGAGCTGATGGCAGAGCGCTCCCTCACCTTCGTGCATCCCTTCGACGACCCCGATGTGATTGCGGGCCAGGGAACGATCGGCATGGAGATCCTGCGCCAACACACCGAACCGATACATGCGGTTTTCGTTGCCATCGGTGGGGGCGGGCTGATCGCCGGCGTTGCTGCCTATATCAAGGCGCTCCGCCCCGACATCCGCATCGTGGGAGTGCAGGCCGATGATTCCGACGCCATGGCACAGTCACTCGAGCAAGGGGCTCGCGTCGAACTCGACACCGTCGGGCTCTTTGCCGACGGGACCGCGGTGAAACTGGTCGGCGAAGAAACGTTCCGGCTTGCCTCGGCCTACGTCGATGAGATCATTCGGGTCGACACCGATCAGATTTGTGCCGCGATCAAGGACGTCTTCACCGACACCCGAGCGATCCTCGAGCCGTCCGGTGCTTTGGCCGTTGCCGGATCCAAGGCCTACGTGGCTCGCACCGGCCTCGTCGGCGAAACGCTGGTCGCCGTCAACTGCGGTGCCAACATGAACTTCGACCGGCTGCGATTCGTGTCCGAACGGGCTGAGATCGGCGAGCAGCGAGAAGCCGTCTTCGCCGTGACGATCCCCGAAACCAGGGGCAGCTTTCGTCGGTTCATCGAGATCATCGGCGAGGGGCGAGCCGTCACCGAATTCAATTACCGCATTGCCGATGCCGAGAAGGCGTACGTGTTCGTTGGTCTCGGGGTGTCGAGCCGGATACAAGCCAGCGAGATCGCCGTCTCGTTCGCCGCTGCGGGATTGGACGCGCTCGACCTGACCGACGATGAGCTGGCGAAGCTGCACCTGCGCCATCTGGTGGGAGGTCACTCCCCTCTCGCCCGCAACGAGCGGCTGTACCGATTCGAGTTTCCCGAGCGGCCAGGGGCGTTGATCACGTTCTTGTCGAGCATGGCGCCGGAGTGGAACATCTCGCTCTTCCACTATCGAAACCACGGTTCCGACGTGGGGCGCGTGCTCGTCGGTATGCAGGTGCCCGAGTCCGACGCCGGCGCGTTCAGCGCATTCGTCGAGCATCTGGGTTACCGGTTCTGGGAGGAGACCGACCACCCGGCATACCGATTGTTCCTTGGCTGAGCGAGTCAACCCGGCAGTTCGCCACCGAGTGGATAGCGGGCAAACAGGTCTTCCCAGATCGCATTGGTGAACAAGTCGGCAGCGTACTGAGGTGCGCCCTCGTAGTTCGGGACCAGGCGCATGGTCCAGAGATCGGCGAGGCCTTCATTGGCTGCCTTGTCGTCGATGACCCGCTCGACCTCGGCTCGCTGCTCCGCGGTCAACGCATCTCGATGGATGTACAACAACGAAACGCGAGCGTGGAAGGCCTCGTGCACGTAGACCGCATCGGTCACCCACGGATCCCAGTTGGGATCGGATCGCACGCACCAAGTCAGGTCCCAGCTACCGCGAACCCAACGAACGTTGCCGCCGAAGCGGTCGGGCCAGCACTGCGAGGCGACGTAGGTGCCGCGAGCGAGATCGGTATCGGCGGCGGCGCGGGCTGTCATGCCGGTGCGTACGAATGTCACGTTGCCCGAGGCTGCAGCCGCTGCGGTCGTGGTCGAACTCACGAACTCCGCTGAATCGGAGAACGCGATCATGAGGTCGCCACGATCGAACCGGGGACGAGCGAGTTCATTCGTCCAGTAGCGGTAGCCGCCATCATCAAATGGACGGCCGAGCACGTTGCGGTACACCAGGTCGAGAAACGTTCGATCATCGATCTGGCCGTAGCGCTGCAGGAACTCCTCCGAGGTGATGAACGACTCCGCCATGGAAGGCACGTCGATTCGCCGCGCCAGCAATTCGCCCGTCCAATAGTCGAGGCCGCCGACGTCGGGCAACCGAAGAAAAGCTGCGCAGTAGAGCCGGTAGACCGACGCTCGCGCCGTGCTCGTGACCTGAAGTCGACCAGGCGGTTCGTGGCCGATGCAGGCCTCGACACGTGGTGCCACAGCCGTTGGAGCGACGGCACCAGCCGCAGATGCAGCGCCGACCAACAGCGAGGCCATTGCCAGCGTGAGCAATGCGATGAATGTCCAGAACCGAGTGAACGGTGCCCGAATGGCGACCAGCATGAAGAGACCTCGAGGGGGCGGGTACTCCCGCTCCTTCGGCCTCAGCTTCGACAAGCTGAGCCAAAAGGCTCACGATTCCTCGTCCGATCGGCCTTCACTGCCGACCGAGAACGCTGCCGTCAGCGCAGTTCGGCAGGGAGATCGAACGAGCCGTCAGTCTTGGCAGGGAAGGCGATCGTGGTGGTCACCGCGTCGAGGTCGATCGGTCCGTAGACATGCGGGAACTCGATGCCGCTGCCGTAGGAGTCTTCGAACACCAAGGCTGACGTCAGCTTGTGCCCATCGATCACGAGGAGGATCAGGTCGTCGCGACCGTGGTACCGCTCGTTGGCCGGAATGAGGACTTGCTCGGGTGTCGACAGGTGAATGAATCCCTCCGACTCGAGCGACGCAGCCAGGTACGAGCCGGCAGCTTGGGCCGCGGCCCACTCGCTCGGCGAACTGATGTGCAACAGCGTGGGAAGCGTCGGCATTGGGTCAGTGTGACCTCAACCAACACCAATGCGGCGCAGGAGGTAGACAATGGGAGCAAGAGCCGCTCCGATCGCGATGCCCCAGGCGAGAAGAAGCAGCACGAAACGAACGATGCGAGGCCAACGGCTGCTCACCGCTTCGGTGAACGTGATGGTTTCGACCGCGGACATTGCAGTCCTATCGGCCGAACACGGCCGGAATGAACCCGGCGTTGTCCAAAGCGGTGGTCGATCGGCCACACTGGCACGATGGTCAGCGCAGGCACACATTCTGATCGCGCTGGGAAGGCGATCAGCCTGTACGACCTGTTCGGGATCGATGCTGCGTGCTCTGCTGATGAGCTCCGCCAGGCCTACCGCCATATGGCACGCCGGCTCCACCCCGATGTCGCGGGTCTTGGCGACGGCGGGCTGGCCATGGCCAAGCTCAACGAAGCGTGGCGGATTCTGTCGGACCCCGACGCCCGCCAGCGCTACGACCTGACCCTCGACCTGCGCTCACAGGGCGCCGCTCCCATGTCGCAACAACCGCCGCCGCGAGCCGAGTGGAGTCGGCGCCAGGCCTGGGTCATCGGGATCCAAGCACAGATGGCCCGACTCACTCGCCAAGCCGGTCGGAGCGCCACCCAGACGCTGCTCATTCGTGCACCCCGGGCCGACCGCTCGCACTACGAAGGGCTGGTCGAGTTGATCGTTGCCAGCGTGATCGAAGACACCGAACCCCGGGTCCGGGCCGCTCGAGCGGCGAGCGCTGCACCGCTCGATCTTGCTTCGGCCGCTTCGCTGATCGCCCTCCGTTCGCTGGCCGATCGACTGCGGCGCGAGTCGGCACTTGGTATCAATGCCGATCTGATCATGACCGCCGAACTCATCGACCGGATGTGGGACATCATGGCTCACGAGCTCACCAGTCAGCTCACCAATGGGCTCGGCGGCAACCCTCACGTCGCCAACGCGCTGGGCATCCGCTGACCCCGTGCATTCGCTGACGTCGCTGGCCACCCGTTCGAGCGAGAAAGGTCAGCAGTCGTTGAACGTATCGACGTCGCCCCCGCCGTCACACGCATCTCGGCCGTCGCCGCCGTCGAGGGCGTCGTTACCGTCGCCGCCGAAGAGCGCATCGTTGCCTGCGCCCCCGAAGAGCGTATCGTCACCAGCTCCGCCGGCGAGGCGGTCAGCACCGTTGCCCCCGACCAACAAGTCGTTGGCAGCATCGCCGCTCAGATCGTCGTCTCCCTCACCGCCGTAGAGACGATCGAACCCCAGGTTGCCCCGGATCACGTCGTTCCCGCCCAAGCCACAGATCACGTCGTCAGCCGTCGTCCCGTTGAGCGTGTCATCGCCTCGAGTGCCGGTGATCGTGCAGCCCGCAGGCCCCGAGGCAGGGTCGAAGATGAAGATCGAACCCTCGTCGACGACGCCCGCGATCTCGGCACCAGGACCAGCGACCACCAAACGACCGTTGACGAACACCACGCTCGTACCGAACTGTGATGCGGGCGGACGACGTCGCATCGGTGTGTCATCGGTCGGAACCGGAATCGGCGCGACGATGCTCTGCGCATGGCGCAACGAGACTCGCTCGACCCCGTCATCATCGAGATCGGCCGCGTCGAAGGTGAACGTCAGTACCTGCTCGTTCCCCGGTAGACCGAAGGCAGCCAGACCGTCACTGACGGCCACGCTCGACGCCTGCACCGACCATTCACGACTTGGCAGCAGAGCGCCGGAAGCATCGGGACTGATTTTCGTCCACGTACCGGTCGGCTGGGGGAAGAAGCCATTGCGTTGGACGTGGAACGTGTCGGGCTCGGAAGGCGCAGCAACCACCGTGCCGCCGCCGATTGCCTCGAACCGAGCATCGACGAGCCAAACCTCGCCCGACCGTCGGAAGAACTGCACTTCGCCAACGTCGTCCTGGTTGCGCACCCCGCTCACGGCAACGAGATCGCCGGAGGCCCCGATGGCGATCGAGACTCGTTCGAGCCCAGGCACAAGCGCAACAACGGGCCTGATGCCAGCAGTGAGGTCGAAGACCTCGACGACGGCGGGCTGGCCGTCGGCAGCGTCTCGTAGGACCGCCAATGTCGAGCCGCCCAGATCGGCCCTGCGGCCAAAGGTCGCGTCATCGGGGCGCTCGTAGCTCGCGACCTCGTTCAACAGGCCTTGGTCATCGATCGTCGTCATCCGCAGGCGTCTGGCATCGACGACGACGAGTGTGTTTCCAGCAGCGGCAACCGCTTGTTCGGCGAACACGACATCAGTCAGCAACGCCGCCCCGGTGCTGGGCACGCTCACGACGCTGGCCGTGGCACCAGCGATGCCTTGGTTGCCGACGACCACGACGCCGGTGTCGATCTCGAGCAGGTCTATGCCGAAGGCGGCCGAGGGCTCGTTCGGCGCAAACGGTGAGTTCACGGTGGCTGCGCTCGTAAAGACTGCGGTGTTGTTGTCGATGGTGCGATCGAGCTGTTCGGCGAACTGGTCGGCCAGAAGCGACCCAACGGCAAGAGCGCTCACGAGCACGATCGCGCCGCCAGACATGATGGTGGGATTTCGTCGGGAAGCAGCGCCGAGACGCATCGACCGCCGACGGCCCGTGGGCGGTCGACGGTCGACGTCATGGGTCACCGCTCCCTGTTCCTGCCCATCACGCACAGTGAAATTGTCGCACGGCTGGACACACCACAGCACTGAGCTAAGTTGCCAGCCATGGACATTGGACTCATGATCTTTCCCACCGATCAAACGATCGATCCCATCGAACTCGGTCGCGAAGCCGATGAACGTGGCTTCGAATCGTTGTGGTTCCCCGAGCACAGCCACATCCCGGTCGCTCGAACAACGCCCTGGGGTGGTCGCGAAGGCGCTCCCCCACTGCCCGACTTCTACTGGCGGTCCTATGACCAGTTCGTTGCCCTTGCCGCGGTGGCAGCAACCACCACGAATCTGAAGGTCGCCACCGGCATCACGTTGGTCGCTCAACGCGATCCGATCTGGCTGGCGAAAGAGGTTGCGTCGCTCGACCGATTGTCGAACGGCCGTTTCATCCTTGGCGTCGGCTACGGCTGGAACAAAGAGGAACTCGCCGACCACGGCGTGGCGTACGGTGATCGTCGGGAACGACTTCGCGAATCGATTTTGGCCATGAAGGAACTCTGGACCAAGGACGAAGCATCGTTCGACGGCCGGCACGTCTCGTTCGACACCAGTTGGTCCTGGCCCAAGCCCGTGCAAACGCCGCACCCTCCGGTCATCCTCGGCGGCAGCGCCGGACCCAAGACCGCCGCGCACATTGCTGAGTTCTGCGACGGCTGGATGCCGATTGGCGGTCGTTATGACCTTGCCGGCGGCATCACGAGCGTCCGTGCCGCCTGCGAGGACATCGGCCGTGATCCCGCCACGCTGTCGTTGGGAATCTTTGGCGCCAAGCCGGATCTCGAATCGCTCGAGAAGCTGGCAGCGCTCGGGATCACCAGAGCGGTTCTCGGCCTTGGCCAAGGACCCCGAGACGAAGTGCTGGCCGATGTCGAGCGCCTCACCCCCCTCATCGAGGCTGCTCGCTCGCTCTAGTCACAGCGGGACCGACGCACCATGGCTTGCCGCCGATCGGTAGGCGGCATCGGCGAGCACACGCGCTCGCAGCGCCGTCGCCGCGTCGGGGTGAGCCGTTGTGCCGTCCAGCACGGCGTCGACGAACTCTCGGTCGGGATTCTGCGTGCGACCAGCTCCCTGGATCACTGGCGCTTCGTGGGCTTGGTGGCTGCGCACAGCAGCCACCAGTTCAGCGCCTTCCAATACACCGGAGTCGTCGGCGCTTTCCCATCGAACCGGCCCCTGCCAGTCGCCTTCGACGATCAGCGTCGCCCGCCGGCAAAAGATCTCGATGCGGCGTTGGCTCGGCCGCGATGTGACATCGTGCCAGGTCGAACTGAGGGTGGCAATCGCGCCATCCTGACCCCGCAGGATGACCGTTGCCTGGTCTTCGATGCCGTCGATTCGGTGGTGGTGCGCCGTCATGGCGGACACGGTGGTGATGGGACCGATCCACCAATCGATGAGGTCGAGGTCATGAATCGAGTGTTCGAGGAGCGCACCGGATCCAGCCCGAGCGGCATCGCCGCGCCACGTCGAGGCATACATGCCCTGGGTCGGCAGGTATTGATCATCACGAAACACGATGCTCATGACCTCACCATCGACACCCGACGCCAGGCGTTGCTTGACCCAACGCATCGCCGGTGAGCGCCGCAACACCAGACCAACCTGGTTGATGACCTCCGAGGCCATGATCGCCTCGGCGAGCTCGGTTGCTTGCTCGAGGTCGGTTGCCAGGGGCTTTTCGCAAAAGACCGGAAGACGAGCGTCAAGGGCGAGTCGGACGATCTCGGCGTGAGCCGAGGTCCACGTGCACACGTACACCGCATCGACATCGCGAATGAGTTGTTCGATCGTGCCTGCGACCTCGGTGCCGAAGTCAGCGGCAAAGATCTCTGCTCGGTCTCGATCGACGTCGAAGACGAACTCGAGCCGGGCTCGGTCAGCCACCTGTTGGAGTGATCGAGCATGGAAACGCCCGATCAGGCCGCATCCAACCAATCCGATACGCAGCACTGCTGCGCTGTCCGTCTCCGAATCATCTGTCACTGAGCCAGCGTGCACGAACGATTGCACGGGCGCAACCGACTCGAATGCTAGAAGGTCACCATTTCGGTGCGGTTGCCATCGCCGGTGGTGGTGAGACGACCAACGACTTCGAGCTTGGCTTGGATCTTTTCGATCGTCGGCCGGTTCGTGCCGATCATGCCGACCATCACGCTGGCGGTGAAGCTGATGAGACTGCCATCGAATTCGACCGGGAACACGACTTCGTCTCGTAGCCGCTCGGCAATCTCACGCAGTTGTTCTGGTGAGGAATCGGTGGTGAGCAATGCAAGGAAGGCCGCATCGTCGAACCGACCGAGGAGGTCAGGGCCACGCAACCGCGCCTGGACGCGCTCGCCGACCTGCCGGCTGACCCGTTCGACCACCCGTTGGCCGCGTTCGGCAGCCAGGTTGGGAAGGTCGTCGATCCACAGGGCAATGACGGCAAGCGGCTGAGGTGACTGCGTGGTCAGGCGATGATGCAGCTGCTCGAGCAGATGAAAGCGATTGGGCAACCCGGTGATCTGATCATGGGTGAGGTCACCGCCGGCAATGGCCGACAATTGGTGTTCGAGGTCCATTCGACGCAAACCAACAACGAGAATGGCGTCGGTGATGCGACGAGTCGAGAGTTCCAACGGCATCATGCCTGCGGCAAGACGCACCGATATGACGTTGACGTCTGGACTGGCCGAAGACAAGAAGTCAGCCAGCGGCACCTGGGTCTCGGCAACGACGAGTTCGGCGAGCGGCGTACCGACGAGTCGCTTGCGTGGGATGCCGGTGGTGTCGATCGCCTCGGCATTCGCCCCTCGTATGACGCCGTTTTCGAGCACCAAGCAGGCACCAGGGGCGAAACGCAGGACTTCGGCAATCTGTTCAGCATCAGCGTCAGCGGGCAACGGTGCTCCTCTCGTGTACACAACGTATCGGCGGCTTCTCGCTCACCATGAG
>JBBQUN010000076.1:0-17894 GCA_038212405.1 Acidimicrobiales bacterium | reverse complement strand
GATATCGCCCATTTCGTCGAGAAGCGAGTGGCACAGCACTCGGATTTCCTCTTCCCAGGCGGCGATCTTCGTCGGCGCGAACGCCGGGAGGAGCATGCGCCTGGCCTCTTTGTGGAAGGGCGGATCGCTGGTGATGGGAGGAGCAACGCCGATCGGTGCGGGGAGAGCCAGATCGCCGGGGCGAGTATGGCTGACAACGACCGTTCGGCTGGTGAAACGGTCGGTGTCATAGGCGACCTCGTTGACCGTGTCGTGGGTCAGGGGCGCCCACATGCCTCCGTAGCGATCGCTGTGCGCAATCGGGCATCCGGCTTCGCGGAGCTCGGTCCAGACCTGAGGGGCAATCGGGTTGTACTCGGGCCGTGCGTGGTCGAAATCGGTGGCCCAATCCGTCACCGGACCGTAGTCCTCGGCGCGATACCGAGTCCGCTCCCACCCGTCGGTACCCTCAGGCGAGTCGCCGAGAATCGGTAGGACCCGAGCGGGCGGCGCCTGATTCGTTTCGGCTTCTGGCAGTTCGGCTTCTGGCAGTTCGGCTTCTGGCAGTTCGGCTTCTGGCAGTGTGTCAGTCATCATTCCCCTTACAACGTATGGCGGAGGATAGACCAAAGACGGCCTCTCGCAAACCCCCCCTTGTGGACGACAGCCCACCACTGATCAATCGGCAGCGCGCCAACGATGCTGAGCCACCCTGACAAACGAGAGGTTTCGGACACCATTGGCTTGGGTATCGGCCTCGCCGCTGGCACCGATGCCACAAACAGACGAACGGAGACTTCAATGGCGACGACAGACAACGGAGCGGTTGCTGGAATTTCGACGGGCGGTGTACTGGTTCTCGTCGGTCTGGCGCTCTGGCTCCTTGCCGGATGGACGTTCATCGGCATCGTGCTGATCATCATCGGCTTGGTTGCCTTTGGCGGTTTCGCACGTGGCCGTTGGTACTGACTCGTGTCGGCGCATCTGACACCGCGCCAGCTCACTCTCACCATCGAGTCCGACACGTCACAGCTTCGCAGCCTGCGGACCTTGCTGCGCCGGTGGCTCACCGACCTCGGCGAGCCATCTGACGATTGGCTCTTGATCGCCAATGAGTTGTGCGCCAATGCAATGGCGGTGACCGGAAATCCCATCGAGGTCACCATGACGCTCACGACGACTGAGCTCATTCTCGAGGTGACTGATGACGGTCCGGGCTTCGTGCCGGACATCATCGATCCGGGAGTCACGTCTCCTCGTCAGCGGGGTTTGTGGATCGTGGACCGTCTCACCGGCAGACTCGAAATCACTCGTCATGGCAATCAAACCACCGTGACCGCAGCGCGGGAGATGATGCACCCTTCGACACGGTGAGCACGAAGCTGTTCGTCGGCGTCTTGCTACGACCTGCGGTTCGCCTCGGATGTGGGCCGCATCGGCGGCGAACGGGTATGCCCCGCTCGATGGGTTGGTGGTGGGGTGGCCGAAAGCCGAGGGGTGAGGATCGGCATGTCTTGCAGTTCGCCGTAGATCGTTCGTGCAAGAACGGCCTGCACCCGATACTGGCCGGGAACGAACTCCACCGTTGATCCGCCGAACCCATCGGGTGTGATCCAGCAGCGCACCTGGATCGGTCCTTCTCGGGTCATGACCGTCAGGACTTCGCGAGAGGTCAGAGAGCGACCTGCGATATGCGCTCCGGTCGTCGACGGATTGCGAAGCAGGCCTTGTTCAGCACCGACCTGGAACCGCAGTTCACGTTTGAATCGCCTGGCCCGCCGCCGTTCGTCACCGAAATCGCTGCGACGAATTCGTCGCGACGCCAACGTGATCACCGAGACATGGGCGACCAGAACCGCAGCAGCAACATCGACATGGCGTCCGGTTGGGCCGTCGATGAGCCGAGCGAGGCTCATGAGGTAGACAACGAGACCACCCACCCCAAGCATGCCGAGCCCCACCAGAAGGCCTGGCACCGGGGGCGTGGTGCGTTCGTCACCCGCTCGCCCCTTCGGCGTCACCTGGAAGGCGGTGTTGCTGCCGAACACCAGTTGCTGCAACGCATGCACACTCATTGGCAGCCGAAGAAACTCGAACAGGAGCGCGGGAAGCGGCCGATGTCGACCGTTGCCCAGTTGGATCTGGGCGGCGGTCGAGACAACCAACAAGCCGAGGTTGGCGAGCAGGAGCGGCACAACAGCCGTGCCGACCGGCGTTGCTCCTGTCAACACCACGGCAAGTGCCAGGAAGAGATACCCGATCGTTCGAAGGCCTTCGAACCACCCACTGAGTGATGCGGTGTAGGCCAACCGCTGTGCGATCGTCAGGCCTCGCCCGCGCCAGGGATTCTGTCTGCTTCGCAGGATCTGCATTGCGCCGGTCGCCCACCGCATTCGCTGTACGAGGAATTCACGGTACGAAGCGGGCGCCAGACCTCGGGCCAACACTTCATCGTGGAAGACCGTTCGCCAGCCCGACCGATGCAGCTTGATGGTGGTGAGAAGATCTTCGGTCACCGACTCGGTGGCCGCACCGCCGATCGAGCGAATGGCTTCGCCCCGCACGACTGCGGAAGTGCCGCACCAGAACGCAGCATCCCAGCGGTTCTTGCCCGGTTGGATCACTCGGTAGAACAGCGCTTCCTCGCTGTAGTCGCCGATGTGTTCGAACGAGTCGAGATTGTAGAAGTCCTGCGGTGTCTGGACGAGGGCCACTGTCGGGTCATCGAAGTAGCCGAGCGTATGGCGAAGGAAGTTCGCGGTCGGAATGTGGTCGGCATCGAGGATGGCAAACAGATCGGCGTTGATCACGGCAAACGCGTTGTTGAGGTTTCCGGCCTTTGCGTGCGAACGGTCGGTTCGGGTGAGGTAGCGAGCTCCCAACTGTTCGGCCATCGCTGCCACCCAGGGGCGATCGCCGTCATCGAGCACCCAGGTCTCGTGTGCTGGCTGGAGCGCCACCGCAGCGGCCACGGTCGGCAGCAAGACGTTCTCGTCCTCGTTGTAGGTCGGGATACACACGGCAACGCGAAGCGCGGTCGCCTCACGTGGCTCGGGCTTCGCCAGCGAGTCGGTGTCCCACACCGACAGAACGAACAGCCCGAACCCGAGACCGGCATGCAGTTCGAGAGCAAAGAAGAACAGCTGCAAAGGCGCGTCGAACGAAACCGTTGTCACTCGCCATAGCAAATATGCGATCGTGCCAAGGAATGCAGCGACAGCAAGTGCCCGTCTCTGCCCCCTGAGCAGAGGTGAACTGCCCACTTCACTATCAACGGCATGAATGGGGCGTTCATTAGCTCTGCCTTCGTTTGCTCCGCACGCAGTGGAACCGTCGCGTTGCAACCGCGCTCAACGTCTCCCCCGAAGCTGCCGATACAGATCACACCGGGGCGACGGTTGCCAGAGAGATGTCACCACCATGCCGATCACCAAGGAGAGCATTCGCAGCGCCGCCGCTGCCGTGATCGTGTTTCCTGGAATCGCGGTCGCAGCGTGGTTCGTGTACGGCCAGCCTGGCGTCGACCGCCACGTCGTGCTTCCTCCGATTCTCGAGACCCCGGTCGAGGAGGCAATTCCTCAGACGGTCCCGCTGGTCGACGAGGTCGAACCATCCACGACGGATGTCGAGATCGAACCAACGGCAACCGACCAAGTCGTCAATCGTTTGGCCGGCGGCGACGTCGACTTCTTCGGCGTGATGACGACCAACGGATCCGAAGAGGAACTCGACCGCTTCGAGGCAACCGTTGGCCAGCCTCCCGACGTGGTGCAGATCTCCATTGGTTGGGAGCTCGACCGCTTCGACCCGACCCTCATTCCCCGGATCACCGCGCGTGAAGCACTGCTGTCGATTGCCTGGGAACCGTGGGACTACCGACCCGACATCTGGCTTCAGCCCAAGTACTCGTTGAGCAACATTCTCGATGGGGACTTCGACGACTACATCGACGAGTGGGCACAAGGTCTGGCAGCGACCGATCAGCCCGTACTCCTTCGCCTCGCCCACGAGGCGAACGGCGACTGGTATCCGTGGTCAGAAGCCCGCAACGCCAACGAACCTGGCGAGTACGTCGCGATGTGGCGCTACGTGCACGAACGATTCGATGCCGCCGGTGCCGACAACGTGATCTGGGTGTGGGCCCCCAATGTCAATCCGTTCGGAACCTGGCCGATGGCCGGTATCTATCCCGGCGACGATTACGTCGATCTCGTCGGCCTCGTTGGCTACTGGGGTCACTTCGGCACGACCCCAACCGTTGCCGGAAGCTTCGCCTCCGTCTTCGACACGAGCATCAACGAGATTCGCACCATCACCGAGAAGCCGATCTTCATCTCCGAGACCGCGGCGTCGAACGAGGGCGGCTTCAAGGCGGTATGGGTCGCCGACTTCGCCGCCAGCATCGCCGAGCGACGCGATGTCGTTGGGTTCATCTGGTTCGAGGCATTCAAGGAGGACGACTGGCGAGTCGACTCATCGCCGGAGGCACTCGCCAGTTTTCTCGAAGGACTGGCGTTGCCTGCTTTCGACCGCTGACGCGCGGCCTCGACGCTCTTGTCGACGTCGAGCACCTGCCTGGCTCAACCGTCGTGTCGGGCTCCAGCGTTGCGCTGAGCCACGATCTCGGTCAGCTCGCTGTGGCTGATCTCCCCCATGAACAGGCTCTGCAGCAGACGACCGAACGGACGTCGCGGCCAGCGCTCGTCGTCGACCAAATGCACCTGACTCGTGACCGAACCATCGGCAGCGAAGTCGTAGGTGCGGTAGCCAGGAGGGAGCCAGGTCCGGTCGTCGAGCGAGAAGTTGTTCTTCAACGACGGGGCAACGAACACTGGACGGCCAAGCAGTTCGTAGTCGGCAGGAATATGGGTGTGCCCGCCGCCGAGGCCTCGCACCGTCGGCACGTCGGCGAGGAGCGCATGCCATTCTTCGGCGTAGGCATCGTCGTGACACAGCGGCACCGGCACATCCGGCGGATGATGGAGCCAGATGAAGACATGCTCGGCTGCGGTCGCCGCACACATCGAGCGAACCCAGGAGGCCTCACGAGCACCGAGCGCTCCGTTGGTGTGGAGTCGTTCCTCCCCCGGCGGGTCCACCGGCAGTCCATGTTCGTCGGGTTGCATCATCCCCGCATTGGAGTCAACGAAGAGAAAGGCCCAGTTCCCGATCTCGATCGCCCGTGACGTACTCACACCCGGGCGACCCATGCCTGCGCTGAACGCAGCATCGAAGTCGTGGTTGCCAGGACAAGCATTGACCGGAACCTGAAAGCGGGCAAACGCATCGGCGGCCTTGCGATACTGAGCGTTCCGGCCATGGTCGGCGACGTCACCAGTCACCACCACCATGTCGAGGTTGGCATGTTCACCGAGGTGTCCGAGCACGGCATCGAAGGCCGCGCCCGTGTCGTAGGCATGGCCGCCCTCGGGTTCGGCACCATCTTCGAGAAAGTGTGTGTCGGACAGTTGAGCGATGCGAATGAGGTCGGACATAGGCGTCACTGTCTCACAATTGGGCGAGGCAGCGTCGAACAAACCGCAGCCAGGCAACCCGGACTCGGGGAGGGACGGCGGGATGGTGCTACGTTGCCCGCCGAGAACGAGAGAAGGAGTCTCCATGTCGAGCAGCTCACCATCCACCGGACCCTTTGTCGTCGACGATGCAGCGGCTGCATCGATGACCTCGTCTCGTCCTGTTGGCCACGGCCCGGTTCGTGCCTACGACTGGATTGCCCATCACAATGATCAGCGGCCGACGAAGGAGGCGATTCGGGATCTGGGTAGTGGCCGCAGCTTCAGCTACGGCGATCTCCATCAGCGAGTCGATGCGATGGCCTGCTACCTCACGTCATTGGGTATCGGCCGGGGCGACCGCGTGGCGGTCTTGGCCCACAATGGCGTGGAGTACTTCGACATCCAGTTCGCATGCGCTCGCACCGGCTCGATCTGTGTGCTGCTGAACTGGCGTCTCACGGTGCCCGAGCTCGAGTACATCCTCAACGACAGCTCGCCTGCGATCCTGGTGCACGACGACGAATTCTCTTCATCGGCGACCGAACTCCAGACTCGTTGCTCCATCGCCAACCTCCTGTCGATCGACAGCGGCCACGA
This sequence comes from Acidimicrobiales bacterium, assembly GCA_038212405.1. Classification (GTDB taxonomy): domain Bacteria; phylum Actinomycetota; class Acidimicrobiia; order Acidimicrobiales; family SZUA-35; genus JBBQUN01. Next base: position 11,802 of record JBBQUN010000076.1, on the reverse strand, counting down.
CACCAGCGACTACGAGACGGCGCTGGCCTCGTTCAAGGGTGAGGCAGCCGTTCGTGCCGACCTCACCCACGACGACGTCATCACCATCATGTACACCTCGGGCACCACGGGACTGCCAAAGGGCGCCATGATCACTCACGGCATGAACTTCTGGAATGCCGTGAACCTGGGCATCCCCGTTGGTGTCGGGATCGAGACCGTCCACCTGAACGTGCTTCCGCTGTTCCATACCGGCGGGCTCAACTGTTACAGCAATCCCGTGCTTCACGCCGGTGGGACGGTAGTCATCCAGAAGGCATTCGATCCGGCCGAGACGCTCCGACTGCTCGGCGACGCCGAACAAGGCATCACCCATTTTTTCGCCGTGCCCGCCCCCTACCAGTTCATGATGCAGCACCCCGACTTCGACGACACCGACCTCTCGCGGCTCCAGGCCGCCGGCGTTGGCGGCGCCCCGTGCCCCCTCACCATCTTGCAGCGGTGGACCGAGCGCGGCGTGTCGCTCGTGCAGGGCTTCGGCATGACCGAGACCAGCCCGGGCTGCATCGCCCTCGACCCCGGCGACGCGCTCCGCAAGCTCGGTTCGACCGGCAAGGCACTGCTCCACACCGAACACCGCGTCGTCAACGATGACGGCGCCGACTGCGGACCCGACGAGGTCGGCGAACTCTGGGTGGCCGGCCCCCACATCACCCCCGGCTACTGGAACAAGCCCGAGGCCACCGCATCGACCTTCGAAGGTCGGTGGTTGAAAACCGGCGACGCGGCCCGCATCGACGACGAGGGTTTCGTGTTCATCGTCGATCGTTGGAAGGACATGTACATCTCGGGCGGCGAGAACGTGTATCCGGCCGAAGTCGAAAACGTGTTGTATCAGCTCCCCGAGGTCGCCGAAGCCGCCATCATCGGCGTGCCGAATGACAAGTGGGGCGAAGTCGGCCTTGCCGTCATCGTCCTCAAACCGGGTACCACGCTCGAACGGGCAACCGTGGTCCAGCACTGCGTTGCCCGACTTGCCAAGTTCAAGGTGCCGAACGACATCGCCATCATCGAAGCACTCCCCCGCAACGCCACCGGCAAGGTACTCAAGCGAGAGTTGCGCACACGGTTCGTCGACAGCGACGCCCCAAACATCTCCTGAGCCTTGATCGTGGAACTCCCGCATGCCTTTCCCCACCAGTAGCCCAGCGGCACAGGGCGTTGCCGCCAGCGGCGTCGACGCCTTCCTCGATGGCATCGAGGAAGACGAACGAATCGAGCCTCATGGCCTGATCATCCAGCGCCACGGCCATCGCATCGTCGAGGGCTATTGGGCGCCGCACACCCCCGAACGCCTTCGCCTGGTCTACTCCCTCAGCAAGACGTTCACGGGGACCGCGCTCGGGCTTCAGCTCGCTGAGGGTCGCCTCTCGCTCGATGACCTCGTGAGCGACCATCTGCCCGAGATGTTCGACGACGACACGCCACCCGCCACCCGGCGGATGAAGATTCGACACATCGCTTCGATGTCGACCGGCCATGATCGAGAGACGTTCCTCGAGGCCTTGACGATCGATCGAGCCGATGTGGTTCGAGGATTTCTCCAGATCCCGCCCGACGCCGAGCCCGGCACGCTCTTCGCCTACAACCAGCCGCCGGTCCTGACGCTCGCAACGATCCTTCAACGGCTCGCCGGCCAGCGACTGAGCGACTACCTACGGCCACGAGTGCTCGACAAGATCGCCGTGCGAGAACTGCGCTGGGCGCAGTTCTCGCCAGGGCTCGACATGGGCTTCTCCGGGGTCCACACCAACCTCGACGCCATCGCCCGCCTGGGCCAGCTCTACCTCGACGGTGGCACGTGGAACGGCGAACAGATCCTGAGCGCCGAATGGGTTGCCAATGCCTCGAGGAAGCACATCGACAACCCGCTTGGCGATACCACCGACTGGCAGCAGGGCTACGGCATACAGGTCTGGATGTCACAGAACGGCTATCGCGGCGACGGGGCGTTCGGCCAATACATGGTCGTCCTACCCGAGCACGACGCCGTCGTCGCCATGTTCTGCTGTGTGGAGAACATGCAAACGGTTCTCGACCTGATGTGGCAGCACCTCGTGCCCGCCATGGGCGAGAACGGGGTGGTACTTGCTGACACGCAGGCCGAGAACGAGCTGAGCGAACGACTGGCGAACCTGCGACTTGCGACCACTGGAGACCGTCTCGGCGGATCGCCGATCGAACGGGCCACCCTCGCTGGCTTCACCGGCACCTTCGTGCCCGCCGAGATCACCACCCAGTCACATCGTTCGATCACCAGCATCGAAGCGGACGGCAACCGCCTCGTTGTTCGCGAGGGCGACGAATCGCTCGAGGTCACGTTGACGGACGACTGGCACACCGATCCCGGCAATGCGGTGTCATCGAGCGCAACGATGACGACGAATGGTGGCCTTGCGGTCGATCTGATCTTCCTGGAAACCCCGCACCGACTCGAAGTCGAACTCGATCCAACAACGTCGACCTTCACCACGACGTGGCCACTCGTCCCTCTGTTCGGGGCAGGACCCGCTTCGAGTCTGGGAAACATCAAAGCCCCGATCGTCTGACCCCGATCTTCTTACCCCGATCGTCTGACCCCGATCGTCTGACCCCGATCGTCTGACCATGTCTCCTGCTCAGGTCCGACCGCAGATGCGCAGTGGACCAACCACACTGAATCCGCAGTCCTCCGCTTGATCGAGTGCTTCGTTCCACTCGTAGCCAACCACCGGAAGTCCGTTTCCGAAGCCGCTGCACAACCACGTGGCGGCAAGGGTCACGTCATCGCCGAAGAGGTTTGACATCCCGACGCAATCCTCGGATCGGTTGGCGATCACGCCGGCGTCGAAGATGCCGTTGCGGACTCGCCCCCAACAGGCGATCTCACCACGATCGAGCATCGTCGCCGGGAACTGGCGAGCGGCCGACGACGTGGATCCATCGCTCCAGGCATGCTCCCAGCGTTCGAGCGCTACGGCGGATTCGACCCGCTGCCACTGCGAGGTATCTGCCCGGCTGGGCGTGCGGCTGCAGATCCACGACGCCTCGATGAAGGGCCGCAAACGAAGTGCCTCCAGATCGAGCGAGCAGAACGAGTCCTTCACCACGAAGTCGTGTTGCTGTGCCATTTCCGCAAGCCGCTGCCGCAACTCGGCGCCCAGATCGGGTGCAGTGATCGTCACCCAACTGTGGAAGGGCGGCGGCGCATCGATCGCGAGGAACGCTTGCTCGAGTCGTTCGTAGCGCCGCCCGTGCACCTCGAACAACGACTCGTACCAGTCAGCGTTGTTCCGAGCAGCCATCAACGCACGTTCGTCGGCCATGAGCACTCACCTCCCCCGAGGTAGTGTCGCATCCATGACCGGATCGAGTGTTGTCAGGACCGAATTCTGGACCTCGGGTGTTGGCATGCCACGCTCAGCTGTGAAGCAAGCAAGGCGCGCCGAGGACGAGGGGTGGGACGGCATCGGCTTCGTCGACTCACAGAACCTCGCGGGCGATCCCTTCATCGAGCTGGCGCTGGCTGCCCACAACACCTCGACGATCCGATTGGCAACCGCCGTCACCAATCCGATCACCCGCCATCCCGCCGCCATGGCAACGGCCATTGCCACGGTGCAGGCCGAAGCAGATGGTCGGGCAGTGCTCGGGATCGGCCGCGGTGATTCAGCGCTCGCACATCTCGGGCTTGCACCAGCGCCAGTGAAGACGTTCGAGCGCTACCTCGCTCGACTTCAGGGGTATCTGCGGGGCGACGAGGTGCCGTTCGACATCGAGCTCGACGGGGCGGGCGAAGTGCGGGCGTCCGAGACGCTGCATCTGGCCGACGGACCGACGGCCAGCAGGCTTCGTTGGTTACGTGACGATGCGGTGAAGGTGCCGGTCGACGTTGCGGCATCGGGCCCAAAGGTGATCGCCGCTGCGGCACGTCACGCGGAGCGCATCACGTTCGCCGTCGGCGCCGATCACGAGCGGATCGCCTGGGCCATCGACGTTGCCCGTCAGGCGGCGAGCGACGCCGGGCGCGACCCTGAGACCCTCGCCTTCGGCGCCTACGTTCCCGTCTATACCCATCCCGACTCGGCGACGGCCCGCACGAATATCTCCGGCATCGTTGCCTCGTTCGCTCGCTTTTCGGTCATGCACGGCTCGGTGAACGGACCGGTCAGTGACGCGCAGCGAGAAAGTCTCGAAGCCGTGCATTCCAACTACGACATGGGCAAGCACTTCACGCAGGGATCCCCACAATCGGCCTTCCTGACCGACGAAGTGAGCGATCGCTTCGGCATCGCCGGCCCGGTCGGGCTCTGTATCGAACGGCTTGGCGGCCTGATCGAACTCGGGCTGGAGAAGGTCTTCGTGATGGGCATCGGCTCCGGCAGTGATCGCGCCGAGGCCGAGGCAGCCCGTGCTCGCCTCACGAACGAGGTACTACCGGCTCTGCGCTGAAGAATGACTCGCCTTGCTCGGCCGGAGCCCTTGCTTCGGCCAGCAGCGCGAGGCGCGATTAGGGTGCCGACATGGAACGACGTCAACTGGGAACGCTCGAAGTGTCGGTCGTGGGACTCGGCTGCAACAACTTCGGGATGGCGATCGACGCCGATCGAACGCGAGAGGTCGTCGACGCCGCCATCGAGTCGGGCATCAACTACTTCGACACCGCCGAGTCCTACGGAGGCGGCGAGTCCGAGACCTTCCTCGGTCGAGCGCTCACCGGCCGCCGTGACACCGTCCTGATCGCCTCGAAGTGGGGCCACACCTCGAACCTGCCCGAAGGCGAACGCAACGCCTCATCCGAACGCATCCGCTCGTCACTCGAAGCGAGCCTCCGCCGACTCGATACCGACTACATCGACCACTATCAGCTCCATCGGCCCGACCCGCTGACGCCCGTCGCCGAAACGCTCGGCACCCTGGCCGAGCTGAAAGCCGAAGGCAAGATCCGCGAGATCGGCTGCACTGCGTTCAGCGCCGACCAACTCGATGAGGTCTACGCCGTTGCCGGTTCGAGCGGTCTCGCCCCGTACCCGAGCGTGCAGAACCACTACAGCCTGCTCACCCGAGCTCCCGAGACCGACGGCGTCCTCGACGCCTGCAACCGACATGACATCGCATTCGTTCCGTTCTTTCCGCTCGAATCGGGCCTACTGACTGGCAAGTATCGCCAGGGCGAACCGAAACCGGACGGATCACGGCTTGCCCGTTGGGGCGAGCGCTCCGCCAACTTCATCGACGACGACAAGCTCGCGACCGTGGCTCGACTCACCGAGTTCGCCGAGTCGACCGGACACACCATGCTCGATCTTGCCTTCTCGTGGTTGGTGACCAATCCAACCGTCGCCAGCGTGATCGCTGGCGCCACATCGCCCGAGCAAGTGGCGGCCAACGTCGCTGCCGCCAACTGGCGGCTCAGCGCTGCCGAACTCGCAGCCGTCGACGAGATCCTCGGCTGAGACGAACCCACACACTTCTACCTACGGAGACAACGAATGGCAGACCTCGAACTCATGGATCGTGGCTATGGCGCCATCATGCGACGCATCGTGACCACGGCGGAAGCACCTCACTTCACCGAACTGGCGGCGGAGCTCGACATCGAAATCGCCGAGGCCCGAGACCTGATCCACGATCTGGTCGGAGTCACGCCCGGCTGGACCCATCCAGGCACCGACTATCTGGCATCGTTCCCACCGTTCAATCTCCAGCCAACCCAGTATCGAGTCACGATCGATGGCGAGCAGCGCTGGTACGCCCAATGTGGCTTCGAGGCCATGGCCATTCGTTGGCTCGTGCCGGGGCAGGAGGTCCGCATCGATGCACCGTGTCTCTGCTGCGGTGAGCCGATTTCTGTGACGTTGCACGATGAGGATCTGATCGTCATCGACCCGCCCGAAGCCGTTGGCTACACCGCCTCCCAGGTCGGAGGTGATGCGGCCAGTCGGCCATTCAGGTGATCGAACATGAACCTCTTCCGGTCGGAAGAACACGCTCGCCGCTGGATCCAGTACGACGAAACCATGGCATCGAGTCTGAAGTCCGTCGCCGAATGGGCCACGATCTTTTCCAACCCGATCTTCCGTGAACGCGGTCGCAGCGACTACCTCTCGTGGACGCGATCCGACGCAGGCGTCGCCGCCTATGCCGCGCTCCGGGCAAGTCTCCCCCAACCGCAGGTATGAGCGAACGATGAATGCAGCCGAGCCGCTGACGAACCAGCCAATCCGACGTCAGGGAACGACGGCGCTGCCGTTGGACGATCTCGTCGTACTCGACCTCACCGTGGCGCGCGCCGGGCCAACGGCGGTGCGTCAACTCGCCGACTGGGGCGCAAACGTCATCCGCATCGAGGCTCCCGGCATTGCGGTCGGCGCCCAGACCACGCCCGACTATCTGAACCTCCATCGCAACAAGCGGAGCCTGGCGCTCGACCTCAAGTCCGATGAGGGTCGGGTGGTGCTGCATCGTCTGGTCGGCCAAGCCGACATCCTGATCGAGAACATGCGACCGGCAGTGAAGTTCAAGCTCGGCTTCGATTGGGACACCGTCTCCGCCATCAACCCACGATTGGTGATGGGGTCGATCTCGGGGTTTGGCCAGAGCGGCCCCTACGCCGAGCGGGGCGGGGTCGACCAGATCGCCCAGGGCATGTCGGGCATGATGAGCGTGACCGGTCTCGCTGGCCAGGGTCCGGTGCGGGCGGGCGCTGCGATCTCCGACATCGCGTCGGGGCTCCAGCTTGCCATCGGCGTGCTGGTCGCCATTCACGAGCGGCAACGCACCGGCGTGGGGCGTTGGGTCCACACCTCGTTGCTCGAATCGATGATCGGCATGCTCGACTTCCAAGCGGCGCGGTGGACTGTCGACCATGAAGTACCGCCGCAAGCCGGCAACGACCATCCGACGTTGCGGCCAATGGGCCTCTACCCAACCGCCGACGGCCACCTCAACGTCGCCGCCGCGTGGGGTCAGCTCTGGTCAGCATTCTGCGAGGTGATCGGCCGCCCCGACCTTCCGAGCGACGAACGGTTCGCCAAACCCGGCAGCCGCATGACCAACCACGACGAACTGACCGCAATCATCACCGTCGCACTGAGCAAGCGCACCACCAACGAATGGGTCGATGCGCTGAACGAGGTGGGTGTGCCCGCCGGCCCGGTCAACGACCTGGAGCAGACCTTTGCTGACCCGCAGGTGCAACACCTCGGGGTGGCCGCCCCCGTGCACCACCGCGTCACTGGCGACATCGAGATCATCCGGAACGCCACCAGTCTGGTCGGCGTGCCCGATGACATCCGCTCCTCCAGCCCACTGGCCGGCCAGCACAGCAGCGAGATCCTGACCGAGTTCGGCTTCAGCCCGCACGAGACGGCAGCGCTGCTCGCTGGTGGGATCGTCGCTGACGATTCGCCTGCTTCCCCAATATCCAGCAAGGACCCAACATGACGATCGAACTCGACACCGACACGATGCTGGCTGAGGTTCGCGACGGCATCGGTTGGATGACCTTCAACAATCCGGCTCGCCACAACGCCATGTCGGCCGAGATGAATCGGGCCATTCCGACCATCATCGGCACCTTCGCCAACGACCCGACCGTTCGAGTGATCGTGATGAAGGGAGCGGGTGGACGAGCGTTCGTCTCCGGTGCCGACATCTCCGAATTCGGCGAGAGGCGGACCGCGGTCGACGCCCGCAAGGAGTACGACGCCATCGCGGCTGCCGCACAGCGAGCGCTGGCCAAGGTCGACAAACCTTTGATCGCCATGATCGAGGGCTACTGCATGGGTGGTGGTGTGATCACCGCCATGAAGGCCGACATCAGGATCGCCTCGGACAACTCACAGTTCGCCGTGCCAGCCGCCAAGCTCGGCCTCGGCTACGGCTACGACGGTGTCGCCGCCCTCGTCGAACTCGTCGGAAAGGCCGTTGCCGCCGAGGTGCTCTTTTCCGCCCGCCGCTACTCGGCGGCGGAGGCCGCACAGATCGGGCTGATCAATCGCTGCGTTCCCGTCGCCGACCTCGAAAAGGCGGTCATCGATCTGGCCACGGTCATCGCAGGCAACGCGCCGATGACGATTCGCTCCACCAAGGCCGCCATCGCCGAGGTCGGCAAAGACCCGGATCGGCGAAACCTCGCCCGGGTCGCCGAACTCACCGAGGCATGCTTCCGATCCGAGGACTACCGCGAAGGCCAAGCCGCCTTCCTCGCGAAGCGATCGCCAAACTTTCAGGACCGCTGACATCTGCCCTCCTCGTGGCCCTCAGCGACGGTTCTGTGTGCCAGAGTCACCGCCAATTGCGTTCTGTGTGCCAAAGTCACCGCTCCCGGCAACTTCCACACACAGAACGTTTGACGCGAGCAGTTCGGCACACAGAACGCTCTTTCTCGCCAGAGGCGAGGATTACAGCTTGTCGATGATCGACTCCGAGAGCGAGCACGTGAGGCCGAAGCCGTCGGGCTCGACCTCGAGTTGGGTGACCTTGCCGTCTTCGAGCACCATGGCGTAACGCTTCGAACGGACGCCGCCGAGAACCGCAGCGTCGACGCCAAGGCCAAGGGCCTGGGTGTATTCGGCGGCCGGATCAGCCAGCATGCGGATCTTGCCGGCGGCACCGTGGGCTTCGCCCCAAGCGTTCATGACGAAGGCGTCGTTGACCGACACGCACGCAATGGTGTCGACACCCTTGGCCTTGATGGCGTCATAGTCGCCGATGTAACCGGGCAGATGGGTGTTCGAGCAGCCGGGCGTGAAGGCTCCTGGTACGGCGAAGACCAGCACCTTTCCGGTGCCAAGGATCTCGGCGGGGTCGACCTTGTTGCCCGGGTTGCCCTCGTGGAGGGTGGCCGAAGGGATTGCATCGCCGATCTGGATGGTCATCAGTGCTGTCTCCTGGAAAGAGTGTTGTGAACCCCCGCACCGTAGTCCTTGTGTGCGGCGTCGTCGTGATCACGAACGCCATAGCCTGCTCTCATGACCACGCGACCGCAGCAGGCGGCCACCCGAGCAGTGCGATCGGCAATGCGATTCGGAGCCAATCGGCTCGCCTCCAACGACCGGATGATGAACATCGTCTATGACCTGGTGAACGAAACCAACTTCGCCGGCCTTTCCGAGCACGAGGAGATGCTGAGCGATTCGGTCCGCGTCAACGCCTATCACCGAGGGATTCACCGCAACGTCAAACCCGGCGACGTCGTCCTCGACCTGGGCACCGGAACCGGCCTGCTTGCGTTCATGGCAAGTAGGGCCGGGGCCAAGAAGGTCTACGCAATCGAGCACTCCGACTTCATCGATGTTGCCCGCGAGATCGGCAAGCTCAACGGCTTCACCAACATCGAATTCATCAAGGTGAACAGCCGCGAGTTCACACCGCCGGAACCCATCGATGTCGTGATGCACGAGCAGATGGGCGACGAACTCTTCAACGAGAACATGCTCGAGAACTTGCTCGACCTGCGGAACCGAGTGCTCCGGCCGGGTGGGCGGATGCTACCTGCTCGCTTCCGGTTGTTCGTCGAGCCGGTCTTGCTCCATGAGTCGACGCGTGTTCGCCGCTTCTGGAACATCGAACTTCCCGATGGCATCGACCTCAGCGGAATGGAGCATTCACCAACCGCAGCCCGGTTCGAGACTCGAAAGGCCGAGCAGATGTGGGCCCGGCCTGGCACCGTTGCTGCAACGCTCGCACCCAGCAAACCAATCCTCGAGATCGACCTCGACACCATGGAGTCGATCAGTTCCATCCCCACCGACTTCGTCGTCGAGCGAACCGCATCGACCGATGCGATCGTCGACGGCGCTTGTGTGTGGTTCGAGGCGGTGTTCGACGAGGAGACGTCGATGACGACCTCGCCACTCGAACCAATCACGAGTTGGGGCAACAGGCTCTACCGCCTCGACAAGTCGCTCGAGGCCGGTCAACAGTTGCGACTCCACGTGCACATGGGTCAACTCGTCGAGCCCTCGACCTGGAGCATCGAAGAGCTCTGACGTGCAGCCCGATCAGGTTCACCAGATCAGGGTCACGAGATCAGCATGGCGGCGGTGCCTGATCCCGAATCACCCGATCGAGGGATCGACTTCTCTACTGGATGATGGAGAATCATTCGTCAGCAGCTGACCGCAACCTTGCCCATGAAGACTGGAACCACGTTGCGGCGACGTGGGGAGTGAGCGTCTCTGCGATTCTCGAAGCGCTTGCCGAGCAGCTCCCCACTCAGCGGTCGATCGACCAGCAACCGCTTCCTCGCAGAAGCGACCAACTCGTGGTTCGCGCTCGACGTGTCGACGCTCAGCGCCGCAGGCGCCGTGCGAGCAACTGAAGTCATTTGACACTCCGCCACCACTTCGCCGATCGGTGCACACATGCGATCGCCTGATCGAGTGATTTCCTCAGCCGATCGAATGGCGCCCGAGTCCAGCCGAGGTGGCCACCTACGTCCACCGAAGTCAGGAAATGCCGGGAGTGCTGCCTACGCCGACCGATTGCTCGATCGGTGGAGTTCCTCGCCGACCACCGCTCTGTACGTCTCGAATCCGAACGTCGCCACTCGGTTGGCCGAACATCAAGCTCACTGTCTTTCGTCCCTGTTCGCCAGCGACCTGGGGAACGAGCACGTCGAAATAGTGCTCCGAATCGGAGCGACACATCATCGACTCCAGATGCCGTCCCAGTGGCACCTTGCGTCCTACGCTCACCTGGTTGGCGAGCACCTCGGGCTCCTCCACGAACACTCGAACAGCCGGAAGGGCTTCTTCGCGTCGGTCAATGTCCTCATGCGATCCGTTCTGTTCGATATCAGTCTCACGATCGATGCCTACGAGATGCATCTCCTCCAAGAGATCCAGGAACAGGTCGATCGCCCGATGGTCGAGGCTCCCCAGTAGCGAGCCCGACCACACCGACCCCACGCTGAAGCCTCGCAAAGCGAAGGCGTCGATGTCGAGACTTGGGACCGACCTCTCCCAGGTCGACCTTCGGCTCGACTTCATCGAGCTCGATGCCGATCGACGAGGCAGGAGTCATCCGGTTGATGGATCAGACCTCCAGCTACTGGCGAGAATTGATGCGGGGATCCTTCGACCGGACCTACGCCGCCTCACGAATGCGAGTCGGCATGGTGCATGAGCGAATCGGACTCGCGCCCCAGTTCTACGTTGCCGGTCTGGCTCGGCAATTCGGCGGCATCCTCGAGAACCTCGAACAGCTCGAAGCTCCGCCGCTCGAAGCAGTCGACGCAATTCTTCGAGCCGTTTTCTTCGACCTCACGTTCGTGATCGACGCCTATGTCGAGGCCCGGGCGGCAGCGCTCGTACAAACCGATCGATTCGCGGCTCCGCTGATCGCTGGTCTCTCGACCGGCATTGCCATCGTCGACAGAAGAAATCGGATCGAAGTCGTCAACCAACATCTCCTCGATCTCGTTGGCATCTCGGCTTCTGTTGCCCACCGGATGGCCGTGGCCGATGCCCTACCCTTCGCCGGCATCGTCGAGCTCGTTGCGGCAGTCCGCGATTCCGCTGCCAGCCACGATCAGTTCGGCAATGCCACGATCAGCGGCGTGTCGATCCTGATCCGCTGACGCGGCAACGCCCCGGGAGGGTTCCTCCCGGGGCGTCGCCAATCGTACTGCTCGCCGATCAGTCGTCGATCTCGACGTCTTCGACGATGGAGTCTTCGGCATCGATGGTCTGCTCGAAGTCTTCATTGAACGAATCCTCATTGTCGAAGCTGTCCTCGATCGAGTTTTCCTCGTTGAACGAATCATCGATGCTCGTT
>JBBQUN010000075.1:0-17960 GCA_038212405.1 Acidimicrobiales bacterium | reverse complement strand
CGGAACCCGAACTTGACCTTGCCCTCGGCGGTGGCGAAGAGCGTGTCGTCGCCACCGATACCGACGTTGTTGCCGGGGTGGAACTTGGTGCCACGCTGGCGGACGATGATGGCGCCCGCCTGAACAGCGGTGCCGTCGAAGCACTTCACGCCGAGGCGCTTGGACTCAGAATCGCGGCCGTTGCGTGTTGAACCGCCACCTTTGGTCTTTGACATTTCAGCCCCTCTTGATTCCGGTGATTTCCACCGTGGCGTACGTCTGGCGATGGCCGTAGCGACGACGCTGGTTGGTCTTGTTCTTGTAAGTGAACCCGTCGATCTTCGGTCCCTTGGACTCGGCGATGACTCGAGCCGAAATCGAGACACCCGACAGCTGATCCGGTGTGGCGAGCACATCGGAGCCATCGACGAGAAGGACTGGGCGGAGATCGACCTCGGTGCCGGCTTCGCCCAACCGCTCCACCTGGAGCTGCTGGCCTTCTTCGACCCGATACTGCTTGCCACCTGTGGCAACGACTGCATACATAGACGCTAGAGGTTAGCGCCACCAGCACCGAGCACCACCCGATCAACGCACGACAACGTTGTCATCCTTCGACGAGGTTCAGCGCAGTCCCGTTTCGAGCAGGTGCCCCCGCCCGTCACAATGCGGGCAACGAGACGACAACGACTCGAGCAGGCCCTCGCCAATCCGCTTCCGGGTCATCTCGGCCAAACCGAGCTCACCGATCTCGTAGAGCTGCGTGCGGGTCTTGTCTCTCGCCAGCGCCTGCCGCAGCGTGCGAGAGACATCGTCGCGATTCTTCCGGTCTTCCATGTCGACGAAGTCGATCACGATGATGCCGCCGATGTCACGCAGCCGTAACTGATGTGCCACCTCTTCGGCCGCCTCGAGATTGTTGCGGTAGACCGTCTCTTCGAGGCTCGACGAGCCCACGTTCTTGCCGGTGTTGACGTCGATCACGGTGAGGGCTTCGGTGTGCTCGATGATGAGCGACCCACCCGATGGGAGCCAGACCTTGCGGTCGAGCGCCTTGTGGAGCTGTTCGTGCACGTGATAGCGCTCGAAAATCGGTAGCCCTTCCGCCGCCTCGTCGTAGAACTCGACCCGATCGGCAAGGGCCGGGGTGATGACCGAGACGTAGGACGCCACCTCGTCATGGAGCGACTGGTCGTCGATGATGACCGCGCGATATTCCTTGTTGAACTCCTCGCGAATGACGCGAACCGACATCTCGGGCTCTCGATAGAGCAGCGCGGGCGAGGTGGTTTGGCTGGCCAGCTTCTCGATCTGGTTCCACTGCTGGATCAGACCCTTCACATCTCGCTCGATCTCTTCACCAGTGACATTTTCGGCAGCAGTTCGCACGATGATGCCGTGCTCTTTGGGGCGGGCCTTGTCGAGAATCTTGCGAAGACGTTTGCGCTCCGCATCGGGCAACCGCTTCGAGATGCCATAGGTGTCGGAATTGGGAACGAGCACGACGAACCGGCCGGGCAACGACACCTCGGTGGTCAAACGAGCGCCCTTGTGCGCGATCGGGTTCTTCGAGACCTGACACAGCACGGTCTGTTTCGCCTTGAGGATTTGCTCGATCTTTGGCTGCGAGCTGCCCGAACCCTCGAAGTCGGACTTGTCGTACTGCACGTCGCCCCGGTAGAGCACCGCGTTCTTTGGGGTGGCGATGTCGACGAACGCGGCCTCCATGCCTGGCAGGACATTCTGGACCTTGCCCAGGTAGATGTTGCCGTGGATCTGGAACGTGTCGTCGGCAGCATGCGACACGTAGTACTCGATCAGGTTGCGGCCCTCGAGGATGGCGATGTGGGTCGAGTCGGCACGTTTGGAAACGGCCATCACGTAGCGTCCGACCGCCTTGCCATTGCGGCTACGCCCACGACGACTCTCCATTTGGGACTCATCGAGTTCGACCGGAGCCGAGGCGACGACCTGCTCGACGACACCGGCGTTCGCGCTGCGCTGCTGGGGACGGCCGCCTTCGCCTCCCCCACTCTTGGAGCGACTGCGACGGCGTTTGCGACGCGGCTTGGCGTCGCCGCCCTCGTCTCCAACCCCACTCTGCTGTCGAGATTCCTGCTGACGAGATTCTGGGTACTGACCAGCCTTCTGCTGAGCCTGGCGAGGCTGCTTTGCTCCTTCGCCCTCGCCGGGTTGGCGATCGCCTTCGGCGCGCTGGCCACGCTGCCGAGTCCGCTTGCGGGGTTGACTCCGCCCGGCGGCGTTTGGTTCGCCACCCTCGCCACTTGCGGCTTCGGTGCGGGCGGGACCCTTGTTCGAAGGGTCGAGTGGCGCCGGGCGAGAATCACCAATACGCGGTTTTGGTTGTGATGACGGCTCGACCCGCGGGGTTGGACTGGTCGCTGAAGTCGGGGTCGCTGAAGTCGGCGTCGCTGAGGTCGGGGTCGCTGAGGTCGGGGTCGCTGAGGTCGGAGGCGGTGTCGTCGAGGCGTTGGTGGGCGGTGAACTGGCTGCCGCTTGCGTTGGTGGCCGGTCGGTGGATGAAGGTCCGCTGTTGTCGGAGGCTTCGGACATGGTGTGAGTCCCTTCTCATGTGGCTCCCCCGCGGGGGTGCCCGGTCGCAACCAGCGCCAAGCCAATCGGCTCGGTTCGCAGTGGTTCGACACTCGTCCATTGGTGGGTGCGACGCACCCGGCCTTCCTCGACGTCTGACCCAACGAGCTGCACGAGTTCGGCAGGTCGGAGCGAGACGGATTCAGTGGCCAGGAGTACCGCCAGTCGCACGCCGCGGTCTGTCGGCCCCAAGATCTCGAGATCGAGAATGGCGGGGCGGACATCGACCACGGTGCTGTTCCCCTTCCGCAGACGTTCCTGCGGAAGTTCGGTGGCGTCAATGATCGACGCCACAGCGACGGCTACCTCGGGGGGCGAGAGACCGATGATTTCGATCTCCCAACTGCAGGCAACGATGGCTTGTTGCAGTGATACCGAGCCCGACTCGAGCGACACTGCGCTGACGACCTCCAGGCCGTCGGGCAGAACTGCGGTCATCTGGGCACAGAAATCCTCGAGGTCGATCGAGGTAGCGAGCTCGACGTCGAGGTATTCGGCATCTGATTCGTGGGCAACGGTGAGGGCGAGCCCGAAGCTGATCTTCGGACGGGGCGAAAAGCCCTCGGTGTACGAAACAGGGAGCCGTAGCTTTCGAAAGGATCGCTCGAACAAGCGAGCAACATCGCGATGGCTGGTGAACCGCACCTTGCCATTCTTTGTGTAGCGAAGTCGGATTTTCATGGCAATCTCAAGCCCCTGCGATGGGTTGGGGCGAGAGGTCAGACCGATGGTTGGAAGGCGCAGCGCTTCGTGTTGGTGAGAGGCTCACCGGGGTGGCAACACCCGTGCGGAGATCTTGGCCCGTGCCTTGGCTGCCGCCGGCGGGCGGTGTCGCCGAGGCCACGACATGTTCGATGCCGTAGCCGGTGCAGGCGCCACAGTCATAGCAAGGGGTCCAGCGACAATCAGGCAGTCCGACCTCGGCCAGGGCGTCTTGCCAGTCTTGCCAGAGGAAGTCCTTGTGGAGCCCAGCCGACAGGTGATCCCACGGGAGGTACTCGTCTTCGCTGCGGTGGCGGTGCGCATACCAGTCGGGGTCGAGCCCGGCGTTGGCCATGGCGGTGGTCCAGCGGTCGAGGTCGAAGAACTCCGACCATTCCTGGAACGTGCCACCAGCACGCCAGACCTCTTCGAGCACATCGCCGATTCGTCGATCGCCGCGACTGGCGATGCCTTCGGCCAAGGTGGCTTCTGGGTCGTGCCACTTGAGCTGCACGCCCTTCATCTTGCGGGCCGAATCTTGCAGCAGGTTGATCTTGCGCCGAAGCTCGACGGTGGTGTTCTGCCCGAACCACTGGAACGGGGTGAATGGTTTTGGCACGAACCCACCGACCGACGCCGTGACGCTGGCTCGTCGGTTGTATTTCTTGCCGATCTCGACGCAGTTGTTCGCCAGCTCGGCGATGCCGAGCGTGTCGGGGTCGGTTTCTGACGGCAAGCCAGTGAGGAAGTAGAGCTTCACCCGCTGCCAACCTTGGGAGTAGGCAGCCTCGACGGCCTCGTAGAGGTCTTCTTCGCGGATGAGCTTGTTGATGATCTGGCGCATTCGCCAGGTGCCGGCCTCAGGGGCGAAGGTGAGCCCGCTGCGCTTGGCCCGCTGGAGCTGAGCGGCGATCTCGACCCCGAACGCATCGACTCGCAAGCTGGGCAACGAAACCGACAACGGTCCGCAGCCCGCCGTCTCGGCGTCGTCCATGATGCCGCTGACCGTCGGCCCGATCCCGCTGAAGTCGGCGGTGGAGAGCGAGGTCAGAGACACCTCGTCGTAGCCGGTGCGAAGCAGTCCCTGGGCCACCATCGACCGCACTTGTTCCGCCGGGCGCTCGCGAACCGGACGAGTGATCATGCCGGCCTGACAGAATCGACACCCCCGGGTGCACCCGCGAAAGACTTCGACATTGAGGCGGTCGTGCACCACCTCGGTGAGAGGAGCCAGCTGATTCTTCGGGTACGGCCATTCGGCCAGATCGGCAATGGTGCGTTTCTCGATCCGCTCTGGCACGCCGGGGAACCGGGGCGTCAGCGCCACCAGCGCCTGGCCTTCATAGTGCGGCTCGTACAGCGAGGGCACATAGACACCCTCGACTTTGGCCAGCTCTCGGTGGAGGTCTTCACGAGTCCCACCATTGCTGCGCCCGCCGCCGGCTCCGTATCGAAAAGCCGAGACGACTTCGGTGATCTCTCCGACCGCTTCTTCGCCATCGCCCAAGACGACGACGTCGAGGAAGTCGGCGAGCGGCTCAGGATTGTACGTGCAGTGACCGCCGGCCATGATGAGCGGGTCATCGACCGAACGCTGTGCCGTACGAATCGGGACCTGCGCCAAGTCGACCGCATTGATCACGTTGGTATAGGTGAGCTCGGCCGAGAGGTTGAAGCCGATGATGTCGAACTCGCGTGCGGGTGTGTGATGTTCGACGGAAAAAAGCGGAATCGATCGAACTCGCATCTCGGCTTCGAGGTCGATCCATGGACAATACGCACGATCGGCGCGAGCGTCGTCACGCTCGTTGGCGATCTCGTAGAGGATCTGCAAACCCTGGTTTGGCAACCCGATTTCGTAGGCATCGGGATACACGAACAACCAGCTCACAAGGCCTGGTGTCGGCGGTTTGGCCGCGGCGCCGTCTTCGCCGCCGATGTAGCGCGCCGGTTTCTGTACCTTCGCGAGGATGGGTTCGATCGCTGGCCACACCGACGTCATGAGAAGCTCAGGCTATCGGTTGCCGCCCGTCACACGGGGGAGCCTCGATGCCGGTGGACGGCCACGCTCTGCACAAGCCCGATCGCGAGCAGTGAAGTGAGCAGCGACGAGCCCCCGTAGGAGACGAATGGCAACGGCACGCCGGTGATCGGCATCAGCTTGAGATTCATACCAACGTTCTGGAATATCTGGAACAGGAACATGATGAACACACCGACACAAATCAGCGTGCCGAACCCGTCACGAGCCAGCCGCGCATTGCGCAAGATTCGCCAGAGCACGAAGCCGTGCAGCGACAGCACGAGGCTGGTACCGACGAAACCCGTTTCTTCGCCCCACGCCGAGAAGATGAAATCGGTTTCTTGCTCGGGCAGGAATCCCGCCTGGGTCTGTGGACCTTCCAGGATGCCCTTGCCGGTGATGCCGCCGGATCCGATCGTGGTGACCGATTGCCGCTGCTGATAGCCGGCACCGCGAGGGTCGGCGCTTTCGTCGACGAACGCCGTCAGCCGCTCACGGGCATATTCGGGCATCAAACCCGTTTGGAAGGCCACCGATACGACCGCGATGCCAGAAATGACCAGGAGCAGCATCACTCGAGCAGGAACACCGGCTGCAAGGAAGATGCCAAGCGTGATCGCGCAGTAGACAAAGACCGAACCGGTCTCGCCCTCGGCCAGCACCAGTACCGACAACAGGCCCAAGATGCCCAAGCCGCCAGCGATGCGGTGAGGCTCGATCGAGCCTGATCTCCCGGTGAAAATCGCAGCCAATGTGACGACGAGGGCCAACTTGGCGAACTCGGCCGGCTGTACCGAAACCGGTCCGATCACGAACCACGCTTGGGTTCCTTTGATTTCTTTGCCGAGCGGCGTCAACACGGCAACGAGCACCACGACGGTGATGATGAACGCCAGACCGAGAAAGTTTCGGATCTCTCGGTAGTCGATGAAGGCCACGACTCCCAGCAGCACTGACCCGAGCACGAAGAAGCCCCCCTGCTTGACGAGCGACAGCATCGCTCCATCAGGGTCGGCCTGGGTTGCGCTGAACACGGCGATCAAGCCGAGTGCGACGAGACCGATCACCGCTCCCAGCAGCGACCAATCGACATTCGCGAACTTCGCTGCGCTGGCCTCGGGTCGCACTCGGGGCGAGGAGAGTGTGGTGGTCATGGTGTGCTTCCGCTGGTCGTGTTCTCGCTGGCAGGAGCCGGTCCCCCCGGCTCGGTCTCGCTCGGCGGAGGCGCTGCCGTGGTTGGCGCACTACTCGGCGCCGGTGCGGTCGTCGGAGGGGCGACGGCAGTCGTCGGGCTTGGTGCAACCGTGATCGTTGGCGTGTCAGGCCTTGGCCCTTGGCTCGAGTCGGTCGACCCAGTGTCGTTCGTTTCAGTGTCGTTCGTTTCAGTGTCGTTCGTTCCAGTGTCGTTCGTTCCACCGTCGTTCGTTCCACCGTCGATGGCGCCACTGTCTGCGTTCGAGGTCGAGGCTCCGCCACCGATTTCGGGCGAGCGCGGGAATTCGAGATGCGGTTCACCCGCCAGTGGCGCCTCTGGCAGCGGTGCGAAGCCGCCGAGCAACTCGAAGAATCGGCGCACCGCGGGTGCCGCGGCGTCGCCACCGAATCCCGCCTGTTCGAGCACCGCCGCAACCGCATACTCGGGTGCGTTGGCGGGCCCGTAACCGGCGAACAGCGCATAGTCGGCCTTCGTTGCGACCTCGGCGGTCCCGGTCTTGCCCGCGATGGGGTATTCCGCGAGCGGGAACCCGGCGAAGGCCTTGGCGCCGGTCCCGGTGAGCGGCACCCGAATCAAACCATCGCGAATCGTCGCCAACGCCGACACGTCGAGCGACTCCTCGCCAACGATCCTTGGCTCGAAGTCGATCACGGTTTCACCGCTCACGGGATCAACGACTCGATCGACGAGTCGGGGTTGATAGCGAGTGCCTCCCGAGGCCAGCACTGCGTACGAATCGGCGAGTTGCAAGGGAGTGACGAGAAGGTCTCCCTGGCCGATCGACAGGTTGATGTTGTCGCCGGTGAACCAACGTGCGTCCTCGCCGAATTCGTCGATGCGGTTCTGCGGCGTTGGCACTCGACCGCTGCGCTCTTCGGGCAGTTGGATGCCGGTGGCGGTACCGAATCCGAATTGACTGGCGACGTCTTGCATGATGGTTTCGCCGTAGGTGCCCTGCTCGACCCAGAACTTCTCACCGAGTGAATAGAAGTAGGTGTCGCTCGACACCTCCATGGCCTCGGCCATGTTCACATAGCCGTACTGCGCATCGCCCGCATTGCGGAATTGGCAGCCCGATTGCTCCGCTGAGGTGCAGCTGCTGATGGTGAATACCCCCTCGTCGTTCCAATAGTCGTTGGCGCCTCGGGCCCCACTGACGAGGGCGGCATAGCCCGTCACGTGCTTGAACGTGGATCCAGCCGGATAGAGCCCTTTGATCGAACGGTCCAGCAGGGGTGTGTCGGGTCGGTCGAGTAGCGACTGGTATTGACTGGCGGACATGCCGAAGACGAAGTCGGAAGGGTCGTAGTTCGGGAACGTGGCCAGGGCGGCCACGCTGCCGTCGCGTACGTCGACAGCCACCAGGCTTCCAGCGTCAGCTGCGTGGGGCACACACCCCCGACAGGCGTCTCGTCGGCGTGACCGCTCGAGTTCATCGATGAGAATACGTTCGGCCGCGTATTGCAGATCGATATCGAGCGCAAGATAGACGTCGCTTCCGGGAACCCCGGCCTGGATGATCTCGACCTCCTTGATCACGCGATTTTGGGCATCGACTTCGACCCGCCGAATTTCGGGGACTCCTCGCAGGGTCGACTCGAAGAGCGCTTCGATCCCGGCACGACCGAGTTCGTCGCCAGCCAGGTAGAGCTTGGTGCCGTTCTTGTCGTTGAGCACCTCGGCGGTATCGGAGTCACTGACGTTGCCGATGTAACCAATGATGTTCGCTCCGGTCGACCCATAGGGATAGACACGCACGTACCGGCGCTCCACGTTGAAGCCAGGGAACTGTCGTTCCTGGAGGGTTGCCCACAGGCGGGTGGTGACATCTTCGGCGATCGGCTCGGGTTTGAGGGATCCGTTGCGGGCCGCCTGATAGCGACGTTCGAGCTGATCGACCTTGAACTTCTCGCCTTCGCGGTTCACCTCGGTGGCAAAATCGGCGAAGATCACCGCCCGTTCGGCTTGATCGAAGTCGCGCAGCTGGGTCCAGTCGAGGGTGACGACCCTCGACTCGCGACGCCCCGCCAACACCTTTCCGTTTGCGTCATAGATCAGGCCGCGCGGTGCTTCAGTGACGATCTCACGCGTTCGGTTCTCTGCTGCCTGTGCGGTGAACTGCGGCGCCTCCATGACTTGGAGGAAATACAGGCGGGCGATCAGCGTGCCGAGCAAGCAGAGGGCAAGCAAGCCGAGCAGACCGAGTCGCCGGGGTAGGAGCGCCTCGTTCATCCGTTCATCCCGATGGCACCCATCGAGGAGCGCTCATGATCGTCGACCATCCAGCTGGCAGCCCGGGTGAGCGGATGCACGAGGACGGCGCCGACCAGACCAACGAGTGCCAAATGGCCTATCGAGGCCAGCCCGAAGGTCGGCGGGCGCAGTCCGAACACGTTGCCCGCCGTCCAGGTCGCCGCCGTGACCAACATGACGATCGCCGCGCCCTGCACGGTCCGAAACGAAACACCCGCCTGCAGCACACGCTGGCGAGCCAGCACGATCAGCCATGCCGCGACGCAGTACACCAGGGCCGACAACCCGTAGGGACCGAACTGAATGGTGTCGAGCAACAGACCGGTCATGAAACCTAGGATCGCAGCGTCGCTGGGAGTCGCCACGAAGCCAATCGAAACGATGAGAATCAGCGGCAGGTCGATTCGCACCAAACCGAAGGGCTGGTACTGATCGAAAACCGACACCTGCATGATGATGGCAGCGACGATGACGGCCATGGCCGGGAGCCAACGCACGTTCGATTCGTTCATGACTTCTGCACCTCTGACCGAAGCGACTCGACCATCATTCGGGCTCCGGAACGAGCAGCACGGTGACGTAGCCGAGGTTCTCGAGATCAGCCGTTGGCACGAGCAGGGTTGCATCACCATCAACGGTGAGGCGCCCGACGGGAATCCCGCCTGGATACCGACTCCGATCGAAGCCGCTGGTCACGAATCGAGTGCCGGCGCTGACGGTCTCGCTCGCACCGTCGACAAGATCGATGACGAGGTCTTCGCCATCACCAGCCCCCGAAGTGACACCGGTGACGCGAGCCATTGCGGTCACGACGCCAACGTGGAGTCGAGCATCGGTGATCAGCTGGACCTGCGACCGCTCACCCTCGACGGCGATGATCCGCCCGACCAGGCCGGAGCCGGTCACCACTGGCATCCCGACGTCGCAGCCGTCGTCGGAGCCTCGATCGATCTCGACGATTCGTTCGAGGTTGGTGTCACGATCGGTGACCACTCGGGCCGCGACCCTCGGGATGTCGCCGATGTAGTCGATGTCGGTCGCTTCCAAGAGCAGTTCGAGTTCTCGCTCGACCGCGGGCAGTCGGGCGACTCGTCCTTCGAGCTCGGCAAGTTCTCGCCGCAGCCCGTCGTTCTCTCGCTGTACGTCGTCGAAGTGCACCGCACCGTTCCAGGCACCGCCAACGGGACCGAGCACGAAGCCGGCGACCGAACGCAGCGGTTGTGTCGCCGAGAACGCCAGTTGGCGCACACCATTGAACGGCCCGACGGAGCGAGCATCGAGTGTCATGAGCGCCAACGCCGTCAGGACGAGGAGCACGACGACTCTGCGAGAGGGAACTGCAGGTCGAGCCACGGGAAAAGAGAGCGCTCCGGCTAGTCCTGATGGGCAGAGTAGATGTTGCGAAGCGTGTCGTACGCCTCGAGATACTGGCCCGAGCCAATGGCCACCGCATGCAGCGGATTCTTGGCGATCTTGATCGGCATCCCCGTCTCGTGGAACAAACGAGTATCGAGACCCCTGAGGAGCGCACCGCCGCCGGCCAGCGTGATGCCATGTTCCATGATGTCGGCGGCAAGTTCCGGCGGGGTCTTGTCCAGCGTGACCTTGACGGCGTCGATGATGGCGCTCACCGGTTCCGCCAACGCCTCGCGGATCTCTTCGGTGGTGGTGATGATGGTCTTGGGAAGACCACTCACCAGATCGCGACCGCGGATCTCGGCTTCGTATTCCTCGGGCAAGCGATCAGCCGAGCCAAGATGGATCTTGATTTCTTCCGACGTTCGCTCGCCGAGTGCCAGGCTGTATTCCTTCTTGATGTAGCTCATGATGGACTGGTCGAGTCCATCGCCACCGATACGCACCGACTGGGAAGCAACGATGCCGCCCAGCGAGATGACGGCAACCTCGGTGGTGCCGCCGCCGACATCGACGATCATGTTTCCGGTCGGATCATGCACCGGCAAACCAGCACCAATGGCGGCAGCCATTGGCTCCTCGATGATGATCGCTTGACGAGCACCGGCGAACTCGGCGGCATCTCGCACCGCCCGCTGCTCCACGCCAGTGATGCCCGATGGCACGCAAATGACGATTCGAGGCTTGGCCACCCATCGACCCGGGCTGACTTTCTGGATGAAATACCGAAGCATCTCTTCGCAGATGTCGAAGTCGGCGATCACGCCGTCCTTCAGCGGCCGGATGGCCTGGATGTGACTCGGCGTCCGCCCGATCATGCGCTTGGCTTCGATACCAACGGCCAGCGGACGATTCGTGTGAACATTGATGGCGACGACCGACGGCTCGTCCAGGACGATGCCATGACCTCGGACATAGACCAGGGTATTTGCGGTCCC
Organism: Acidimicrobiales bacterium; assembly: GCA_038212405.1. Lineage (GTDB taxonomy): Bacteria > Actinomycetota > Acidimicrobiia > Acidimicrobiales > SZUA-35 > JBBQUN01. Next base: position 6,820 of record JBBQUN010000075.1, on the reverse strand, counting down.
GAGATCGACTGCCATGTCGCGGGCTCCAACTGAGCCCAACATATTCGAAAGTCGAAATCTAGCCACTGTTCACCCCAACGTGATCATGCCCGCACTGGCAGGCTAGGAGAGGCAGGGCAGCACCACAAGGGCACCCCGCCGCGTGCGCCGGGCTGATCAGGCCAACCCGGGGAAGAAAATGCCAATCTCACGTTCGGCCGACTCGTTCGAGTCGGAACCATGCACGAGATTTTCGGTCATCTCGGTGCCGAAATCGCCACGGATGGTTCCCGGAGGCGCGGACGCAGGATTGGTCGGGCCCATCATGGCGCGAACGATGGCAAAGGTGTCGTCGGGTCCTTCGATCACAGCGACAACTGCTGGGCTCCGAGACATGAACGCTTTGAGGTCGTCGTAGAAACCCTTGCCAACGTGCTCTTCGTAGTGCTGATCGAGCGTGGCGGCGTCGAGCTGGCGCAGTTCGACGGCGGCGAGCGTCAGGCCCTTGCGCTCGAATCGGCTGAGAATTTCACCGACGAGGCCGCGGTCGACGGCGTCTGGCTTACAGATGACAAGTGTTCTACTCACGTCGAACAGGTTACCGCTCAGGGGCCGTACGCGGCGATGGCCGGACCCAAAGGCCCGGCCATCGCCATCATCATCGAGCTTCGGTCGTCGTTATACCTTCACCAGCTTGGGGCTGGACAGAGCGGCCCCGTCCTCCCGGAGGTGAATCGTCACGGTGTGCTGACCGGGCTGGAGGGGGATTTCGATGGCGGGCCCGTTGACGGTGTTGCCGTCGCTGACGAAGTTGTCTCCGTTGCCGGTTGACCAGGTGTAGGAGGTCGAGGATCCGCTGACGGTCACGTAGAAGGAGTCATCGTTCCCGGTGGGCGACGTCGTGTTCCCTTGGATTCTGTAGGTTCCGGCTTGGGTGACGGTGAAGCTGAAGGTGGCCTTCGAGGTCGTCCCGTTGGGGCCATTCATGTTGTTGCCAGTGCCGTTGGCGACGCCGACCCTGCCGTTGTTCAGCCTCATGTTGCCGCTCAGCACGGCTTGACCGGCATTGGCCTCGAGAATGGCAGGCGGTGCCGTCGTCGTGGTCGGCGCCGCCGTGGTGGTCGTGGTGGTTGATGGCGGATTCGATGCGGTCAGCGGGAAGTTGTGGTTGTTGTTCGAACTGGTGTCTTTGCACTGACCGTTTGGCGAATCGCCGCTACCCCATTGGATGATGTCGGCTCCCGAGGAAGTGCTGTTGTTGCTCACATCCATACAGAAGCCGGTGATCTTGTTCTTGAACTGGACGGTGCCATTCCACGAGGGCACCACGGTCCACAGCTGATTGTCGGCTTCGGTGCAGGTCTGATTCTTGACCAATGACGCCGTGTTGTTCGACTCGGTGCCAAAGCAGCTGCCGTTGGCCATCGAAACCGTCACGAACCCATCAGGCCGCTGATTGATGTTCAACGGCGCAGCTGAGCTGCTACAGGTCACCTGTTTGAGCTGGCTTCCGATCACTTCGAGACACATGTTGGGCGTGCTGGTTCCAATGACGCCGGTGAAGATCTTGGCCCCCGATGGGTAGGTCGGTGCAGCCGTCGTTGGGGTGGAACTCGGAGGCGTCGTGGAGGGCGATGTGGACGAACTCGGAGCAATCGTGGTCGATGTCGTGGTCGTCGTTGGTGCTGTCGTCGTCGTGGTCGTCGGCACTGCCCACTCGGGCGGGTTGTCGAGAATCGAGGTCGCGAGACGTTCGCGTCCCTCCAACGGCTCGGCGATGACCTGGCCGGTGTCGGTCAGGTATTGACCCGAGGTGTCCTCCAGAGTGGTCAGCGTTCCCAACGCCACCGAGGTGAACGTCGCAAGAACGAGGGCGTAGCCAGTGAGCGACGCTCCTCGCTGGGTTTGACGAATCTTTGATCGACGGTTCACGTGCTGAGCATCGGCGGCTCAGACAAAAAGCTTGAGAACGATGCAGTGACAATGCCGACAAAGGGTCGAACGACCCCGGTGGCGGGGAGGGTCCCAGGGAAAACTGCCCGCCCGTCGGCCGGTCAGGCAGACGGTCAGCCGGCCGGTGCGGTCGCTGGACTGTCAGTCGGTGGTGGCGACCGTGGCGTGGGCCCGCAACTCACCGATGACATAGAGACTGCCGGCGACGAACACGAGGTCGTCGTCGTTCGTGACCGATCGGGCGCGAGCAAAGGCCTGGGCAACGTCGGGAATCACCTCGACGTCGATACCAATCGTTGCTGCCGCAGCCGCTACCTCGGTGGCTGGCAACGCTCGGCTCCACGCTGGTTGGGTGACGATCACGGCGTCGAAGTCGTGCGCACCGATGGCTTCGAGCATCTCGACCGGGTCTTTGCCAACGAGCATGCCGAACACCAGCACCCAGGAGCCCAGCCGAGCGAACTCTTCGTCGAGGGTGTGCTTCGCGGCGATAGCGCCGTCAGGGTTGTGAGCGCCGTCGAGGATCACGGTGGGATTGCGGCCAACGATTTCGAATCGGCCGGGGATCTCGACCGTGGCCATTGCTTCGTCGATGAGCTCGATATCGAGGGCACGATCGAAGAACACCTCGACCGCCATGATCGCAGTGGCCAAGTTCTCTCCCTGGTGAGCGCCATGGAACGGGACATGGATCGACTCGAGGAGGCCGTACGGTGTTCGCAGGTCGATCGAGCGCCCGCCCAGTGCCACCAGATTGGACTCGAGTTCAAAATCGGTGCCGAACTCGTAGGTGGCGACCGATGGTTCGTTGTCGAAGATCGGGCGCAAGTCACCCATGGCCGAGCCGAGCACCACGTGCGAGTCAGGCTTGATGATGCCTGCCTTCTCCGAGGCCACCCGCTCACGCCAGCCTTCGGCGCCATCGGTGTGGTCCTTGCCAATGTTGGTGATGACCGCAACATCGGCGTCGACCAGGTTGGTCGCGTCGTAGCGACCGAGCAGACCGACCTCGATGACCGCCACTTCGACGCCGATCTCGGCGAACCAGGCAAAAGCGGCAGCGGTCAGCAGTTCGAAGCGAGATGGTCGCTGCGCGAGGAGCGGCTCGATCTCGGCAAGCAGCGTCAGGATTCGGGCCAGATCGACGTCGTCGATCATCGCGCCGTCATAGCCGATGCGTTCGTTGATCTTGACGAGATTTGGGCTCGTGTAGGTGCCAACAGACAAACCGGTGGCAGCGAGCATGCCGGCGGCGAAGCGGGTCGTGGAACCTTTGCCGTTGGTGCCGGTGATGTGGATGACCCGGTAGCTGTGCTGCGGATCACCGAGCGCGGCCAACAACTCGGCCATCGCACCAAGACTGAGGCCGTCGGTGTCGCCGGCCTTCGGCAGATTGTCGCGCAATTGTTTGCTTCGCGCCGACCCCGTTTCCGGAGCCGAACCTTCGAGATTGGTGTGAGACTCGAGCCATGCGAGCGCGTGCGCGTATTCCACTCGGGACCTAGGAAGCAGCCCTGCGGGGGCGACCTCGCCCTTCTGCTCGGGGCACGAGGGTGGGATTGACCTTCTCGAGCACCGTCTCGGCAGTGATCACGCACTTGCCGATGTCGGTCCGACCGGGCAGGTCGTACATGACATCGAGGAGGACTTCTTCGAGGATGGCTCGAAGCCCGCGGGCACCGGTGCCGCGGAGCAACGCCTGATCGGCGATGGCTGCGAGCGCTTCCTCGGTGAACTCGAGTTCGACGTCTTCCATCTCGAAGAACTTCTGGTACTGCTTGATCAGGGCATTTCTTGGCTTGGCCAGGATTTCGACCAGTGCTTCCTGACTGAGCGGCGACACCGTCGCCGTCACCGGAAGGCGACCGACGAACTCGGGGATGAGACCGAATTTCAGGAGATCTTCAGGACGAATATGAGCGAAGAACTCGCCGGGATCTTTGTCGGCAGCACGTTTGATGTCGGCCTGGAACCCGATCGAGTTCGAACCCATTCGACGCTCGATGATCTTGTCGACCCCGGCGAAGGCGCCACCGCAAATGAAGAGAATGTTGGCGGTGTCGATTTGGATGAAGTCTTGGTGCGGGTGCTTGCGCCCGCCTTGGGGCGGCACCGAGGCGACGGTGCCTTCGAGGATCTTCAGCAATGCTTGCTGAACACCTTCACCGGACACGTCTCGTGTGATCGACGGGTTCTCGGACTTCCGAGCGATCTTGTCGATCTCGTCGATGTAGATGATCCCCGTCTCTGCCCGCTTCACATCGAAGTCGGCGGCTTGGATCAGTTTGAGAAGGATGTTTTCGACGTCCTCGCCGACGTAGCCGGCTTCGGTGAGTGCGGTGGCGTCGGCGATGGCGAAGGGAACATTCAGGATGCGAGCCAGTGTCTGAGCCAGCAGGGTCTTGCCACAGCCGGTCGGACCGAGCAGCAAGATGTTGGATTTGGCCAGTTCGACATCGGTCGGACTGGTTGCGCCGTGGCGAATGCGTTTGTAGTGGTTGTAGACCGCGACCGACATGATCTTCTTGGCCGGCTGTTGCCCAACGATGTACTCGTCGAGGAAGGCGGCAATCTCCGATGGCTTTGGCAGCTCGTCGAAACGAGCTTCGCCGCCGTCGGCTTCTTCCTCTTCGATGATCTCGTTACACAGGTCGATGCACTCGTCACAGATGTAGACACCCGGGCCAGCGATCAGCCGCTTGACCTGCTTCTGAGACTTTCCGCAGAACGAGCACTTGAGGAGCTCGCCCCCTTCACCAAACTTCACCATTGGCGCTCCCCCCTACGATTCGATGGCGCGAATCGGGCCAGAGGTATCGGCGGCATTGCGATTCGCAATCACGTCGTCGATGATGCCGTATTCCTTCGCCTGCTCCGCGGTGAGTACGAAGTCGCGGTCGGTGTCGTTCGCGATCTTCTCGACGGGTTGACCGGTGTGGTGAGCGAGAATGGTTTCGAGCTGCTTCTTGAGGCGTTCGATCTCGGCGGCAGCGAGCTCGAGATCCGAGACTTGGCCCTGTGCACCCGAGTACGGCTGGTGCAGGAGGATCCGAGAGCTCGGTAGAGCGAACCGCTTGCCAGGCGCCCCCGCCGCCAGCAACACTGCGGCGGCCGATGCGGCCTGACCGAAACAGATCGTCGCCACATCGGGTCGGATGAACTGCATCGTGTCGTAGATGGCGAACATCGCGTTCACGTCGCCGCCGGGTGAATTGATGTAGAGACTGATGTCGCGGTCCGGATTCTCCGACTCGAGGTGCAACAGCTCCGCGCAGGTGACGTTGGCGATCATCTCGTCGATCGGCGTTCCAATGAAGACGATGTTGTCTTTGAGCAGTCTCGAGAACAGGTCGTGGCGAACCTCGCCTCGGCTGGTCTGCTCGATGACGTTGGGAATACTGACACCAGCGGTGACCCGCTGGTCATATGAGCCGTACATCGGGTCGAACATCATTCGTCTTCTCCTTTGGTTGCCGACTCCTCGGCAACGCTGGCGTCGTTGGATGCAGTATCGGCGACATCATCGTCGGATGAACCATCAGCGGCGTCGGCTTCGACCTCGACCTCAGGCAGCACGAGGTCGTCAGGCGAGATCGTGGTGCCGTTTTCATCGACCAGGGTGGCGTTTTCGACCAGCCAGTCGAGCGCCTTGCTCTTTTCGAGGTCGGAACGTATCGACGGCATTTGGCCGCCCTCGGTCAACTGGGCCAGCACGTCTTCAGCGCTGCGGTTGACCTGCTCTGCGATCCGCTGCATCTCTTCGTTGATCTCGTCTGGGGTGACCTGGAGCCCTTCGGCAACGGCCACCGCACGCAGTGCGAGATCCATCTTGGCCGACGTGCCGGCGGTTGCCCGAAGCTCGGCGACGAGATCGGCCTGGTCCCGGCCTGAGAACTGGAGGTACTGCTCGATGGTGAGGCCCTGAGCCTGGAGGCGCATCGCCAAATCCTGAGCCCGGTTCTCGACTTCCATTTCAACGAGCGCAGCGGGGATGTCATCGTCGGAAACGAGTTCGGCCACCGCCTCGGCCACGGAATTGCGGCGAGCGGAATTCGCCTGGTTGACCCGAGTCTCGGTCAGTCGCTTGCGATAGTCGTCTTTGAGTGCGTCGGCGGATTCGAACTCGGTGTTGGCTTTCGCAAACTCGTCGTCAGGGTCAGGCAGGACCGTTTCTTGCACTTCCTTGACCGAGATCGAGAATTCGAGAGGAGCCTCCTCGTCTTCGTCGGGGTGCTCGGCGGAAAAGGTGAGTTCGTCGCCTGCGGAAGCGCCGATGAGGTTCTCGTCGAGCTCCTCGACAACGGCGCCCATTCCCACTTCGTAGACGTAGTCGTTGGCCGTGAGGCCATCGACCGGTTCGCCTTCATGGGTGGCCGAGATGTCGATGGTGACCCGGTCACCCTCGGCCGCTGGACGGTCGACGGTGACGAGTTCGCCAAATTGGCCGAGCAGGCGCTCGATGGCGCCGCTCAGATCTTCTTCGCTGACGATCGGCGACGGGATCTCGACGGAGAGGTTTTGATAGCCGTCGATCTCGATCACCGGGCGAACGGCCACGATGGCCGAGAACGTGACCGGACCGGCCAGCTCCCCTTCCACGATTTCGATGTCGGGCGAGTCGATGACGTCGACCTCGTGCTCAGTGACAGCCTTCACGTAGTAGTTCGGCAGCCCGTTGCGGAACGCCTCGGATCGGGCGTACTCGCTACCGATGCGAGCTTCGAGCACCTTGCGCGGCGCCTTGCCGGGGCGGAAGCCTGGCAGTCGGACTTCTTTGGCCAGCGACTTGAAGGCCGCATCGAGATCGTTGTCGAACTCGGCTTCTTCGACCTCGACGGTGAACTTGACTTTGTTGCCCTCGAGGGCTTCGACGGAGGATTTCACTGGG
>JBBQUN010000074.1:0-17961 GCA_038212405.1 Acidimicrobiales bacterium | reverse complement strand
CTGTTCGCACCCGAGCATGGCATCGACGGCTCGCTCGCCGCCGGGCTATCGCTCGACGACTCGGTGGACTCAGCAACCGGTGTCCCCGTTGCCAGTCTCTATGGCAGCACACGACAGCCAACGGCCGCCATGTTCGCCGACCTCGACGTTGTCGTGTTCGACCTCCAAGACGTTGGCTCCCGCTCCTACACCTACGTTTCGACCATGGGTCTGGCGATGCAGACGGCGGCAGCTTCCGGCACCGAGTTCATGGTGCTCGATCGACCGAACCCGGCGGGCGGCGACCGCATCAGTGGTCTCGTGCTCGATCCGAGACAGACATCGTTCATCGGCATGTACCCGATGCCAAACGTGCACGGTCTCACCGTCGGCGAGATCGCTTCCCTGATCGTCGACCAAGCCTGGCTGCCTGGACTCGAGAAACTGAACCTGACCGTGGTTGCGATGCTCGGCTGGAATCGGACCCAGCAGTGGGACGACCTCGATCGCGCTTGGGTTGCGCCCAGCCCGAGATTGCCGAGTGCCGATATCGCCTTGCTCTACACCGGCATGGTGCTACTCGCCGGCACGTCGATCAGCGACGGCTCGGGTACATCGACCCCCTTTGCCCTCGCCGGCGCGCCGTTCATCGAATCAGGTGAAGTGCTTGCTGCGACGCTCGGCACTCGCCTGCTTCCTGGCGTCCGCTTCGAGGCTGCCCGCTTCACTCCTGAACCAATAGCCGGCATCTCCCCGTCGCCCCTCCACGAGGGAGTGTCGCTCGACGGAGTGCGACTGGTTGTCACCGATTGGTCGACGATCGACCCATTCGCCATCTCCATCGAACTGCTCGTTGCCTGCCAGGCCCTGCTCGGACCCAACGAATCGGTCATCGTCGACGGAGCGGCGTTCGACCTCGTCGCCGGGTCGAGCGAACTGCGGCGGTGGATCGAGCGGGGCGACTCGGCAGATGTCATTCTCGAACGGCTGCAACCCGGCCTCGATGCGTTCGAGCAGATTCGCTCGGCATCGCTCCTCTACCCCCGCTGAACGCGCCAACACTGAACGCGCGCGAACACTGACCGATCGAACGCTGACCGATCGATGTCTTGCCACACTCGCGAAACGGCGGCCCCGACCAGCACCGGCCTGCGGTTCCTCAGCCGCACTCGTCGAAGTTGTTCGGCGGCGTGGGGATTGCGGCCGCGGCGACTTGCGTGCGGAAGTCGACGAGCTCTGGGAACTGTTCGAAGAAGTCGAGCTTGGGTTGCACGCTCGAGGCGACATCGAGCTCGAAGACGAAGGCGCTGAAGCTCTCGGCGAAGTCCTCCTCGGGATGGCTGGCGGCGTAGGACCCGAGGAACGTCGGATCGAGCGAGCATCGGTCGTCGGCTCCCGCTTCGTCGGGGGTGGCCTCGTCCGGCATGGAAGCCAGCTGCTCGTCGGTCCAGAACAGCTCGATCCACTGGGTCACGTACGCATCGTCGAGCATGCAGCCGTTGCCGTTGTAGAACGTCTCGCAGTCTTGGCGATCGACCTCGACATCGAGCTGATCCGGCGTTTGGGCGAAAACGTGGGCGACCTCATGCGCCAACGTGAGCCGCAACTCCTCCGGGTCGTCTTCGGCCAAGGGCAGGTTGATGGCGACGACGAAGTCCTCGTTCCCGGCGCCGATCATCGAGGCGAAGGCCAGCGTGTCGCCCTCGGGCTGATCGAATCCGGCGACCAGGTCGATATCGGCGAGTTCCGCCATCGGTGTGATCGCCACCAGTTCGGCGAAGGCGGCATCGAGGCGGGCATCTGATTCGCCAAAACACAGCCCAACGATCTCACCATTCTCCACGGCGAGGGCCGAAACCACGGCGCTCTCATCGCCGCCGATCGTCTCCTGATCACAACCCAGCGCGTCGACCGCTTCGAGCTCGGATGCCTCTGTCTCGGCGTCCTCCGTCGATCCCATGCACGAACCAAGCCCCAACACCATTGCGACGACGACAAGCAGTGGAGCGACACCAAGCCGTGGTACGGCACCGTTGGCCCGGCGAACACTCAGCGACAACTGCATGGTCGAGGAGGCTACGGTCTCGTCGATGGAGAACGTCGACATCGTGGTGATCGGGGGCGGGATCGCCGGCGTCAGCGCGGCGTATGCGCTGGCTCGAGCCAACGTGGGGTCGGTACGACTCGTCGAAACCGAACCAACGCTTGCGTTCCACACCACTGGTCGCTCAGCAGCGCAGCTCATCGAGAACTACGGAGCGGCGCCGATTCGCCAACTGACCCTGGCCAGCCTCGGGTTCTTCAACGACCCGCCCGACGGACTCGTCGACGCTCCGCTGCTCACGCCGCGAGGAATCCTGACGGTCGGAGCACCGGGAACATCAGACCGCATCCAGTCCGAGCTCGAGGCCGGTCAGGCGCTCAACCCCACCATCGTCGAGGTCACAGCCGAGGTTGCTCTGGAGCTGGTGCCGGTCCTGCGGCCGAGCGAGATCGAACGGGTGATCTGGGAACCGCAGTCTGCCGACATCGATGTCGCCGGCCTGCACCAGGCGTTCGTTCGGGGCCTGCGACGAGCGGGGGCCACCTTCGCGATCTCTACACGGGTCGATTGTGCAAACCCCGAAGGCGCGCACTGGCGAGTCGACACCGTTGCTGGCTCGTTTCTCGCCGGGCAGGTCGTCAACGCCGCCGGCGCGTGGGGTGACCTCGTCGCAACATCGTGTGGGGTGAAACCTGTTGGGCTCGAACCGAAGCGGCGCACCGCGTTCATGATCAAGAGCGCCCACCGAGAGTCGGGTCATTGGCCACTCTTTGGCGATGCGAACAACTCGTGGTACGTCAAGCCCGACGGCGCGCAGTTCATGTGTTCGCCGTCTGATGAGGTGCCATCGGCACCCCTCGACGCCAAACCCGACGAGCTCGACGTTGCCAGGGCCATCGAGCGGATCAACCAGTTCACGACCCTCGACGTCAGAGCGATCACGTCGTCGTGGGCTGGGCTTCGCACCTTCGCACCCGACCGGTCGATGGTGATCGGTCCCGACCCTGATCGACCGACCTTTCACTGGTGCGTCGGCCAGGGTGGCACGGGGATCCAGAGTGCGCCCGCTGCCGGCCAGCTCGTTGCCGACCTTCTCACGACTGGCATGCCAGGCCCGATGTTCGACACGCTGACGCGCCCCTTCGATCTCGAAGGCCTGACGCCGTCTCGGCTTCGTTCCTCGCCAACCGAGTCCTCGGACCTCGTCAGCGGTTGACTTTCACGTCGCGGAACGGAACGTCTTTGTCGACCGACGGTTCCTTGGCGAGACCGAGCGTGCGTTCGCCGATGATGTTGTGTTGGATTTCGTCGGTACCACCAGCGATCGATGCTGCAGGGGTCGAGATCAGGATCTCTGCCACCACGGGGTCGGCAGCATCGGCCGCGGCCAGCATGGCGTTCGCGCCGGCGATCGCCGAGTGGATCGCATTGGATCGGCGAGCGATCTCGGATCCCATGAGCTTGGCGATCGAGCCCTCGGGACCCGGCTGGTGTCCCGCCGCTCGCGCCGCTGCGGCCCTGGCAACGGTCCACGAGGCGACCCGGTCGAGCGAGGTGAGCTCGGCCACCCGCTGACGAATGATCGGATCGTTGGCCACGCCGACCGCTTGTGCGCTCGGAACCGCCTTGTCGACCCGGCCCGCCCGCTGGGGATACCAGATATAGGTGCGGTTGTAGGCCTCGTGCTCGGCCGCGGCTTCGCTTCGTGTGCGACCCGACTGATCGCTCCCGGTCGTGGCCCGAGCGCCGAGCCCGCGTTCGTGCGACAGCGTGGTGAGGGCACCTCGCCAACCGTCGCCGACGCTGCCGACGACATTGGCATGTTCGACCCTGGCGTCGGTCAGGAACACTTCGTTGAATGAGGTGTGCCGGTTCATCTGGTGGACCCCTCGCACTTCGACGCCGTCTTGATGCATTGGCAACGCGAAGTAGGTGATGCCTCGATGCTTGGGCTGGTCCCAGTCGGTGCGAGCAAGCAGCATGCCGTAGTCGGCCGTGTGCGCGCCGGTCGTCCAGAGCTTCTGGCCGTTGACGACCCACTCATCGCCGTCTCGATCAGCTCGGGTGGTGAGCCCAGCAAGATCAGACCCATTCCCTGGCTCGCTGAAGAGCTGACACCAGGTGATGCGACCGGTCACCATGTCCCGCAACAGTCGACCGAGGAGGTCCTGCGAGGCCAAGGCGAGCAAGGTCGGCGCCGCCAGCGTCATGGCCGAACCGCCGGCCGGCCCCACGATGTTGCGCTCACGCATCCGAGCCCGAACCGCCGATCCCGTCGTTTCATCGAGACCCCGCCCGAACCACTGCGTCGGCCACGTCGGGCATCCCCAGCCACTGTCGGCCAGCCGATCACGCCACTCGAGCAACGGTCGATCGTCATCCCAGTTCTCGTCGAGCCAGGCATCGAGTTCGGCGAGCGTCTCGCTCGTGGTCGTCATGGCATCACTCGTCGGGCAGGAACGAAACCGAGGGTCATCACCCCGACGCTATGGCACGACTACCGCTCCGTCCAGATCGAGCGACACCGCTTCGACGGTGCCCGAAACAGACAGCACCTCGGTGATGGCATCGGCTCGCTTCGAGTCGCACAGCACGCCAACCGACGGTCCCGAGCCAGACAGCCAGGTCGCGATCGCTCCCGCTGAACGAGCAGCCGCTGCGGCAGCAGCCGAATCAGGCAGCGCATCGAAACGCCGACCCTGATGCAGCCGATCATCGACGGCAGTCGAGAAGAGCGTCGCGTCGCCTTCATAGAGCGCGGCGACCAGCAGGGCCGTATGGCCGATGTTGAAGATCGCATCAGCGCGCCACACCTGGGCGGAAAGGGCTGACCGGGACGCGTCGGTCGACGATTCGGTGCTCGGCACCCAAAGCAGCAACTGCCCGGGAAAGCCGTTCGTGATGCGATGGTGAAGGGCGCCGGCAACGATGTGGATCCCACCGAAGACCGAGGGCGCCGCATTGTCACCATGACCTTCGAGTTCGGTGACGACGTCGTAGGCGCGAGTGCGTGCCTCATCGGATGGGGTGCCGTTGGCCACGCAGGCAAGGACCGCCGCCGCCGCCCGAGCCGCTCCGGAGAACCCCATGCCCCGGCCGGGGCGAAGATCGAACCCGAACCACACCGGCCCGGTGCCACCTGCTGCACGATGAGCGATGGTGACGAGGTGGTCCTTGGCACATGGTTCGGTGGTGTGGTTGGGTAGGCCGGCAAGAGGGCCGCGGTCGCTCACCCACGCATGGCGGTTGATGGCTGCACCCAGAACATCGAAACCCGGCCCGAGATTGGCCGAGGAACCAGGGGCACGAACAGTGGTCATTCGTGCAGGTTAGAGCAGGAGCAGCAACGCCCCTACCACCAGTGAGGCGAGCACCAGACCGTCGAATACTGCAGCCGAAACCCGAGTCACGAACCATCGCCCAATGAGAATCCCCGGTGGAATCAGGAACACCACCGGCCACAGACGAAGGATCAGATCGACGTCGAACAAATCGGCGGCGACGTATCCCGGCACTTTCGTCCAGTTGATCACCGTGAAGACTGCGGCCGAGGTCGCAACGAACTCTCGTGGTTCCAGCCGCCGACCGAGCAAGTAGACCTGGATCGGAGGGCCGCCAACATGGGCGATCGTCGAGGTGATGCCGGAGGTGACGCCGGCGAGAACCCCGTGGACCGGCCGCACCTCGAGCGGCACGGTCCGTACCCGAGGCCCGATGATCCGATAGGCGGCGAACGCCAGTGAGATCGCGACGATGAAGAGCTCGAGGGCCCGCTCCGACATCGAGCGCAGGAACAGACTGGCGATGCCTACCCCAACGAGCCCACCCGGTAGCAGAGCAATGACCGATGCCCGATGCCACTTGCCCCAGTGAGCCCAGAGCGCGTTGAGGTCGCCGACCATCAGGAGGGGTAGCAGCAAGCCGACGGCGATCTTGGTGGGGAGCGCCGTGGCGACCAGCAGCGTCACGACCGGACCCAAACCGCCGACGCCGCCTTTCGTCAAGCCGATGAGCAGCGCAGCCGCAGCGACGGCCAACACCACCCCGAGCGTGACATCGGGCGATTCGATCGTTGCAAGGAGATCCATCGCTGAGTCACGGTAGTGGCCTCGTGACCTCCGGCGGGCGGCGAGACTGTGACGACTGCCACTACGCTCGCGGCCATGGAACTCAACGGTGCACACGTCCTCATCACTGGCGCCTCTCGCGGCATCGGTGCCGCCATGGCAAGGGCCTACGCAAAAGAGGGGGCGAAGGTCTCGCTCGTTGCCAGGAACACCGACGCCTTGAAGTCGTTGGCCGATGAACTCAACGGCTTCGCTTTCACTGCCGACCTCCTCGACCCCGACCAGGTCGACGAACTCATCGCCCGAGTCGAACTCGAAGCCGGGCCGATCGACGTACTGGTCAACAACGCCGGACTCGAGACCTCAGAGCCGTTCGAGGGCATTGGCACCGAAACCATCCGCGACGTCACTCGCCTCAACCTGGAGGCGCCGATGGTGCTCACTCGCCAGGTCCTTCCCGGCATGCTCGCCCGCCGCAAGGGCCACATCGTGTTCTTGTCGTCGCTGGCCGGCACCGGCGGCTTCCCCGGGCTGGCGGTCTATGCCGGAACCAAGGCCGGGATCTCCAACTTTGCTGCCAGCCTCCGAATGGAGATGCGCGACACCCCGATCACAACCACCGTCGTGGCTCCCGGGCCGGTTGACACCGAGATGTGGGATCACATCGAAGAAGCGGGCGACTACGACGCCATGCTCAAGCGGCTTCGACTCTTCCAGCTGATCCCGAAGAAGTCGCCGCAGCTCATTGCCAAGCGGACCGTGGCCGCGACCAAGGCCGAGAAGCGCCATGTGCGTACGCCTCGGCGCCTCCTGGTCAATCATCTCCTGCGTGAGGCACCGTCGCGCATCACCGAGTCGTTGCTGAAGGGTGTGAAGCTCGGTCCACAAATCGATGCGCCACCCGAGGTCGAAGCGTCGTCAGCGTCGAAGGGCTGACGCCCGTTCAGCGCTGATCAGCCGCCATCGGTCGACCAGTGCCATGGCTCGGAAGCCAAGTTGTAGAAACCGAAGGTTTCGGCGTTCTCGGCCAGCCAGGTGAACTCGGGCGACGTTGCCGAAAGCGAGACCGTATTCGCATGGAAGTCGATCGCCGTGCCGTACTCGTGTCGTGACGTTCCAGGGACGGCGGTTGGTGGGCTACACGCCGACGCCGGGGTGGTCCAGACGTCGGCACAGTGCGCTCGACGCAGTTCGATCTGGGCATCGTGGCTGCGCCACCCCCACCCCTGAAGCGTGATCCCGTCAGCGGCCGCTGTCGCGATCATGGCGCTGGTCTGTTCGACGACCGACGCATCGACGATGATGCCGCCCACCCTCCACAGGTCGAGTTCGACACCATTGAAGGCCGTGACCTTCTTCCAGGGCGCTTCGTCGCCGAGCGACGCCAGAGCCGCTGGCGGCGGTCCGACCACGATCGCTGCGCCTTCGCCAACGACGCCGAGATCGGCGCTGTCGATCACCGCACCAGCACGATCGAACCGAATGACCCTGACGCCGGCCGGCTCAGCAACGAGGAGGGCGAGATCGTCGATGCCATCGCCATCCCACTCCCCAACGACGAGTCCGGCGAGGGCCTGTGGATCTGCGAGTTCGACCGATACGTCGATGACGGCACCGTAGGGTCGGTCGGCTGCGTCGGTTCGGCGGATGATCGTGCGGTCGGCCTCGGCCGTGAGCGTGGCCGCCCCCGGCGCGCCGTCGCCATCCCAGTCGCCAGCTACCGACCGTTCACCGGGAGCAACGAGTGGTGCTACCGGACTCGGGCTCGGGCTGGGCGGACCGATGAAGCCCGGGTCGGGTGCTGCACTGACCGTCGGATCGGCACTGACCGTCGGATCGGAGGTGGCGGTCGGATCGGAGGTGGCGGTCGGCAACTGCTCGATGCCTGCGACCTGGATCTCATCGGTCGGATCCGCTGGTGATGAGGCCGTTGGTTCGCTTCCCTCGACCTGTTCAGCGGCCACGGCTTGTGGCGATCCGAGCGCGCCGGTCGGGGCAGCAGTCGATGGGGTCGAGATGCTGACGACGTCGACGTCTCGGCGCTGCGGCGCCGGGCGAACCTCGAGCTGCCAGGTGGCCGCTTCATCGATCGATTCGAGTACCCAGTCGTTGTAGGCGTCGGTACCGAAATAGGTCGTCAATGCGGCGGGAACATCGGCATCGATCGATGCGGCGCACAGCCGGTTGGCAGCGCTCGCGGCCGCGTCCCACAGGTTGTTCGGATCGCCCATACCGTCGCCGTTGCCATCGACGCCGAACTCGCTCCACGTCTGGGGGAGGAACTGCATCGGTCCGATCGTCGTGTCGTCTTCGGCCGACCCGTCGGTGGCGCCGCCGTCGGTATCGGGCAGCCGGCCGGTTGGCGCCGAGGCTGCCAACTGCTCGTACACGATCGTTGGTTGGCTGGCTCCGTCGGGTAACAGCCTTGGCTCGCCTCCAAGCCGAGTGTGGTCAGAGGTCACCGCCCCGACGCCGGCCAGCGTGGCAAACGAGATCGGGCATGGCGCGGTTGCCGCCGCGTAGTCATAGATCGCTGCCACGTGTTCCGGGATGAGGTCGACACCCGGTGGTTGCTCCGCTGCGCCGACCGCAATCGGATCGGCGACGAGGGCCACGCTCACGGTGACGAAGATAATCGCGATTGCGCGACCCGCCGGTCTGACCATTCGGTGAGCGTACTGGCTTGCTCGGATACTGGGGGGTAGCCCGCCAAGGCCGTTACGGCAACGACCGGCCATCGACCTCGCCGAGCAGCAGCAAGTCCGAACGCCCTTGGAGGGCATCCTCAACGTTGGCGCCGTCATCATTGCGGAACAGCACCATGGCGTTGACCTCGCCGCTGTACCCGAGGTCGCCAGTCTCCCGCTGGAGGAGGCAGTCGTGGCCATCGAGCAGATCGAGCTTCGCCCCTGTTGAGGGGGATTGCGGAGAGGCGCGGCGTGCCTGAGCTGTTCCTCGGATTCAGCGGGCTCAATCGAGACGAAAGAGTTCGAGGGCTTCGGGGTTGGCGAGCGCCTCGAGGTTCTTCACTGGCCGCCCATGCACGACCTCGGTCACGGCGAGTTCCACGATCTTGCCCGAACGAGTGCGGGGAATATCGGCAACGGCTTGGATGATCGCCGGTACATGGCGGGGCGAGCATTGGCTTCGCAGCGCCGCTCTGATCGTTCGCTGGAGTTCTTCGGTCAGGTCGACGCCGTCGGCCAGGCGGACGAAGAGCACGATGCGCGTGTCGTTGTCGTGCTCTTGGCCAATGGCGATCGCTTCGATGACGTCGCTGAACTGTTCGACGACTCGGTAGATCTCGGCGGTACCGATGCGCACGCCCGACGCATTCAAGGTTGCGTCGGATCGTCCGTGAATGACCATCCCGCCCTCAGGTGTCCACGAGGCGAAATCACCATGGGCCCAAACGTTGGGGAACCGGGCAAAGTAGGCGTCGTGATACTTGCTGCGGTCGGTGTCACCCCAGAATTCCAGAGGCATCGACGGGAACGGGTTCGAACACACCAGCTCTCCCTTTACGCCGACCCCGACCGGTAGGCCATCGTCGTCGAAGACTTCGATTTTCAGACCGAACGTCGGCCGCTGGATCGCACCGGAATAGACCGGCTTGGTCGGATCTCCCGCCACCAAACAACCGCAGAGGTCGGTGCCCCCCGACATCGACTGGAGGTGCACGTCTGACTTCACACCCTCGTAGATCCACGCGAAACCCTCGGGGCTGAGCGGCGAACCGGTCGAGCAGATGCTGCGCACGGATTCGAGCCGGTGCGACGAACGCGGTTCGAGACCCGCTTTGAGCGACGAGTCGATGAACTTCGCCGATACGCCGAAGAAGGTGACATCGTCGGTGTCGGCGAGGTCGTACAGCGCTTCGGGTCCTGGGTGGAAGGGGCTGCCGTCGAAGAGCACGATCGAGGCGCCGGTGCCGAGAACGCCGACGAGCCAGTTCCACATCATCCAGCCACAGGTGGTGAAGTAGAACACTCGGTCGCCGGGACGGATGTCGCAATGCAGGAGGTGCTCGCTCAACAGTTTGAGCAACACTCCCCCACTGCGGTGCACGATGCACTTGGGTTTGCCCGTGGTACCTGACGAATACAGGATGAAGATCGGATGATCTGCTGGCAGCCGAGTGCATTCGAGGTTGGCGCCGCGATGACGACCCAAGGCCTGCGACCAGGCCGTTGCCCGGGGGATGCCAGTGATGTCGGGCCGCGCCGCAATGGAGCCAACCACCAAAACGTGCTCGACCGACGGCAACCGGTCGACGATCTCGGGGATGCGGCCAAGACAATCGAAGGTGCGACCGCCGTAGCTGTAGCCGTCGGCCGCCACCAGCACCTTGGGCGCTGTCTGGCCGAATCGATCAACCACGCCTTCGGGGCCGAAATCAGCCGAGGTCGAGGTGAAGACCGCACCAACCGCATTTGCTGCGAGGAAGGCAACGATCGTCTCGGCAATGTGGGGCATCCACGCCGCCACCCGATCGCCAGGTCCGACGCCGACCGAACGTAGGTAGGCGGCCATGGCTGCCACCTCATCTCGCAGTTCACCTCGATCGATGAAGCGTTCACCACCGATCTCGGTGCGGGCAACAATGGCGAGGTCGGCCGCTCCAGGACGATCGGCCAACAGATTCTCGGCGACGTTCAACGTGGCGTCGGGCAGGAAACGCCAGTCGGCGAAGGTGGCTGTCTCTTCGACCAGCCGCTCACCCGGCTCGCCGATGATCCCGGCAAAATCCCAGAGTGATCGCCAGAACTGGCCCGGTTGCTCGACCGACCACTGCCACAGCTCGTCGGAGTTCGCAGCCTCGGGTCGAAATCGTTGGCGGAAGGCTTCGATGTTCGACCCAGCGATCCGCTCGTCACTCGGAGTCCACAACGGCTCAGGGGCGGTTGACGACGATACCGAGTTCGAGGTGGGCAGTGGCACGGAATCGGTCACTTCGCACTCGCTCCACTGAGGCGCTCGACAACGGCATCGAGCGCATGCGACGGATCATGTAGCCGAGGGCTGATCTCGGTGACCGAGGCGAAGGGCGGCGGCTCGGAGAACCCGAAACCGGTGGCTTCGTTGGGAGCACCGACCTCGCCGAGATCTCGCCCGGCAACAATGCCCCAACCGCCGAGGATGCGGCGGAGCCTCCTGGTGCGATACCACTCATACACCCCGGTTGGGCTCACCCCATAGGTGTCGACGTTCATGGTCTTCTTGGCGATCGGTCCTTCGATTCGCCGCGTCACCCACGCCGGCCGAGGAGGAAACGATACGGCCTTGCCGACACTGAATTCGAGCTGGGCGTTCGGCCACGCAGCCTCGAGGAGCGGGTGATCGGTGTTTGGGGAGAACCGCACCGCAAGGCTCGGCGCAACGATGACCGAATCGAATTGGTACACCGCGGTGACGAAGGCCTTCGATCGCTCGTCGGCAACGAAAAGGGTGCGCCATCCGTCGGGCTCGGCCCACATCACATCGTTGAACGGACCGATCGGCGAGTCGTGCCAATGGCCAATCACCACTCGATCGCCACTGGCGAAACCTGCGGCGCCGATGACGCCGTCGAGTTCGAAGAATCGGTCAGATGCTGACGTCGTGCTGTCGCTCGTCACCGGTTCATCCTGCCCGCTCAGGCGCTTACGTTCGTTGATGGGTGCACTTCCGCTGAACGCGGGCCGTGCGTCGCCACCCGCCCCGGCAGATCGTGGCCAACGAGCGAACGAAGAAGCGCCGCTGATTGCAGAAGTGCCTCCAGGTCGACGCCGGTCTCGATCCCGGCGTCGTCGAGGAGGTGGACGAGATCCTCGGTTGGGAGATTCCCTCCGGCACCGGCGGCGAATGGCGAACCGCCAAGCCCCCCGACGGCGGTGTCGAATCGAGCAACCCCAAGCGAGCGGGCCGTCCAGGCGTTGACGAGTGCGGTCCCTCGGGTGTCGTGCAGGTGCAGTCCGACGTCGGGACCGGTTGCACCAATCACCGCTTCGATTCGGGTTGGCGTCGCCATGCCAGTGGTGTCGGCCAGCGTGAAACGAGTGATGCCGTGCTCGATCAGGCGAGCGATGATTCTGGGGGTGTCCCTGGTGGGTGCGTCGCCGGTGTAGGGCGACCCGAAAACGCACGAGATGACACAATCGACGATCCGACCGTCGGCAACCTCGACGATGTCTGCCATCGCAACCAGCGACTGCTCGACGGTTTGGCGGACGTTCTTCTCGTTGTAGACCGGGCAGGCCGAGATGGTCACGGTGAGCGCATCAGCGTCGGCATCGACGGCTAGTTCCGCACCGCGACGATTCGGAACCAACGCCCAGTAGGTCACCCCTGGCCGTCGAGTGATCGCTGCCATCACCTCGCCAGCGCCCGCCATCTGCGGCACCGCCTTTGGCGAAACGAAGCTCACCGCCTCGATGTCGCCAAGACCGGCAGCGCTCAAGGAGTCGATGAGGGCGATCCGATCCTTGACTGCGACCGGTCCTTCTGATTGCAAGCCGTCTCGGGGTCCGACGTCTCGGATTGCGATGCTGGGCATGGCGGCGACCTTACTCGGCAACGCCGCCGCCATTGCCCATCGATCGGCTGCGTTCGAGGAGTGGCGGTGTCATCGATCGGCCGTGTTCATCGATCGGACGTGTTCATCGATCGGCCGTATAGACGAGCTCACCACCAATGATCGTTGCCGCCACTGCGCCGTCGTCGTCGAGCACGACGGCATCGGCGCGCAAACCCGGCCACAACTCACCACGTGTCGCGTCGACCAACACGTCGGCTGGACGGGTCGAGGCCGCATGGTGAGCAGCAGCTGCTGAGCATCCGGTGAAGCCAGCAAGGTTGACCACCGCCTGATCGAGGCCGATCACAGCCCCGGCGAGCGTGCCGTCCTCGAGCCGAAGGACTGGCTCTGTGGTCATGCCGAGCGGCGCAACAGCATCGCTGACCAGTACCAACCGATCGCCAGCCAAACGCCAGGCAACATCGATGAGTACCGGGTCGACGTGCTCCCCATCGGCAATCAACCCGAATCGGGCCGGGCAACGTTCACTGAGCAAGGCAGCGGCGAGCCCCGGACTTCGATGCCCAAGACCCAACATCGCGTTGAACAAGTGGGTGCCCATCGATGCACCCCACCGGTAGGCATCGAGGGCGGCTGCATGGTCGATCTCGGTGTGGCCGAAGGACACGACGACACCTCGGTCGCTCAACTCTCGCGTGGCGAATTCGGCTCCGGCACGCTCAGGGTCGAGTGTCACCATCGCCACGCCGCGCTCGGGGGCAAACCACTCAGGCAGCGGATCGGGAATCGGCGCCAGCTTCGATCGAGCATGGGCTCCCCGCTTCGCCTCACTCAGCCACGGACCCTCCAGATGCCAACCCAACGGCTCGGCACCCTGATAATTCGGCGGGCGTTCCTCGAATGCCGCCAGGGCTTGGTCGAGCAGTGCATACCCGTTAGTCGTCAGCGTCGGAAGAAAGGCGGTGACACCGATCGACGGGAGACGTGCACCCAGCTCCCACAATCCAGCCGGATTGCTCTGGAGGTCGACGCCGAAACCGCCGTTGATCTGGAGATCGATGAATCCGGGGCCGACGCGGTTGCCATCGACATCGAGCACGATGGCGTCGTCGTCGGCGATCAGCGCTTCGAGGTCGGGGCCATCACTGATACGAACGACCTCACCATCGTCGATGGTGAGGTCGCCGTAGACCCATTGATCAGCGGGGTCGAGGAATCGCCCGTTGCGGATGAACGAAACCATGGGTGATCAGTCGAACAGATCGGGCTCTTCGCGAGTGATCCAGTCATACAGCGGCTGGAAGTTGAACCAACCGGCGTCGTGCGACCCGACTTGCCCACTGGTCTTCTTGGCCTGATCGGCGTCGATGAGTACCGGCTTGAGACCGGTTGCCTCCGCCAAGAGCTGGGCCTGGCAGGTGCGCTCCATCGTGATGAACCACCAGGTGGCTTCGTCGACCGAATGGCCAACGGTGAGGTTGCCGTGGTTCGACAAGATCGCGGCCTTGTTCTGGCCGAGAGCAGCGCCGATGCGGTCGCCTTCAGCGGTGTCGAGGACGACGCCGGTGTAGTCGTCGAAGACCACGTGGTCGTCGTAGAACGCACACGCATCTTGGGTCAGCGGGTCGAGCGGGCGTCGCAGCGACGACCACGACTTGCCGTAGATCGAATGCGAGTGGGCGGCAGCAACGACGTCGGGGCGGGCCATGTGCACACGAGAGTGAATGGCAAACGCTGCACGATTGACGGGGTTGGTTCCAACGACGACCTCGCCGTGGTGATCGACACAGATGAGATCGGACACGCTGATGTGCTTGAAGTTCATGCCGAACGGGTTCACCCAGAAGCGGTCGGCATGCTCGGGATCACGCACCGTGATGTGGCCGGCGACGCCCTCATCGAAGCCGAAACGACCGAACAAGCGGAACGAGGCGGCAAGCCGCTCGAGAAGGTGGCGTCGCTCGTCTTCGACATTGTCGAACGTCGGCGGCCTCATCCGGGTGGCAAAGCCGCCGCCCGCGAAGTCGTCGATCGTTGATGGTGGGGCCTCGGTCGCAGTCATGACCAAACCTTAGGCCACCGACTCGAAGCGGGCACAGCCAGCTCTCAGGCCGTCTCGGTGATGTGGCTGGACAGGTCGAGCTGCGTAATGGCGTCGTCGCGCAACTTGAACTTCTGGATCTTGCCGGTCACGGTCATCGGGAACTCGGTGGTGGTCATCACGTAACGGGGAACCTTGTAGTGCGCGATCTTGCCCTTGCAGTACTCCTTGACCTGGTCGAGGGTCATGTCGCTGCCATCCTCGGTCTGGATCCACGCCATGATCTCTTCGCCGTACTTGCGGTCGGGAACACCAACGACCTGCACGTCGCGAATGTTTGGGTGGGCGTAGAGGAATTCCTCGACCTCTCGGGGATAGACATTTTCGCCGCCCCTGATGATGAGGTCTTTGATGCGGCCGACGATGTTGAGGTAGCCGTCGTCGTCCATCACAGCCAGGTCGCCGGTATGCATCCACCCCTCGGCGTCGATCGCCTCGCCTGTCTTCGCTGGATCGTTCCAATACCCGATCATCACCGAATAGCCTTTCGTGCAGAACTCACCCGAGGTCCCTCGCGGAACGGTTTCACCCGTTTCCGGGTCGACCACCTTCACCTCGATGTTCGGTTGCACTCGGCCAACGGTGCCGACCTTCTTGTCGATCGGGTCATCGGTGGCGGTCTGGGTGCTGACCGGCGACGTCTCGGTCATGCCGTAGGCGATGGTCACCTCGCTCATGTGCATCTTGTCGATCGTCTGACGCATGACCTCGATCGGACAGGGCGAGCCGGCCATGATGCCGGTGCGCAACGAACTGAGGTCGTAGTCATCGAAGCTTGGTTCGCCAAGTTGGGCGATGAACATGGTTGGCACGCCGTACAGGCTCGTGCACCGTTCGGCCTCGACGGCTTCGAGGGTGGCAACCGCTTCGAACGACGGGGCGGGAACCACGATGGTCGACCCGTGCGTGGTGCAACCCAACGTGCCCATGACCATGCCGAAGCAGTGATAGAAGGGCACCGGCACACAAACTCGGTCGTGTTCGGTGTGGTCGCATGCCTCGGCCACGTTGTAGCCGTTGTTCAAGATGCTGCGATGACTGAGCGTCGCTCCCTTGGGGAAACCGGTGGTGCCCGACGTGTACTGGATGTTGATTGGTTCGTCGGGTGTGAGGGTGACCTCGACGGCCTCGACATCGGCGGAGGTCTTCTGATCGGCGAGGGACATGAGCGCATCCCACGTTGGGTCTGCGATGTAGATGACGTGCTCGAGATCGGGCAGTTCGCCACGGACCTCGTCGATCATGCCCCGGTAGTTGCTGGTCTTGAACTCGGTGACGGCAATGAGGCCACGACAACCGGACTGCGCCAGGGCGTACTGCACCTCGTGCGTCCGGTAGGCCGGATTGATGTTGACCTGGATGATCCCGAGCCGAGCAGTGGCGAACTGCGCCAACACCCACTCGGCAACGTTCGGTGCCCAGACACCAATTCGATCGCCCTTGACGAATCCCATGGCCAGAAGCCCTCGGGCAACTCGATCGACCTCGGCCCACAGCTCGTCGTAGGTGAACCGCAGATCCTGTTGCCGAACGACCAGCGCGTCGCGGCTGCCGTGGAGAGCCACCGTTTGACGTAGGTTCTCGCCGATCGTGGTGGTGAGCAGCGCCGGCTCGGCACTGCCAACAGTGTGGCTGAGGGACATCTCGATCGCAGTCATGGCGTGATGCTAGTCACCCGGTCGGTGCCACGCGAGTAGCGACCCCGGCCGGCCACCTTGGTGTGGCTCGTGCCCTATCTCGCGAGAGAGTACGCCTCGTGTTGCACCTTGGCGAGCCGTTTGGTCAGCTCTTCGGTGAAGACGCGCAAGGTCTCGCGATCGGCGCGCTTACCGTCAGGTCCTCTCGGGGGGGCGAGCGGTTCTCCAACCACGACTCTGACCTTGGACCGAGAAATCCACTTCGCACCGGCGCCCATCGCCTCTGCCGTTCCAGCGATCCCCACCGGAATCACCGGTGCGCCGGTTCGGGCCGAGAGCCATGCCGCACCATCGAACAACTCGCCGAGTTCGACACCGGAATCCTGTCTGGTCCCCTCCGGGAACACGATCATCGATTCTCCACGGTCGAGCAGCGACTTCGCAGCAGCAAGCGCCTCACGGTCGGCCTGACCGCGACGAACAGGGATGGCACCCAACGCAGCGCAGAAGTACTTCACCACGGGGACGACGAAGAGCGACTCTTTCCCGAGCGCCCGAATTCGCCGGCGGCTGAAACAAGCGACCACCACCGAATCGAGGTTCGACCGATGCACCGGGGCAAGGATCATCGGTCCTTCGATGTCGAGCCGTTCTGCTCCAACACACTCGGCTCGCAGCCAAGGAAACAACAGCGTTTGCACGGTGCGGCGGACCACGCCGTAGACCCTCAGCGACGACGAGCGATCGCCGACATCGAACGCCCACGCTCGCACGGCTTTGGAATCGATCGCCTTGGTTGGCGTTGTTGCTGAACTCACGACGACATCATGCCTGCTCGCCTGGTCCTAGGGTGATCTCGATGCCGCAAACCTCGCCGCCAACCGCTTCAGCGGTTCTGAAATCGTTGGTGATGCCGATCTACCTCCCGGCACTCGCCGTCCAGACCGGCACCGCGATGCTGCTGCCGATCCTTCCGCTCTACCTGCGCTCGATCGATCTGTCGTACTCACGGATCGCGTGGATCCTCGCCGCGGCCGGGCTCGGCGCGATGCTGGCGCAACTCCCGTTCGGGCAGCTACTCGGTCGTCGGCCCGAACAGCTCGTCATGCTCGCCGCGGTCGCTGTCATGGCGGTGAGCACCGCTGCGCTCGGCTGGATCGAACTCACCGGGGTGTTGCTGTTGGCTCGACTGGTGTGGGGAGCCGGTTCGACGGGCTGGCTGCTGTCTCGCCAGACGCTCATGACTCGCGCCACGTCCAGCAGTGTCCGAGGCCGGGCCATGTCGCTCTTCGGCGGCACGACTCGACTCGGCTACTTCATCGGGCCGGTCGTCGGGGGCTTCGCCGTCGAGGGTCTCGGGTTCACTGCTGCGTTCGTTGCTGCCGGTTCGGTGACCGCCCTGGGTCTGCTGCCGCTCCTCACCTCGAGACGAACGATCGATGGTCACCCCCAGCCCGGCTTTGGCCCGGCAAACCTCGCTACCGACCACAACGCCACCGACCACAACGCCACCGACCACAACGCCACCGACCACAACGCCACCGACCACAACGCCACCGACCACAACGCCACCGACCACAACGCCACCGACCACAACGCCACCGACCACAACGCCA
>JBBQUN010000073.1:0-18184 GCA_038212405.1 Acidimicrobiales bacterium | reverse complement strand
CTGGTTGGTGCGCTTTCGGGGATCACTCGGTTCCGCTTCAACGTGTCGATGATGTCTTCGAGCACGAAGTGATACTTGCGGGATCCTTCGAGGCGGCTGGCGGGAATGCGCCCATCGCCAGCCATGGTCAAAACGGTGCGAGTGTTCAGATCGAGGAGTTCGGCCACTTGGGCGGTGGTGAGGATGGGCGGGTATGCGGTTCGAAGTGCATCGAAACCATCTGGAAAGTCAGGCACCCCCGCAGTCTAGCGTTCGTTTACGCTTACCTTCCATGGGTCGAACTGATGAGGTTGACTGGGTCGAGGCGATCGCACCTGCGTTTCACGGTGCTCCATTCGAATGGAAGATCGGCGTCCGACCGCTCGATCTCGAGAAATGGTTGATCATCGATGACGCTCTCGACGCCGATCGCGACGAAAAGGCGAAACTGATCGATGCTCGCCACCATGAGGTGGTCGTCGTGACCCCGGGTGCCGAGGTCGCCTCAGCCGAATTGCTCGATCTGGTCGTCGAGCACCTCGCAGCCCGCAACGTTGCGACGCTCGGTGGGGACGCTTCGGCGCATCCGATCGAGCAGGCGGCCCGATTGGTGCAGGAGGATCTCGTCGTGCTGGAACGCAGCGCAGTCGCCTGGCACCTGACCGCGGCCTGTGTCTGTTTCCCAACACGCTGGGATCTCGCGTCGAAGCGCGGGTTGTCGATGGCCGACATCCATGGGCCCGTGCCTCGCTACGCCACGGATCTCGAGGCAAGGACCGACACGTTCTTTGATCGGCTCCGAGTCGAGCGGCCGGTTTGGCGAACGAACTGGACCATCGATGCCGACCACGGCAACCGTCTCGAACCTGATGTTGCTGGTGTTCCGACCGAGCCGATCACCGCTGAGAACGTTGCCGACGCGCTGTGTCTTCGCGTCGAGTACCAGACGCTTCGTCGATTGCCGAAGTCCGACGCCATCGTGTTCACCATTCGGATTCTTCGTCGTCCGTTGCGATGGGCCCTTGACCATGGCGAAGGGGAGCGTTTGGCCGCAGCGCTCGACGCCATGCCCGACGATGTCGCCGGCTACAAGGCGGGGAGCGTGCGCTATCGAGCAGCCATCGACGACTGGCTGGCACGTGAGGGTGTCAGCTGAGGCTGGAAAGCAGTCGGTCGGTCAACACGGCGTAGTCGGTACACGCAGGGAACTGAGGGAATTCGGCGATCACGTTGGCTGGCGCATTGAAGAGGAAGCCGGCGTCGGCCTGGCCGAGCATGGTGGTGTCGTTGTAGCTGTCGCCGGCGGCAGCGACTTGAAAGTTGAGCGCCTGAAACGCAGCAACCGCTCGGCACTTTTGATCGGGCATTCGTAGTTGATAGCCGGTGATGGTGTCGTCGCTGATCTCGAGCCGGTGGCAGAGCACGGTGGGCCAATCGAGTTGGGCCATCAGCGGTCGAGCGAACTCCTCGAAGGTGTCTGACAGCAACACGACCTGCGTCGCCGAGCGAAGGTAGCTCAAGAACTCGGCTGCACCATCCAACGGTGACAGGGTTCGAATCACTTCCTGAATGGTGCTGATCCCGATGCCGTGTTCGGCGAGACACGCCAGACGGCTGGTCATGAGCACGTCATAGTCGGGTTCGTCGCGAGTCGTCCGCGTCAAGGACTCGATACCTGTTGCCTCGGCGACCGCGACCCAGATCTCTGGAACGAGTACACCTTCCACGTCGAGTGTGATGATGGATTGCTTGGGTCGGGGCAGCGGAGCGTTGTCGTTCACGGCCCACCATTGTGGCCGGTGGCATACGACATCCCTCGCCTCTGGAACCAACCGCTACCGAAGTCGCCCGACCTGTCAAGGGGGTGCGAACTCCCTTCCTCGAAGCTGTCGGACTCCGTACGTTGTCGTTCGAGTCGCTGAGCCGTTCGAGTCGCTGAGCCGTTCGAGTCGCTGAGCCGTTCGAGCTACTGAGGCTTTGGGCGTTCGACATGAGGAGTAGATGTGAAAGCAACGATCGAGCGAGGAGAGGTCGGTGAGGTGGCCACTGCGAGGCGCACCTCGTCGGCGGTCCGTCGTACCCGCCGACCACCTACCCGGCTGACCCTTGCTCACGCTGCGATGATCACGGCGGGGCTGGCCACGTTCGTGACCGTTGGGTCGGTGCTGACGGAACGGGGTGCGATGGTCGAGGTGCTCGTCGTCGCCGGCGACACGGCTTCGGGAACGGCATCGTCGGAGATCGAGGTGAGGACCCTTGCCGTTCGGTCCGACTCGGCGTTCCTCGACTCTCTGGTCCGACCGGGCGAACTGCCACCGGGGATGGTGCTTGGCCACCACGTGGTCGCAGGTAGTCCGTTGCGGCAGAGCGATTTGGTGGCGAGCGGCGCGACAGTGTTGCATCGCACCGCCTCGGTCGCGGTCGAATCGGTCTCGATCGTCGGCCTCGGATTGGTGGCTGGTGACCGGGTCGATGTGATCGGTCTTGACAGCAATGAGCGGCCAACGTTCGTACTGATCGATGTTCGCGTTGCCCGATTGCCCGATTCCGTCGGACCCGATGGTCTGCTCAGCGGGCCATCAGGATCGTTCGTCACGGTCGAAGTCGATGACGCGCAAGCACTTGCGCTGGTGGCTGCCCAACGGCGAGGGCCGATCGAGCTTCTTCGCTCGACTGGCGCGCCGCCTGTCGTCGACCAGACCACTGTCGACCAGACCACTGTCGAGGAGGCATCATGACCGAACGGCGATTGACCGTTGGCGTGGCATTGAGCGCTCGCCCATGGCGTGGAGCGCTCCAGCGCCATTGCCGTGACCACGAGTCAGACCTCGCCGTGGTGCTCCTCCATGATGGTGCCGATGCGCTGAGTGGAGCGGTCGACGTGCTGGTGGTCGATGACGACACCAGTTGGCTGTCGGTGCCCTTCGTGCGATCGGCCCGAGCCGCTGGTGTTGCGATGATCGGCCTGTTCGACCCCGCCGAAGCCGATGGGTTCGGCCGCCAGCAGCTCCAGCACTTCGGGGTGGACTCCACGCTCGAGTGCTCGATCGACAGCGACGTGCTGGTCGATACCATCCGGCGGCACCGCACCGATCCGGAGATGGAACGGCGTTTCATCGGCATGTTGGCTGATGCCGGCGTCGAGATGGTCGCCAAGGCCGCTGTTGGTCGGATCGTCGCTGTTGGCGGTCCTGCTGGTGCGGGTGCGACTGAAGTCTGTATCGCTCTCGCCGCTACCGGCGCTACCGAGCAACCGCTGATCATCGATGTCGATGAAACCCACCCAACGCTCGCCCGTCGCCTGGGACTCGGGCTCCATCCCCATCTGCTCACCGCAGTCGACGCTCACCGGCGGGAGCCGCTGAGTGTTGACGACGCCGAACGAACCGAGCTGCGAGACTGTCTGGCCAGTGCGCTCGTTGGTGGTCGCTCCTCACTGCCATTCGACGTCATCGCCGGTTTGGTCACCAGGGACGATTGGTCGCTGGTCCGTCCTGACGATGTGGTTGGCTTGATCGAGGGGTGCGCAGCCCAATGGTCGTCGGTCTTCGTGCGTCTTGGCCCAACGCTCGAAGACTTACACCGTCACGTTGGACGATACGAACTGTCGCGACGCTCGGCGTCGGCTGCTGACCAGATCGTCGGTGTCTGCGACGGCTCGGCTTCTGGCCTGTTGCGGTTCGTCGACTGGCTCGTCGATGCCGTTGGGCTGATCGGCGATTGCCAGGTCGACGTCGTACTCAATCGTGCCCCTCGGTCGCCTTCGCAGCGTGCGCAACTCGTCGAACAACTGCGGTCGGTGGCAGGCGATCGTGTCGGAGCGATCGTTTGTGCGCCAGTGGATCGGCGAGTGGGCCGAGCGAGTTGGGAAGCGGAGGTGCCGGCGTGGGGTTCGTTTCGCAAGGCCATCGCCGAACTGGCGGTTGGCGATGCTGTTCCGCTTCGTGGCGTGCCATGGCGAAGGTCGCCTCGACTGATCACCTCCCCCGTCAGTACCGATCTGGACCCGAGCGTTGCGTTCGACAGGACGCTGGGGGCAACCGAATCTCGAGGCGAGAGGTTGCGGCCATGAGTCGACGTCGGCTCCTCAGCACGTACGAGCGTCTTCGCCGAACGACGCTCGACCAGATGGCTCGCCGCAGCCTCGATGGGTCTGACCGTTCGAGTGTTCTTGCATTGATTCGGGCTGTCGTGAGTGACTACGAATCGACTGCATCGTCGGGTGTCGATGGGCGCCCGCTTGGTGATCCCGCAGCCATGGTCGATCGGCTCGCTCGATCGGTGTTCGACTTCGGACCACTGACTCCCTTCCTCGATGGCTCGATTCGCTACGAAGAGCTGATCATCCACGGCGAAGAAGTGTCGTATGTCGACGCGGCCGGCCGGTTCGTCGCTCACTCCGAACCGGTGAGTGAGGAGGAAGTCACCCACATCGTCGCCAAGTTGTTGGCTTCGGTGGGGGCATCGGCCGATGAGGCCCATCCCGTTGTTCAGGCCCAGATCCTTGACGGAACCGCCCGTCTCGGTGTTGTCCTGCCTCCGATCGCCGAACACATCGATGTCACGATTCGTCGCTACCTCGCGAGGCGCGAGACGTTGGCAGAACTCGTCGAGTGGCAGGCGCTCTCCAGCGCGGCTGCGTCGTTTCTGGCCCTGCTCGTTGCCGTTCCGACGGGCGTCGTGGTGACGGGACAACCGGGTAGCGGAAAGACGACGCTCCTCAATGCCATGCTGCGGTCGACGCCGGCCAGTCGTCGTGTGATCGTCTGTGAGGACACACCCGAACTGTCGACCGATCATCTTCATGCGGCGCGCTGGCGAACCCGTCAGGCCGGTCCGGATGGCACTGGCGAGGTCGCCCTGCGTGACCTCGTTCGCATGTCGCTCGGTATGCGTCCCGATCTCGTCGTTGTCGGTGAGACACGAGGGGCCGAGGCATTCGAACTCACCCGTGCCGGCAATGCCGGTTGCGGCATGTTGTCGACGATTCATGCCAACGGTGCTCGACAAGGCCTCATGGCCTTGATCTCGACCGCAACCATGGCGGGGACGAACGTGTCGGCGGAACAGATGCGCCACGTCTTCAGCTCGATCATCGACGTCGTTGTTCACACGGCGCGCGAGGCCGGTGCTGACGGGCAGCGGCAAATCGCCGAGATCGTTGCGGTACCGGCGATGCAGGCGACAGAGCATGACGTGACGGTCGAGCCGATCTTCGCTCGTGCGACCGGTGACCATCCCTTGGAATGGACTGGCGCTCCGTTACCGGACGAGCTGGAACTGCGAATCAACCGAGCCATTCGCCATCGCGGTTTCCGTGTTGATGACGTTCTCGAAGGGCGGGTGAGTTTGCTGTGACTCTCCTGGCTTCTCTTTGTGCTGCAGCGCTCGTCTACCTCGCGGTCGGGAGCATCTTTGGTGTGCAGCTCCGATGGCAGTCGCGCCGACGTACTGGTCCGAACGTGCGATCGCGTGTGCAGCGATGGCTCGAGCAGAGTGACACCGCCGTCAGCTTGCAAGCATTCGGATCGGTTGTCACTGGGTCAGCGTTGGTTGCGATCTCGCTCGTCTGGGCGTTGACCGGCGTTGCGGTACTCGGTGGCATCGCTGGTTGTGCCGGCGGGCTCGTGCCGGTTGTCGTCGTCGAACAGCGGCGAGCCGCCATCACCCGAGATCGTCGAGCCGCTTGGCCCGACGCGTTGCGAGACATCGCAACCCGGCTGCGATCTGGGGCGAGTATGCATGCAGCGCTGGTCGATCTCGCCCGACTGGGTCCGGAACCGCTGCGCCCTGCATTCCGACGCTACGAACGACTGGCCAACGCGCTCGATCACCGAATGGCACTCGAGACGGTGCGTGCCGAGCTGGCCGAGCCGCTGGCTGATCGCATCATCGAAGTACTCCTCGTTGCCTTCGATCAGGGAGGCCGGGTCGTCATCGACATTCTCGACGATCTGGCCGAGTCGGCGGTGGCTGATTTGCGCCTGATGGCCGACATCGACACTGCGCAGCTCGAGACCACGATCGAGGCGAGGGGAGCTGCCGTTCTGCCGTTCGTGGTGCTCGGCCTGCTTTGCCTTGGCTCCCCCGGCTACCGGGCGTTCTATGCCAGCGCCGCCGGCACGGTGGTCGTGGTCCTCGGGCTCGTGATGTCGCTGGCGGGCGTGGTCCTGATCAGCCGACTCGGGCGAACTGCTGCTGAGCCTCGAACCGTGCCGCATGGGGGTGGCTCGTGAGGATCGAGTATGCCACCGACGCCACACTCGTCGCCGCCCTTGCCGCCGCCGTCTTTGCCGTCTTGATCGTGCAGCTCGTTGTTCCGCCACCGCGAAGGTTGGCGGCTCGGATCGAGCCGTATGCGGCTTTCGGGCGCTCGCGTCTCGGCACCGGCGCGGCGTCGTCGGCACTGCGCCGTCTGGTGATCGATGACGAGCAGTCGGCAATCCGCGGCGTGTTCGGCCCTGCGCTCGGCGGGTTGGCGACATGGCTGAGTCGCTTGGTCGACGCAGCTGACAACGACCAGCTCGAGTTGCGCCTTCGCCAGTCCGGCGACGAGTCGCCCGATCTGGCGCAGTACCGCATGCGTCAGCTGGCTTCGGCCGTTGCCGGTTGTGTCGCTGGTGTCGTGGCCGGGGCCGCGGTCTTCGGCGTCGGCTGGGGTTCGATCGTCATGTTCATCTGTTTCGCCATTGCCGGGTTGTCGATCCGGCGGGGTGCGCTCGATCGCGCGATCGGCGAGCGTCGCTCGCTCATGCGGGCTGAGGTGCCGGTCATCGCTCAGCTTCTGGCGGTCCATCTGCGCACCGGTCATGGGCCTGTCGAGTCGGTTCGGAGCGTCGTTTGGCACCGAATTGGCCCGGTCTCCAGCGACTGTCGAACGGCTCTGGGCCTGATCACCGGCGGACGCTCGCCACAAGCTGCGTACGGGTCGCTGGCCCAGGAGAGCGCCGAGCCGGTCGCTACGCGTCTCTATCGGCTTCTGGCCTCGTCGGCCCGAACCGGGGGTGACATCGTCGAACCGCTCCTCGCCATTGCCGGCGAGGTTCGGGCCGAGCAGCGAGAGGCACTGGCACGCCGATCGGTCAAGCGGCGCAGCGCCATGATCGTTCCCCTCCTGCTACTGGTCGCGCCGGTCATGGCCCTCTTCGTGGCTGCCGCCCTCCCGTCATTCGTCTTCGGTCAGTACTGACCACGCCATCTCTTCGAACCACAAACAAAGGACAACGCATGTACATGTTCCACGCTCTTGCTCAGGCGGCGATCGATCCTCACCTGGTCGGATCGGTTGCTGGCCGCCGAGCCGAACGGGGCTCGGCCGTCGTCGAATGGCTCGGTATCAGTGCCCTCTCGATCGGGATGCTCGTCGGCATCTTTGCCGCACTCGAGCAAGTGGGTCTTGGCGTCATCGAGGCCATCCGCGGGTCGCTCGGTGTTTGAGCGAGTTCGGGGCCACGACCGCGAGTGGGGAGCCTTCACGCTTCCCGCCGTTGCCAGTATCGGCGTGCTCTTGCTGTGTTTCGTCATCGTTGCGCAGTTCGCGGTCTGGATCTACGCAAAGGGTGCCCTGCGGGCGGCGGCACAGGCGGCAGCCCGCAGTGCAGCGCCGGTCGATGCACCACCAGGCTCGTGTGAGGACGCATTCGAACGGTCTCGTCAGCAGCTCCTTGGAGGCCAGATCGGGACTGGGGTTGGCAGCGTTCGGTGCGTGATCGGAGACACGTTTGTCACCGTCGATGTTGATGCCTCGTTCGCAGGCTGGCTTCCGATCATTGCCGATTGGGACACCACCGCGACAGCCGTTGCCGTACGCGAGTTCGAGCCGTCATGAGGTGGCTGGCTGAGCCGGCGGATCCGGAACGGGCTGTTCGAGAGTCGAATCCGGAGCGAGGCAGTGCGGTGCTCGAGTTGCCATTCGTTCTCGGTCTGATCGTCGTGCCGTTCGCACTGCTGGTGTTGCAGTTGCCGATCTGGGTGCAACACCAGGCGGCGGCCGAGGATGCTGCTGCTGAGGTCACTCGACTGATGGCGGTCCATGGCCATGGCAACGACAACGGGGCCGACATCAGCCAACTGACCGCAGCGATCGAGTCGTCTCGTGGTCTGAAACCGGGGACACTCCATGCCTCGGTCAACGCGAGCGGACGGCCGGGCGAGCCGATCACGGTGAGCGTCACGGTCGACATCCCAACGCTCACCTTGCCTGTCTTTGGCGTCATCGGTCAGGCGACGTGGACCGCAGCCCACACCGAACGCCAGCCCGACTTTGGATCGGTCGAGAAATGAGAGATCGAGGAATCAACGATCGGCGCAGGGGCGAGCGAGGGCAGATCACGATCTTCGGCGTTGGGCTCGTGATGATGATCTTGATCGTCGGCGGTATCAGCTTGGATCTGTGGCGAGTCGTTGCCCAGCATCGTGCGCTTGGCGAGGTGGCAGATGCCGCAGCGGCTGCGGGATCGAATGGTGTCGACATCGAGCACTATCGGCGGACCGGTGAGGTGTTGCTCGATGTCGAACTCGCTCGGTCACTGGTCGAGTGGAGCTTGGTCAACCAAGACCGGCCATCGTCGTTCGCAGAGGCTTCGGTGCGACGCGTCGAACCCGGCCGAATCACTGTGGTGGTGAATGGCCGGGTCGAGTTCTCGCTGCTCTCGCTCATTGCTCCCGGCGATGGGATCGACGTGGCGGTCGAAGCCAGTGCCAGTCCCCACCAAAGTGGGGGTTGACGTGCTCAGGTGCCGTAGGAGTAGCGGTTCGTGAACTCTGCGGCAGCAGCGACGCTGTAGACCACGTCGGTTCGGCTCACGCCAGCGTTGACCTGGCCGAGCCAGTAGTTGACGCCGGCGGCATCGGGTTCACGCTCGAACACGTTGCGGTACAGCACCTCGAGGAATCGCTGATTGCTCACGTTGGCGCCGTAGAGGCCGCGGTATTCCGACGAGTTGGTGAAGTTGTAGACCAACGTCGCCAGGTCTGCGCCTTTGCGAGTTTCGCCGATCCAATACTGCGCACCGGGGACATCGGGTTCGCGACCGAGGAAGGCTCGGTAAAGACGGAGCGTCATGGCATCACTCGGGCGATAGTCGTTCGCCTGCACGAGAGCGGCGATGCTGGCGGCAGCGCCGATCGAGCCGGCAGCCATGTTCGCTCCGAATTGTGTTTGGTGCGCATCGGCCCAAGCAACAGCGGCGCCGATGTCGAGCGAGCCGGCACCGGTATGGGCGTCCCATCCGGGACCATTGATGTCGCGGCTGGTGGCGACGAGTGCCGCTCGGATTTGTGAAGCCGTGGCCGTTGGAACGATCGAGCGCAAGAGAGCGGCAGCTCCTGCGACCTGAGGTGCGGAGAACGAGGTTCCCTTGCCAAGGACGTAGTTGCCACCGGTGCTCAGAGTTGCCACCGCTTCGCCCGGCGCAGAGATCTCGACCCACGAGCCGTTCGAGGCCCAGTTGGTCGGAGCGTCGTTCCCGTAGGCGCCGACACCGATCACGCCGGGGAGGGCAGCCGGGTAGATGGTCGGGTTGCCGGCGGCGCCATTGTTGCCTGCCGAGGCGACGACGAGAACATTGTGATCGTTGGCGTAGTTGATAGCCGCTTCGGTGACCGAGGAGTGGTTGCCGCCGAGCGACAGGTTGATCACATCGGCGCCGTTGTTCGTTGCCCAGATGATTCCTTCGGCGACGTCGCCGAACGAGCATCCGTCGGTCTTGCAGACTCGGATCGGCATCACCGTGATGCCGTTGACCGTGGCGTCGATGCCGACGCCGTTGTTGGACATGGCAGTCATCGACCCGGCAACCATCGTGCCGTGCTCGGTGACGGCCGTGGTGTTGGTGTTCTCATCGACGGTGTTGTAGCCGCCAGTCATCGGTGGAAGATCAGGGTGGGCCTCGACGCCGGAGTCGAGAACGGCGACAACGGCACCATTGGCCGAGCGACCGGGCTGGTGACGAATCGATGACAGGTGCGTTTGGAGGTGCCCATACGGCGCCCCCGTTCCTGTGAGGTACGACGCGCCGTCGACTTCGGCTGCGATCACCCCGTCGAGCGCAAAGAGGGCTTCGCTCAAGAGCTCAGGGGTCGGCGAGTCGAGTTCGAGTACCTGTGGACCATCGACGGTGTTCACCATGGCAACCACGTTCGTGCTGGCCTTGATGGTGTTGGCGCCGATTGCGTTGGCGCCGACTGCGTTGGTGTAGGTCACACCAAGTCGATCGCCACCGGAGATGAGAGCGCCCAACGATTCGAGCTGGTCGAACTCGAAGATGGCGTCGACGGCGGTCGGTGTCGGAGCGGCGGCCGCTGCGGCCACTGGTGAGGTGAGCATCGGCACGATCGTGGCGACGGCCGCCAGTGCTGCGAGGGGGTGACGGATCGAGCGCCGCTCGTTCGCGGTCCGTTCCGCAACGACGGTTGCAGCTGCACCGGTGCGGCGCAGCGTGCGTTTTGTCGCGTTGAAGCTGGAAGTCATGTTCGGCAACCCTTGGGTTCCGAAGGAGGCCCTGCACCATCCTTGGTGAAGCATGTAACGACAACGACAACCATCGACCTTAAGGATCTTTGCCGAAGCAGGGCCGAATGGCTCAGCGGTGCATCACGCTCCTGAGTCGTACGAATTGGTATGTTCGCCACTGAGCCAATCGGGAATGGCGTCACCGAGCCCGCGTGTTGGGGCAGACGGAGACCTGATGGAGAGGTGGTGGGAGGAGTGATGGATGCTGATCGATTGGCAGGGTTGCTCGTCGGATGGCAGGCGTCTGGTGCCGGAGGTTTGAGTCAGCGATTGACCCTCGCCCTTCGTCACGTGTTGGCGACGGCGGTCCTTGCCGACGGCACCGTGTTGCCCACCGAACGCTCGCTTGCGGTCGCACTCGGGGTCAGTCGCCCAACAGTGTCGGCGGCGATGGCCGATCTGCGAGCACTCGGGCTGGTCGAATCCAGGCAGGGCAGCGGGACCAGGGTCGCTTCGTCGCTCAACCGAGTCGAGGGGATCGACCTCGCAACGCCTGCCCCGTTCGATGCATCACATCTCGGGCCACTCCAACTCGGCACCGCAGACCTCCTTGCGGTGTCACCGGCAACCGGCCTCGGCGACGACGATGCGACCGTCGGCCTCCCGAGCCTGCGCGAACGCATCGCGCAACGACACCGTCGATCCGGTCGCCCCGCCCAACTCGAAAACGTGGTCCTCACCAACGGCGCGCATCAAGCACTTGCCATGGTGATCGCTTCTCGCGTGCCTGTCGGTGGGAGGGTGATCGTCGAAGAACTGACCTATGACGGACTCGGTCCGTTGATCGAGTCACTCGGAGCGGAGTTCGCAACGGTGCAGCGCGATCAGGTGGGTGCCGACCCATCACATCTCGATGCGCTGATCAACGAACGTCGGCCCGACCTCGTCGTGCTCCTCAGCGGAGTTCATAGTCCGACCGGAGTGGTATCGAGCGCTCAGCGCCTCGACCAGTTGGTCGCCGTCCTCGATCACCACGGGGTTGTCGTGCTGATGGACGGCGCCGGTGATGAGCTTGGGTTCGAGGCACCGCTCCCACACCTCGCAACACGCTGCGAGGTCGCCGAGGTCGTGTCGGTCGGAACGCTGTCGAAGTCGGCATGGTCTGGACTGCAATTGGGTTGGATCATCACCACCCCGAGCGAGGCTGCCCGGCTACAGATGTACCGGGCCGCGGCGCTGGATCACGGTCCGTCGATTCCGGCCCAACTCCTGGCGTTGCAACTGCTCGAACGTTTCGATGATCTGTGCGAGACGCGCTGCGCGGTGCTCGAGACCGCCGCCCAGCAGTTCATCCTGTGGCTCGGTGAGGCGCTGCCTGATTGGGAGGTGCAACCGCCCGATGGCGGGCTCACGGTGTGGGCGCGATTGCCGGGTGACGACGCGTCGGGCTTCGTTCGCTCGTTCGCCGAGCAAGGGGTGCGAGTACGGCCAGGAGCAGCATCGCGTCCTGACGGTCGAGCGGATCCGCACATTCGTCTCTGCTTCGACCGGCCGCCTGCGCTGCTTGATGAAGCACTCGACCGCATCGTGGGAGCGTGGAACGATCGCCACTGAACAGCGCGCGTTCGGTGGCGGTCGAGCTGCGTGTTCAGGCGGGGCGAATGAGCTCGAACAGGTTTTCGGTGGTGCTGTAGAAGTTGCCGGCGTGGCGACCGATTGCCGCCAGCTTGGCCTGGTCGACACGCGTACCGTCGAGCACGTCAGTGTCGACCCAGAAGGCAACGACTTCGCCAACGAAAAGCCAGTTGCCGCCGCCATCAGCACCGATGTGCATGTCGTTGACCAGTCGACATTCGAGCTGCGCCTTGGCCTCGCCGACCCGCTTGGGGGCGATCAACGAGGAGTCCAGGGGAGTGAGACCGGCATGGGCGAATTCGTCGGCATCGGCTGACAGGCTAGCCGACGTGGCATTCATGGCCTCGACCGTGGTGTCGGACACGATGTTGACCGTGAACTCACCGGTCGACTTCACGTTGTCGGCGGTGTCCTTGCGGACCCCGTCGCCGTAGCCAGATGAGAACACCACCATCGGCGGATTGCCCGATACCGCATTGAAGAAGGAATAGGGAGCAAGGTTGTGGACACCGTCGGGCGAAACCGAGCCGATCCAGCCGATCGGACGAGGGACGACGAGGCCCGTCAGCAGCTTGTATCCGTCGGCGCCGGTGAGGTCGGCGGTTTCGAACCTGGTCTTGTTCTCTTGCATGGACGACGACCCTAGACGACGTGCTCCGAGACGACGTGCTCCTAGCGACGTGCTCCTAGACCAGGGGCCACGGCCAACGATGGCCGTCGGTGTCGTCGGCAGGAAATACGCCGCCGTCGAGAAGGGCCTTTGCTCGAGTTTGCATGGCGTCGATCTCGAAGCGGTCCAGCAGGCAAGCGAGCTCGACCGGTGGTCCGCCGGCGAGGAAGCGCTCGATGCTCTGGAGTAGCGGTTCGGGGATGGGTTCGCCAACGAAATCCCAGATCACCGTGCGCAGCTTGAACTGTGCATGGAAAGACAGTCCGTTGTCGATGCCGTAGATGCGATTGTCGGGACCAATGAGGCAGTGGCCCGACTTACGGTCGGCGTTGTTGCCAATGATGTCGAGCACCGCCAATGCCCGCATGGCATCGAGCCCGATACCGGCCTCGTGCAGGGTGAAGTAGTGCTGCTCGAAGTCGGCGTCGACGAAGGTCTGGAACGATCCCTCGCCGAAGGGGCCGATGGCGACCGTCGTTGGGGGGATGACCTCGAGGTCGAGCGCTCGGGCAAGGCGGTACATGGCGGCCTCGCGTTTGTAGAGGCCTTCGGGGAAGTCCCACAGGGGCCGCTCGCCCTGGCCGGGCTTGTAGATGGCACGATGCTCGATCGGATCGCCGCCGTCGTCGAACCCTCGGACGGTCACGAGGAGCGTGGCGTTGGAGCTATAGGGCATCCGGCCCTCGACGTCGATCTCCCCCGACTCGAACAGTCCGGTCAATTGCTCGGCGGTCAGATCGAATGCAGGGTGGGACTCGTTCGTCACGACGAGGTCAGTTCAGGCGTGGGCACGCATGCCCATCGGGATCGAGCGGTCCGCCGCAGATGCGACAGGGCGGGCGGCTTTGGCTGACGAGTTCGTCCACCGTGCGAATGAAATTGGCGGCCTGTGCGATCGTGATGTTCGCTGTACAGCGCGCCCCGCTCTCCTCGAAAGCCTCGAACGAGTCCTCGTCGTCGTCTTCGTCGGGAATGACGAGCTCCTCGACCAAGATCATGATTTCTCCCGGTTCGGCGGTGCCGACGGCGATCTGGCCAACGATCCAGGCCGGCTCGATCGGATTCACCAACGCAATCGGGTGTGGCGCACTTTCGGGAACCGGGAGATCCTCGAGCACGGTACGGAGAAAGGACGCCAGGGCAATCGCCTGCTGTTTCTCGACCTTGAACGACACATGTTGGTGTTGGTCGCCGGCCTGGAGAAAAAACACTCGCCGGCCGGGCTCGCCAATGGCTCCGGCGGTGAAGTGATTGGCGGTACGGAAGTCGAAGGAGTCGGACATGAGGGTGATTGGTCAGCTGGGGATCAGGGTGGAGAGATCGTCGCCCATCGAATTCACCGCAAGGATGATCGGGCCGCTGGTGGTGTAGGTGATGGCAGAGATCGAACAGGGCCCGATGACGATGCGTTGGAAAAGGTCGAGGTGGGTGCCCATCGCATGCGCGACCGCCGCCTTGATCGTGTCGGCGTGCGAAGCGCACACGATGGTCTCGCCGGGGTGGGCGGCAACGAGTACGGCGAGGTCGTTGGTCATGCGCTGTTGCATCTCGGTGAAGGATTCACCACCGGGGAAACGAAAGCCGCTGGGGTAGCGCTGCACCTGACTCCACTCGGGCAGCTTGTTGAGATCGATCAGCTTGCGGCCGGTCCATTCGCCGAAGTCGGCCTCGACCAGACCCTTGCGGACCTTCACCTTGTTGCTGGTTGCCTTGCCGATGGGAGCGGCGGTCTCCCGAGCGCGTTCCATCGGTGAGCTGTAGACCGCAGCGATCTTGCCTTCGCCGAGATTGGCGATGCGATCGGCGGCACGCTGCGCCTGGGCGACGCCTTCATCGCTGAGGTGGAGGCCCTTCGCTCGTCCGGGGAGGACCTGGCCGGTGGTTGGCGTTCGGCCGTGGCGTACCAGCAAGATCGTCGTTGGCTTTACCCCGCTGGTCTTGGTCGCGGTCCGCTTGCTGCTCTTCTTTGCAGCAGCGATGGTCTTCGAGGCGATGGTCTTCGAGGCGATGGTCTTCGAGGCGACGGTCTTCGCAACAGCGCTCGTCGCAGCGGCGTTTTTGGTACGTGGAGTCTTCGGTGCGGGTGCCATTGGGTTGCACGGTACCTACGGTTTTGGTGTGGCAGCAGATCGGTCGAACGCAAACAGCAAGACGAGCAGTCCAGATTCGCTCGCTGAGGTGGCGGGTGAGGTGTCAGCGTGTCGGTCGTGTCCACGGCTCGTCGAATGGCGCGAGCAGGTGGCGATCGAGAAGCGAGCGGCCTATGCGGATTGGAACTACTGGGGCCGAGGCGTTCCTGGCTTTGGTGACCCAACGGCGAAGCTGATGGTCGTCGGACTCGCGCCGGCGGCGCACGGAGCCAATCGAACCGGCCGTATGTTCACCGGTGACCGCAGCGGCGATTGGCTCTACCGAGCGATGTATCGGGCGGGTTTTGCCAACCAGCCAACGAGTACCGACGTCGACGATGGTTTGGTGCTGAACGGTGCGTTCGTGACCTCCCCGGTGAAATGCGCTCCGCCAGCGAACAAGCCCACCACCATCGAACGCGATACCTGCAGGCCCTTCCTCGATCGTGAGATCAACCTGCTCGACCCGATTGTTTTCATCGCGCTTGGCGGGTTTGCCTACCAAGGATTGGCGTCCTACTTCGGGATCAAGCCGAGGCCGAGCTTCGGCCACGGCGTCGAAGTCGAGTTCGGCGTCGGATCAGGGTCGGCTGTCGGACGCGTCTTGCTCGGCAGCTACCACGTCTCGCAGCAGAACACCTTCACCGGCCGTCTCACCGAGCCGATGCTCGACGCGGTGTTCGATCGAGCGAAGTCGATCATCGACGAACGCCGAACCTGACGAACGCCGAACCTGACGAACGCCGAACCTGGAGTGTCGACCTCGAAGGGCGGGTGGCACTTTGGGCACTACCATCGGCCTCGTGCATCCTCCCCGGTTCGTTGCGCCGTTGCTGATCCCCGCCGTCCTCGTCGCAATGGCAGGTCTCGCCACCTCGTGTTCCGACGATGTCCAACTCGATTTCGTCCAGGACAACGCCGACAGTTTCATGGCCGCCTGCACGTCGACGACCGACGATCTGGTGATCCAGAGTGAGATTTGTCAGTGCGTGATCGACACCGCCCAGGTGCGGCTCCGGTTCTCCGAGTTCGATGCCATCGAGGCGTCGTTGACCGCCGACGTTCCCGAAGGGGCGCCGGCGCCCACTTTGCCACCAGAAATCGTCGAGATCGTTGCCGAATGCGTGATCGAAGTCGGCGAGCTATGAGCAGCGAATGCCGTTGGGGTATGGCGTCCGACGTGCTGTAGGGTCCAGGTGTGACCGATACCGCTGCACCCACCCCGGACGCCCCAGCGAAGAAGGAGCGGTGGACCTTCCAATGGAAGGAGCTTCACGACGAGGTGATCACCTCGGGGCTCTGCACCGGTTGTGCCGGCTGTGTCATTGCCTGTCCACACGACGTGATCGGCTACAAGCACGAGCCGGGCGCCTACAAACCCTTCCACCTCGAAGACGAACTCGGCCCGACCAATTGTGGTCACGGCGAGAAAGGCTGCACGTCATGCACCCGTGCATGCCCGCGGTTCCGAGATTGGGAAGGCGAAGCAAACGAGCACCTGTTTGGCTTCGATCGTGAGCCCGATGCGATGGCAGGCATCTACAAAGACATCATGCTGGTGCGGGCCAAGAACGATGATGTCTACGAGAAGGGCCAAGACGGTGGCCTGGTTTCCCAGATCCTGATCTGGAGCCTCGAGAACAACATCATCGATGGTGCCCTCGTTTCCATGCTCGAGGGCGGTAGTGGATGGAAAGCTGCCCCGGGCGTTGCCACCAATGCCGAGGAAGTGCTTGCGGGTGCAGGGAGTCGCTACACCTACTCGGCGAACACGCTCGCCTACGACGAGGCTCGCGAGCGCGGACTCGAGAACCTGGCGCTGGTCGGCATGAGCTGTCAGTCGTCGATCGCCCCTGTCATGTGGCATCGCAAGGTGGGCAAGGTCGGCAAGCCGATCAAGCTCAACATCGGGCTGCTGTGCTCGAAGAGCTTCGATGATTCACTCTTCGACGAGCTGTTCGGCATCAAGTACGGGCTCGACAAGCAAGACATCGTGAAGATGAACATCAAGGGTGTGTTCCAGATCTGGATGAAGAACGGCGACTACCACGAGATCAATCTCAAGGAGTGCCACGCGTGGACCCGTGAGGGATGCAACCACTGTCCCGATTTCGCCGCCGAGCATGCGGACATCTCGACTGGTGGTATTGGAGAACTCACCGACTGGACGCTCACCATCGTTCGGACCGATCTCGGTCGAGCGATCATCCAGGCGATGATGAACGATGGTGTCATCGAGACCCGGCCCGGCGACGACGACCCCGGTGCCATCGCCTTGATGCACAAGCTCGCGCAAAAGAGTCGCGAACGTTGGCCAGACTGGGCGAACGGCGAAGCGCGGGTCGGTTTGCCATCGCCAACGAAGAAGTAGCGCCGCCATTCCTGTTCTGTTCCTTGGCGGTGCCTAGCCGATCAGGCGACAGCGGTTTGCACAGCACCCAGCGTTGCGTTGCGGAGTTCGGCAGCCGCCGACCCGGCCAATTGTTGGGTGAGCCCGAGTGGCGTGGTGCCCATCACGGTTTCCCCGGTGCGATGGTCGATCACGGTGGCTCGGCCATCGGACATGATCATCATGGTCGTCGAACACCTGACCGTGATGTCGCTCGACTGTTCGGCCAAGATCACCGCTCCTGCTCCGCAGGAGTCGATGAGTGCAGCTCCGAGCGAGTCGTCCAGCTGGTCGGCGCCGTCGACGAAGAGCACCGGAAGGGCATGGTTCCCACCGCTTTGGGTATGGGGGAGCTCGTCGGCCCAATGCCAGAAGCTTGCCTTGTGCCACGGTGCGAGTACCGCGATTTCGAGGTCGCTGGGAGCAGTGAGCGTGGCCAGCGAGATCATGATCTGGCGGGCAACGGCAAGGCCGGCAGCGCGGTCACCAACGATGGCAAGAGCCCCGTGGCTCAAGTCGGCAGTGAGCGACGCGGCAACCAGGTAGCGCAGGTCATCGAGAGCGATGGCACTGGCATTGGGGATTCGAGCGATGTTGTCGAACTTGGGGTGCCACGGCCGCTCGGCGTGGGCGATGCTGACTCGGGTGAAGTCTGGGTCACCACGTCGGCGAGTCCAACGTTGCCCGTCGTCTCGACTGGCGATGGTCAGCAACTCGACGGGATCGGGATTCGAGCGGCGGTGTTGAGCCATCACG
This sequence comes from Acidimicrobiales bacterium, assembly GCA_038212405.1. Lineage (GTDB taxonomy): Bacteria > Actinomycetota > Acidimicrobiia > Acidimicrobiales > SZUA-35 > JBBQUN01. Next base: position 173 of record JBBQUN010000073.1, on the reverse strand, counting down.
ACCCGTCGTGCAGCTGACACTCGCTTGCGTAGTTCGGTGTTGAACGCATCGGGATCGACGGCCGGTGAACGATCGGGCACCGGGATCACTGGTTCGTTGATGGTGCCATCGGAGCGAAGAGTCACACGACGCCTTGGTGTGTCGGAACGTCGACGGGCAATGAGAAAGCGCGC
>JBBQUN010000072.1:0-18237 GCA_038212405.1 Acidimicrobiales bacterium | reverse complement strand
GGGTGGCGAGTCATCAGCTGGGATCAACGAGGCCACGGTGATTCCGAGCACGCTGCGCTCTACAGCTGGGACGCCGATCTCCGAGACACCGTTGCCGTGAAGCAATCGGTGTCGAAAGAAGCGATCCCCATGCTCGGCCATTCCAAGGGCGGCGGGCTCATGATGGCGCTCAGCGAGGTGCGGCCGGATCTGATCAGCCATCTCGTCAACCTCGACGGGCTGCCATCGCGCCGCACCATGCCGGACATCCCCGACCGCGAGCGGACCCGGATGATGGCCAACGAGCTCATCAGCCGCCTTGACCATCGCCGTCAAGCACACGAGAACGAACGCAAGCCGGGGACGCTCGACGAACTTGCTGATCGCCGTGCTCGCATGAACCCTCGATTGGATCACGACTGGCTTCGTCGATTGGTTTCGATCGGGGCCCGACACGATGCCGATGGTTGGCGCTGGAAGATCGATCCGTCCATGCGCTTCGGCGGCTTCGGGCCAAACAGGCCGGAGTGGGCCCTTGCTCGATTGCCCGGTCTCCGAGTCCCCCTGCTGGCGATTCTCGGTCTCGAACTGGAGGAGATGGGGTGGGGAACCCAGCCCGATGATGTCGAGCCGTGGCTGCCACCAGGCGCGCAGTTCGTGCCGCTCGAGAACGTCGGGCACTTCGTTCACGTCGAACAGCCCGACATGATTGCCAATCTCGTCCTGGAGTTCCTCTCATGATCGTCCGATTGCCGCACAACAAGATCGAACTCGCTCTTCACCGACTCACCGAGGGCACTCCGGACTGCCAGGCGCTCCTCATCCTTCACGGGTTGGGCGAAGAAACCGGCACGAGCATTCCCCGACCGTGGGACGCGTGGCCCGGCCCGGTGTGGGGCCTCGATTTCACCGGCCACGGCGCCAGCACGGTTCCCGCCAGCGGCGGTTACACCTGTGAGGTGCTCGCCAGCGACGTCGATATCGCCCTGAGCCACATCGGACCCGCCACCGTGGTTGGTCGAGGACTCGGCGCGTACATCGGGCTCATGACGGCCGCTGCTCGACCCGAACTCGTGCGTGGGTTGGTGTTGAGCGACGGTCCCGGACTCGCCGGCGGTTCTTCGGGACCTGGTTCAGGCACGTGGTTCGATCCGGCCGATGCCGATGGCATCAGCCCCGATCCCTTCGCCCTGTTCGAGTTGTCGACCGATGTGCGCCCAGCCGACTACGCCATGGGATTCTTGCGCCTGCTCCTGGACCACTCGGACCTGGTCAATCCCGTCACGGTCACGGCTCGGGTGATGCCGCCGTGGCTCGAAGCGGTGGCAGATGAGCCCGGCGTCCTTCGTGAGCGGATCGAAGAGGCCCGTGATCGCTACGCCAGTGGCCCCAAGGTCAACTAACCGAGCCACTACCAGGAGCTACTGCCTGAAGAGTCACCAACGCAGGGCGTGTCAGCCGAAAACGAGTGGGAAGACGGTGAGTGCGGAGATGATCGTCGAAACGATCACGGCCGCCCACCATCGTCGTTTCGCCGGGTGCATCACCAGGCGTTTGTATGTCTCGACCACTGTTCCTCCGATGCAGGCAGCCTCCACGCCACCAGGCATGAAAACAGTTGTAGCCGCATCGGTCGGGGTCAGAGATGGGTAGAACGTCGATCCGCGGCCAGCAGGACTACCCGCTTGCAACCGTCAGTCTTCGCCTCAGTCTTCGTCTTCGGCGTTGTTGAGGTTGATGATCCCGAGGCGCACCGCACCGAGTACGGCATGGGTGAGGCTCTGGGCGTCGAGCTTGCGGTAGATGGCATTCAGGTGGTTGTGCACGGTCTTGGTGGTGATCCCCAAGTAGCGGCCGGCCTGTTTCGTGCTCATGCCATCGGCAATCGCCTGGAGGATCTCGATCTGGCGATCCGACAGCAACTCGTCGGTGGCCTTCTGCTCGGCCGCAGTGGTGAGCATTGCTCCGGCAAGGGCGGGTGACAGCACGGTCTCGCCGTCGACGACTCGCAACACGGTCTCGCGTACCTCGGCGAACGAGGTGCCCTTGCTCATGTAGGCGCTGGCACCGGCACCAATGGCATCACGGGTGCGACCGATGTCGTCGTGCATCGTGAGCACCGCAATGCGGCACGATGGCACTGCCTCACGGATGCGACGGGTCGCTTCGATGCCGTCCATGACGGGCATCGAGAGATCCATCAAGACCACCTCGGGCACGAGCGCCTTGGCCAGTGCGACGGCTTCTTCGCCGGTCGAGGCTTCACCGACGACGGTGTCGCCAGCAGCTTCGAACGAACGGCGCAGGCCATCTCGGAGTAGCGCGTGGTCATCAGCCAGCAGGATCTTGATCATGTTGTGGTCTTACCTCTCAGGCGGGTGGGCTTGTCAGCACCGTGATGACCGTTCCCTGTTCGGGTTCGCTCGTCACTTCAAGAATTGCTCCGACAGACGCAGCACGTTCCCTCATCCCGACCAGACCGTAGGCGGTGCCTCGAATTCCCCTCGTGGGATCGAAACCTCGACCATTGTCCTGCACGACAAGCACACCTCGTCCATCTTCGATCGACCAACCCAAATGAACGTGAGTGGCCTTGGCATGCTTTTCGACATTCGCGAGCGCCTCTTGAGCTATTCGCAAAAGCTCGTTCTCGACGAGCGGTGCCAAATGCACCGTTCGATCGTCGGGAACGCTGACGGTGATCTCGACTTCACCGCGCTTGGAGAACCGGTCGACGACCTCGCCGATGACGACCGTGAGCGGGCGTCCAGGCTGCACAGCGGCTCGCAACTCGATCAGCGTGTCCCGCAGATCAGCGATGGCACCTTGCACATCGCCGTGCAATTCCTTGAGTTCGAGCGAGGGTTCGGGCTGTGCGGTATTGATTCGTTCGAGTTCGAGCCCGATGTAGGTCAACCACTGCCCGAGACGGTCGTGGAGGTCACGAGCAATGCGGCCGCGCTCGTCGGCAGCGGCGAGCGAACGAAGGTGCTGGAACGAGCGGGCGTTGGCGATGGTGAGCGCCAGCATTTGGGCCATGCCATCGAGCAATTCGGCATCTGCTGCGGTGTAGGCACCCGGGGTGGTCTTTTCGACCGCCACCAGTCCGGTGTCTCGGCCGTTGACGACCAGGCGGGCGTACATGCCGCTTCCGGTCCGGTCGGCTGTGACCGAGGTGAGGTCATCGATACAGGTGACCTCGGGTGAGATGGCCGCTTGGACGAGTGGTGCCGGCAATTGGTGTGAAGTGAAGCTGGGCGGGAGGTCGAAACCCTCGACGAGTTGGGGGGACCACACACTGTCGTCATAGGCGAGCACGAGGAAACGGTCAGCAGCAAAGCTGTCGATGAGCTGGTGGCGGGTGGCCGCGATCACGTCTGGCAGGTCGAGCGAGGAAGGGAGGGAGGTGGCGACCTGGTGGAGCGCTCCGAGCAGCTGGTTGGTTTCACTCAGCGAGGATGCTCGCTCGTTGGTGAGGCGACGGCGGTTCTCGAGCTGGAGCAAGCGCTGCTGGGCCACCCCGGGGAAGACCCAGGCGCCAAGCACCGCCATCACGCCCGCTGGGTTCGGTAGTGCCAGTCCGAGCGCAACCATCGAGGCCACGCTGGTGGAAACGATGAGGGCGGTACCGGCCGCCCATGCGCCCAGTCTCGGACCCCAACCGAAAGCGACCAGGGCAACGGCAACGATGACTGCGCCAACGAATGGATTGCTCAGTCCGTCGGCGATGCCGACCCCCGCCGACAAGATGGCGACGTCAGTAAGGGCGAATGCTTGTTGTGGTTGGCTGCGGTCGCCGAGTCTGATTGGGCGAATGGTTCGCCACGAGGCGAGGAAGATGGCGATCGTGAGCGTTGCGACGATCGGCAATTCACCGGCGGCGGCCCGAGGTGCTGCCCAGCCAACGCCGACCATGACTGCGCCCCAACGCAGTGCTGCGAGTACGGCGGAGAGCGAGCCGGCGACCGATGGACCGAGTTCGAGCGCTCGTCCAGCGTCGTCGAGACCGCCGTGGCGAAGGGCGCGCAAGGCAAGGAGCACCTCACCGGCCGAGGAAGTCCCCGTCGGTGGGCGAGCATCACCTGCCTGCCCCTTGCTCGTCTTCATGTCGCTCCCATCGGCACGAAAACCGCTGGATCAATCCCCGAGAGTCAATCGGTGATCAGGTGAGGTCGTTTCAATGGTTCCGTGCCGCTACGTAGGTGGCAAAAGCCACCAGTGTCATTCTGACCTCGAGGGCAAAGGGTAGGCGAGATGACTCATGGATCGCGTCGGCAACCAAGGAATCTATTCGTCGTTCGATCTCATCGACGGCGCCGGTCTCGATCAAAACCGACAAAAGATCGGAAACTTCCTGTTCAGACAGGTTTGGACGCCCCATTTTCGACAGCACGGCACGCTGGGCATCGGTCGCTCGTTCGACAGCAACGGCAACCAATTCGGTTGGCTTGCCGTCGCGGAGATCGCCGCCCACTGGCTTTCCGACCCGACTGGGGTCGCCGATGACCCCCAGCAGGTCGTCCCGGAGCTGAAATGCCTGACCGATTGGCCGCCCGAACGCATCGAGTTGTTGGAGTACCTCGGGTGATGCGCCGCCTTCGAGCGCAGCACCGAGCTGGAGCGGCCGCACGATGGTGTAGAGCGCCGACTTGAACATGGCGACGCGCTGGGCTGTTTCACGAGACACCTCGCCTGAGGCGGCGGCCTGCATATCGAGGTACTGCCCGAGGTTGAGTTCGATGCGCAGTCGATCCCATACCTCTCGAGCCGAGGGGTGTGCGCCACCGACGAATCGGTCGGCATACACGTGGCCAAGGTCGCCGACGAGAATCGCAACGCCCTCGCCATAGCGACGAGGCTCGCCTCGCCAACCGTTCGCGGCCAGTCGCTTCGCTTGTTCGACGTGAATGGTGGGGCGGCTCCGCCGGGTATCGGCATCATCCATGATGTCGTCGTGGATGAGGGCGAAGACTTGAAGCAGTTCGAACGCAGCACCGGCGTCGATGATCGCTTTCTCGTCGGCTCCGAGTCCGTGGACGCCCGCCCACGCCCAGTAGCAAAAGCCGGCGCGTAGGCGTTTGCCTCCGGCTGTCATTCGTGCCAGTTCATCGATTGCTTCGACCAGGCGAACGTCGACCTCGGCCCACTGCGCTCGTTCGGCTGCGAAGAGTTGTTCGAGCCGCGCATCGACCTTGACGGCAACCTCGGTGAGGCCGGCCGGAATGTCAATCATTCGAGGACCTCGGACTGTTGGGTGTCGCCGTCGAGTACTGCCGCCACGTTGCCTTCGACCGTAGCGAGGCGGGTGCGGCAGTAGCCGATCAAGGCCGTCGCTCGCTCGACCTGGGTGGCGAGACTGTCGATGTCCACGCTCGATGACTCGAGCGAGCGCAGGATGTCTTCGAGTTCGATGACTGCGTCGGCGTAGGGGAGCGGCTCACCATTTGGGGTGACGAGCGGCGGAACAATCGGATGGTCAGTGGTCATGAGGTGGTGACGTCCGGCGTGTTCAGGGAGAGTGTGGTCGGGGTTGCGATCGTGGTGCTGGTGAGCGTGCCGGTGGCGAGGGCGGTGACAAGGACGGTGCCGGCCGGCGCGTCTGCGGGTGAGCGAACGAGCTGACCGTCAGCGCGGCGGGTGATCGACCAGCCACGGGCGAGCATGAGCGCCGGGTCGAGGGTCGTGGCGCGTATCGTCCAGCGCTCGAGCAGGTCGGCTTGGCGCTCGAGTGTGCGCCTGCTCGCCTCGGCAGTTCGGTGCTCGAAGAGATCCAGTTTCGCTCGCTGACGTTCCACGGTGGTTCCAGCGAGACGGCCGATCCGGTTGCTTGCCGCCAACAGGCGGCGCTCCTCGGCGCCGAGACGGTCGAGGGCAACGCGGACCAGTCGGTCCTCGGCTCGGTCGACTCGATCGATGAACGACCGTGCGAGATCGACGATGGCAGCGGCGCACGCTGTTGGGGTCTTGGTCGTCAGGTGGGCAACGTGGTCGGCGACACACAGGTCGATTTCGTGTCCGATGCCGACGAACACCGGGACTGGTGACAACGCAATGGCCCGCGCGACGTCTTCGTGGTCGAACGCCATCAGGTCGGTGCGAGCGCCGCCCCCTCGAACCACTGCGATCACGTCGGGCAGTGCCGCACCAGCGACCCGGAGCGCCTTGACGAGCATCGGCACTGCCTCGACTCCCTGGACCCGCGAGTCGATGGTGGTGATCTCGAAGGGCAGCCCGGTGGCGTGCAACTCGTGAAGGAAGTCGGCTTCAGCGGCACTCGCTGCGCTGGTGATGAGCACGATGCGAAGGGGAAGCGCCGGTGAGGGCAGGCGACGGTTGGCGTCGATGATTCCCTCGGCGTGCAAAGCCGCCAGCAACTGCGTGCGGGCCATTTCCAGCTGGCCGAGGGTGAACGATGGGTCGATCAGCGTCATCAGGAGCTGCATGCGGCTTTGGGGGCGGTAGTACGCAAGTCGGCCGCGTACACGAATCTCGATCCCGTCTTCCATGCGAATGCGGCCGGACTTCTTGAGAATCGCATTGACCCGGAATTTGTGTTTCGCAAACAGGGCCACCGGCAGCACCGCCTCGGGCCGGTTTCCGAGTTCGCCGGGCTCGATGAGATCGAAGTAGACGTGGCCCCCGCCGGAGCGATTGAGGCCCGAAATTGCGCCCCGAATCCACACCTCGTCGGGGAAGCGATCATCGACGGTGCGTTCGAGGGCGTGGCAAACCTCTTCCACGCTCATCGTCTCCGGCACGATTGAGACGCTACTGTCGAGGGGTCGCCAAACACGACCTTGGCGGTTCACCATCCCCGCCGCTCCGGTCGCTGCTGACTAACGTCTCCTCCGACCCCGCCCGGTGAAGACATCCCTCCACTACCCGCTGTTGCCCGAGTCTCGCATTGCCCGATCCCCGACATCTCTCTGCTCCGCCGCTGCCGTTCGACCCACCCCTGGTCGCCGTCGACGAACTTGGACCACTGATCGACCTCACCGGCGATCAGACGCCAGATTCGTCGATCCAGGGTGTGGCAATTTCGGCGGTCAATCCTCAGACCGGTGCCGGTCACATCTTGTATGCGAGCGAGAACTTGCTCGATCTCCTTGGCTATCTCCCGAGAGAGTTGCTCGGCGCGAGCCCCGGTTTGCTCTTTGCCGAATCGACACCGGGTGGTCAGCTCGATGCGATCGCCGAACTGGTCGAAGCTGGCAAACAAGCCGTGGTCAACCTGCAGTTGGCGCGCGCCGACGGGAGCGACCTCTGGGTTCGGGGTTCGTTCCTGCGTCTGCCGTCGATGACCGCCGAGTGGCCGTACTACCTGTCGATCTTCCGTGAGCCGACAGCTCGAATAGCGCAGGATCACCTGCTCGCTGACTCCGCAGAGATCCTCGATGCCCTTGTCGGAGGGCACGATGTCTCCGAACTTCTCACCCGTACTGCGGAGCGCATCGATCGGCACATCAGCGGTGGTACCTGCTGGATTGCGTTGGCCGATCAGCTCGGTGGCCTCGAGCCGGTGATCACCGGCTCGCACGGGATCGAGCTGGTCCATCGAGTGCTCCAGTCGGTCACCGATACCAAGCAGATCAGCACCGAGCTCTTCGTGCGAGTCGCCGACCTCGACGACGAATTGGCTGTTTCCCTCCGTGAACAGAACGTCGATGCGCTGTGGGTCCAGCCGCTGTGGGGCCCCAATGGCGAGCGACGCGGCGCGTTGGTGATCGCTCACATGTCGAGGTTGCGTCCGACCGACGACGAAGCTGTTGCCCTCGGTCACCTGACGCGCCTGGTCAGTTTGGCCGTCGAGCGAAGCGTTGCCGAGGCCCACCTGGCACACAAGGTCCTTCACGATCGACTCACCATGCTTCCCAATCGCATGTTGATCTCTGACCGTCTCGATCAGGCGGTGGCCCGGCTCGGCCGCGAGCGCGCTCGCCTGGCGGTCTTGTTGGTCGACGTCGACCGATTCAAGCTGATCAACGATGCCTGGGGCCCCGAAGTCGGCGACGAAGTTCTCATCGAGGTGTCACGGCGCCTACGCCAATCGGTTCGACTCGGTGACACGGTGGGACGCATCAGCGGCGACCAGTTCATGGTGCTGTGTGTCGCCCTGACATCTGACGGCGATGTGCAGGCGATGGCCGAGCGCATCGTCGACGGGATCGGTCGGCCGTTCCTCATTGGTGGTGCCGAGCTCCGGATCACCGCATCGGTCGGTGTGGTACTGGTCGAGGAGCCTGGTCAGTCACCAAACGTGATCATTTCCTATGCCGAGTCGGCGCTCGCCCAGGCGGTTGCCGATGGCCGCTCCCGCTACGCCATCTACGAGAAGGGCACGACCAACCCGATCCTCGTGCGTCTCGAGGTCGAGAAGGCACTCGAGGTTGCGCTCACCGAGAACGAGTTGGTCGTTCACTACCAGCCGTTGGTCGACATCGCTTCGGGCCGGATGGTCGGAGCCGAGGCGCTGCTGCGCTGGGACCGGCCGGGCAAAGGGCTACTGCCGCCGTCGGAGTTCATCGAGATTGCCGAGGACTCCGGACTGATCGTGCCCCTTGGCGCCTGGGTCATCAACGAGGTCTGTCGCCAAATCGCGAGGTGGCCGGCAACGCCCGACGGCGCGAAACCGGTCATTTCGGTCAACCTGTCAGCCCGGCAGTTGTCCGACGCGAACCTGATCCCCGTGGTCATCGGCGCGCTCGATCGCCATGGCGTTTCCACCGATCACCTCGGCTTCGAGGTGACCGAATCGATGAAGGTCGAAGACGTCGATGGGGCCTCGGCCACACTCAACGAGCTCGCCGTGTTGGGCTGCAAGCTCTCGATCGACGACTTCGGGATCGGCTATGCGACGCTCGACTACCTGCGTCGATTCTCGATGGCTGACACCATCAAGATCGATCGCTCCTTCGTGAGTGGGCTTGGAATCTCTCGCGAGGACTCCGCAATCGTGTCCACCTCGACTCAGCTCGCTGCTCAACTGGGTCTGTCGGTGGTTGCCGAGGGCGTCGAGACCTACGACCAATTCGCCGAGCTGGCCAAACTCGGTGTCGATATCGCGCAGGGTTACCTCCTCAGTCCACCGGTGCCGCTGGAACGAGCAATTCAGCTCTGGGCACAGGGCGAGTTGATCACCCCCTTCACCGAAGAGTGATTCCCGGGTCGGGCGCCGATCCCTTTGGGCCCCCACCTCTCGGGCCCCGATCATGGGCACCGGGGTAGGCCAGCCGAACCCGCCAGCTCCTGGTCCCGTTCCCCGAAGGGGGGGAAATGTCAGGCCGTGGTGGGGGCTCGGGGATGCCGTGCTGTGCGTTCCCTTCATCGTTGTCGCAACGCTTGTGTGCACCGTCGTTGGCGGCATGGTCGCCGTTCTCGGCGGGTCTCTCGATCTCGACCGCCTTGGCTCGGGTGACTCTGGTGAGCTTCCCGCATCGATCTTCGCTGCGTCACTCGTCGGCCAACAGTTGGGTCAGGGTCTGTGGCCCTGGATCGTTTCGAAGTGGAAGGGCCGCGGGATGGCGCTCGACTGGGGCTGGGCCTTCGAGTGGAGCGATCTTTGGATCGGGACGTTGACCGCGATTGCCGCCGTCGCCCTTGCCGCAACGATGGGCACACTGATCGCCCAGCTCGTCGGGATTTCCGACCAGGTGAGCAACACCGAGTTCCTGACCGACGCCGAGGGCACGCTGTCCTATTGGATCCTCATCTTCGGTGTTGCCGTTGGCGCGCCGATCAGCGAGGAGCTGCTGTTCCGAGGGCTGATCCTTCGGGCATTCGAAAAGCGAGCCGGTGCAGCGATTGGGGTGATCGGATCGAGCATCGCCTTCACCCTGCCGCACTACATTTCGGCAACCCCGTCAGAGCTCGTGGTCCTGCTCGGCACGATCGGCAGCGTCGGCCTGGTGCTCGGCACGGTCGCAGTCCGCACTCGCCGGCTTGCGCCGGTGATCGTCGCCCACGTGCTGTTCAACAGTTTGACCGTTGCGCAGATCCTCTTCGGTTGATCCGGATCGGCAGTCGGACTGGTTACGAGCGACTCAGTCGTTTGCCGGCCAACCGGGCACACCATCGTCGAGCTGGACACCGAAGGTGTTGAGAAAGCCCGAAACGAGTCGGTAGAACCCGGCGACGATGACCAGTTCGACGCGTTCGGCGTCGTCCCAACGGCCGAGGCGGGACCAGGTGTCATCGGAGACCACGTCGTCGCGGCACAGGTCGTCGGCCAGATCGATCAGCGCCTGATCGTCGGCACTCCATGCGTGGCTTCCACCGGCAATGGCAGCGATCTCGTCGTTCGTCAAGCCGGTCTGCTTGCCGATCAGCGTGTGCTGACCGAACTCATAGACCGCCTGTGCGTTCCACCCAACACGCAAGATGACGATCTCTCGCTCTCGTGCCGGAATGAGACCCTTGTTGAGGAGGAAACCACCGAGCAGGTTGAAGCGCTTCAGGAGCTTCGGGTGGTGGCCCATGGTGGCGAAGATGTTCAGCGGTGAGCCGTCGACCGTGAGCGCGTTGGCGAGGATTTCGCTGAGTTCGGCATCGAGCTCGGTGATGGGAGCGATACGAGGCTCACTCGGGCGCGGGGCGGGCGACGACGGATCGGTAGGCATTGGGCATCCTGAGAGTGAGACGACAGAGGCTGGGAGGAGTCTGTTGCCTCGAATCAGACTTGGCGAATCCTTCGCAGAAGTCCTTCTTGGGCCACGGTTGCCACGAGAACGCCATCGGCGCTGTGCACCGTGCCGTGGGCAACCCCGCGAGATCCCTGGAGTGACTGCAAACGCATGTCGTAGAGCTGCCACTCGTCGGCGCGAGATTCGCGATGGATCCAAACCGAGTGATCGAGGCTTGCCCCCATATGGGTGCCACCACCGTGGTCTTCGGCTTCTTCGTTGCCGCTCCAGATGGCGTCCATGGGAATGTGGTCACTGGCGTAGACCATGGCGGCGGTATGGAACCACGGGTCATCGGGAAGACGGTCCGGTAGAACATTGCGGATCCAGGCGATGGCGCGACCTGGCTCCGTTCCAGGCACGGAGCGCACGTCGGAGATGTCATCCCACTCTTCTCGAACGCATTCGTCGGGGGGCGGGACGGCGAGGTCGGCAACCGATCGAGAGAACTCGACGTCTGGCTCGTCGCGATGAAACGAGCATGACAGATTGAAGATGGCGCCAGCCGGTTGGCGAGCAACGACTCGGCGGGTGGTGAAGGAGCGTCCGTCGCGAATCAGGTCGACGTCGAACACGATGGGCACGGTCTCGTCGCCGGCGCGAATGAAAAACCCGTGCAGACTATGGACCTTGTGTTCTGCCGGCACCGTGGTGCGCGCCGCCGCCAGCGCCTGAGCAACGACTTGGCCGCCATAGACCCGTTCGCGCCCGCGGGCGGCGCTTCGTCCGAGGAACAGCCCCGCTGCCAGCTGCTCGAGTTCGAGAAGCTCGACGAAGTTGGCAGGCGGGGCCGGACGTTCGATCGACAACGGCTATTCCTGCACGAGTTCGATCAGCGTACCGAGGCTTCCTTTGGGGTGAATGAACGCCACCGTGGTGCCGCGCGAACCGGGACGGGGCGCCTTGTCGATGGCGGTGGCACCGGCGGCGACCATCTGGTCGAGCGCCTCCTGGCAGTTCTCGACTCGGTAGCCAACATGGTGGAGGCCCTCGCCGCGCTTTTCGATCGAGATGGCAATCGGGGAGTCCGGACGGGTCGCCGCGGTCAGCTGGATGTACGACTCGCCAATCTTGACCAGCGCTTCTTCGACCCCGTCGCTCTCGACGATCTCGCGATGGTGCACTTCAGCACCGAATGCCTCTTGGTAATAAGCAATCGCCGCTTCGAGGTCACGAACGGCGATGGCGATGTGGTCGATGGCAGTCAGTTGCATGTGGTTGCTCCAGTGGTGGTGTGTGGAAGAGCGGCCGGTTTCCCGGCCGCCCGGTTCACTTCTTCAACGAGTCGGCGTGCCGACGGAACATGGTGATCTTGTCTTCGCCGATGCGCTCACGCTTGGCCTGGTCAGTGATGCCCTGCCCCTCGCTGTTCGCGAGACAGAGCACGCCCAGCTTGCCTTCGTGCTGGTTGTGATGCACTTGATTGGCGGCCTCGCCAACGTGATCGAGGTCGTGGACGGCCGACAGGATTGGATGGATGGCACCACGGTCGATGAGCTTGTTCATCTCCCATGCCTCTGAGTAGTTGGCGAAGTGGCTGGACACGATGCGCTTCAGTTTCATCCAGAGGTGACGGTTGTCGTACTCGATCATGTAGCCCGAGGTGGCGGCGCAGGTGACGACCGTGCCGCCGCGCTTGGCCGCGAAAACCGACGCGCCCATGGTCTGGCGACCCGGATGCTCGAAGATGATGTCGGGGTCATCGCCAGCGAGTTCGCGGATGCGCTTGCCGAAGCGACGCCATTCGCTCTCGTCCTGGGTGTGCTCGTCTGACCAGAACTGGTAGTTCTCTGCTCGACGATCGATGACTGCCTCGCAACCCATTTGGTTGAGCAGCTCGGCCTTGTCGGGCGAGGAGACGACACCGATCGGGTAGCCGCCACCATTCAGGACCAGCTGGATCGCGTAGCCGCCGAGGCCGCCAGTCGCTCCCCAAACCAAGACGGTGTCGCCTTGTTTCATGCCGGCAGCATTATCAGAGACGACCATGCGGTAGCTCGTTGCGGCACAGAGAGCATTGACCGCCGACTCTTCCCACGAAAGATGCGTAGGCTTGGGCATCAACTGATTGGCCTTGACCACGGTCAGGTCGGCGAGGCCGCCGAAGTTGGTCTCGAAACCCCAGATCCGCTGGTTTGCCGCCTTCATCGAGTCGCGATGGGCATCGGGATCTTGATCGTCGACGTAGTTGCAGTGGATGTTGACGCGGTCGCCAACCTTCCAGTTGCGGACGGCGGAGCCGGTACGCAGGACGACGCCCGAGCCGTCGGAACCAATCACGTGGTAGTCGAGCGCGTGCCGGGCTCCCCAGTGGCCTTCGCGGCCGAGGCGATCGAGGAAACCGAACGTTGGCAGCGGCTCGAAGATCGACGTCCACACCGTGTTGAAGTTGATCGAGCTCGCCATGACGGCGACATAGACCTCGTCGGGTGCGAGCTCGGGAGTCGCCACCTCGCCAATGCGGATCGACTGGCGAGGATCCTTCTCGTGCGACTCCATGCCTTCGAACATCGCGGCGTCGCTCCGCTGGACATATGCCGCTCGATAGCTGTCCGGAATGGGAATTGCGCCAAGCTCGTCGGGCGTTGCGTTATTTTCTATGGCTTCACGGAAGTCATGCATCGGGGAAAGGTAGTGGCTAGCGGGTTGCGCGCTCAAAGTGGCCGTTGTGCACCTGGGTAATTCTGCTTCGGAAACGCTCACTCATAGCCCGCTGCTGCCGATCCAATAGTCTGAGCGAGGAGGAATCCGCCCGTGGTTTTGCGCCCCGAAGACATCGAACAACGAGAGTTCGGATCCGCACTGCGCGGGTTCGACAAAGCAGAGGTGCGAGCGTTCTTGCGTCGCGTCGCCGGCGAGGTGCGATATCTCGAATCAGAGGTCGACGCTGTTCGCGGTGCAAATCCGCCAACAACAGAACGCTCTGCGACCAATCTCGAGTTGCCACGAATCGATACTCGTCCGGCGCCGCCAGTCTTGGGTTCGCTGCCCGACAACCGGCCGCCATCGGAACTCCCTGACCTTGGTGCCGCGGGTTCACAGCTACCCGAACCGATCGCCGCCCCGACGACGGCGTTGAGCGGCGCTGCTCCCCAAGAGCCCGAGGTTGATCGATTTGCTGCTCTTGGCGACCGAATCGCCAACCTCCTCCGTAACGCTCAAGAGACGGCCGAACAGGTTCGTCACCAGTCGGAATCAGACGCGGCTCAGGTGCGGGCTGAGGCTGCGGCTGCTGCCATCGAGCTCCGTGGTGGCGCTGATCAGTACGCCGCCGAGACTCGCCAAGCTGCCGCAGCTGCGGCAGAAGACCTGCGCGCTTCGGCCGATGCCTATGTCGTGGAGGTTCGCTCATCAGCAGATGCTGATGCTGCGGCTCTGCGCTCATCGGCTGACGAGGTTCTCGCCAAGGCCCAAGCTGAAGCGGCCGAAATCCGCGAACACGCGCTCGCTGACGCCAACGAGATGCGAACCCGTGCCTCTGAAGAGCTCGACACGGCTCGGACTGACGCGGCAACGGCGCTCGCCGAGGCCGAGTCCGAGGCCGTTTCACTCCGGCAGAAGGCCGTCGACGACGGTGTTGCATCGTTGTCGGCTCGCGAGGCGACGATCACCCGCCAAGAGACCGAAGTGGCCGCTGAACGTGAGCAGGCACTGGCCCAACTCTCCAACGCTCGCAGCCAGGTGGCTACGCTCCTGCAGGAGGCGCGGGCCCAATCGGAGTTCATCCGACAGGAGTCCGAAGAGATCATTCGCACCAAGGTGCGGGCCAACATGGAACAGGCGCAGCGTCGTATCGACATGTTGCGCACCACTGAGACAGCGTCGAAGGATCGAATCGCCGCCGCTCGCAAAGAACTCGAGAGCGCGCTTGCCCGTCTCGATGCCGAGCCTGCTCCGGGCCTTCCCGCCGGCACCGAAGACCTCGTGCTCGAAGAAGCCCAACAAGTGGCTCTTGGCAACGCCGCCATCATCGACGTGCCTGGGGTCGATCCCATCGACTCGTTGCCCGAAGACGAGGCACTCGCCGATGGCAACGACGTAACAGCATCAGGGGACTTCGACTTCATCGAGGCAGCCGAGGTGTCCGAGCCCGAGGTGTTCGAGCCCGAGGTGTTCGAGCCCGAGGTGTCCGAGCCTGAGGTGTTCGACATCGGGACGACGCACGAGCCTGAGGTGGCTCGTGTCGATGACCCGGTCGCCGAGGCGAACCTGGTCGATCGGCCCTCGGCCGAAACCATCGTGCCGCCACCACCGCCACCTCCGCCCGGGTTCGCCGACGACTTCGTTGATCCAGGGGTAGGTCAGACCGTTCACGGTGGGAGTTTCTTCGCTTCCCGTAGCGGCGAGACCACTGGCGAACTTCCGCCTGTGCCACCACCCCCGCCAGGGTTCGAAGCGCCGATCGGAATCAACGCCCCGGTCTTCGACTCTTCTCGAGATCCACTCGAGGGGTTGATCCCTGATGAGCTCGACGACGCGACGTCGGATCTCGTTGAACCAGCACCACGGGGCGAGGAGTCGATCAGCGGTGGCGAGTCACAGGCTCAAGAGGCTGTGGCCGATATCAATACACCCGAGAACGAAGACGCGCTGGCCAAACTCGTCCGTGAGGCGATGCAACGAGCCGTTGACAGCGCACGGGGAAATCAGAACTAGCGAACGGTCCCCAGCCGTGATTCGGCGCTGACCCAACGACGATGCCCGATCGCTGTGCTGGTCGGGGCATCGGCGTATGACAGCATCTCATCGACGACCTCGCGCTCCACCTCGTCCTCCGGTGTCGGCGCCGTTGCTTCGGTAGTGTCGTGATGACCAATGTTCGAGGAGGACACCCATGGCTTCGTCATCTGAAGGTTCGTACATCATCGCTGGCGCCCGCACCCCGATCGGCAAATTGAGCGGATCACTTGCGAGTCTCGCCGCCACTGATCTGGGAGGCATCGCCATCGCCGCTGCGCTCGAGCGGGCTGGCATCACCGGTGACGATGTCGACTACGTCTACATGGGCCAGGTGCTGCAGGCCGGCGCCGGGCAAATCCCTGCTCGGCAGGCAGCGGTCAACGGTGGCATCCCGATGTCGGTACCGGCAACCACGATCAACAAGGTCTGTTTGTCCGGGCTGAACAGTATCTTTCTCGGGCATCAACTCATCGAGGCCGGACTCGCGGATGTCGTTGTCGCCGGGGGTATGGAATCGATGACCAATGCTCCGTATCTGCTGCCCGGAGCCCGCGCTGGCTATCGCGCTGGTGACAAGAGCGTGGTCGACTCCATGATGTTCGACGGCCTCTTCTGTTCGTTCGACGTGTGCGCCATGGGCGCTGGTACCGAGAAGTATGCGGCATCGGCCGGACTGGGTCGTGAAGAGCAAGACGCGTTCTCGGCCCAGTCGCATGCTCGAGCGGCGGCGGCCATCAAGAACGGTCTGTTCGATGACGAAATCGTGACGGTCGAGGTGGCCCAACGTCGTGGCGACCCGATCTCGGTATCGGTTGATGAGGGCGTTCGGGTCGAAACGACAGCCGAGAGTCTTGGCGCACTCCAGCCGGCGTTCGACGCCTCTGGCAACATCACCGCAGGCAACGCCTCGCAAATCTCCGACGGAGCGTCTGCTGTCGTCATGATGAGCAAGCGGAAGGCCGAGTCGGTCGGTGTCACACCGCTTGGCGAAGTCGTTGGCTACGGCCAGGTGGCGGGGCCGGATACCTCGCTGCTGACGCAACCGTCGCGTGCGATCCTCGATGCGCTGTCGCGGTCGACGCTCGGGCTCGTTGACCTCGGGCTCTTCGAACTCAACGAAGCATTTGCTGCCGTTGGGCTTGCTGCCATGGCCGACCTTGGGATCGACGATGACGTGGTCAATCGCAACGGCGGTGCGATTGCCCTTGGTCATCCGATTGGTGCCTCCGGTAATCGCTTGGCCTTGACGCTGTTGCACGAAATGCGGCGATCCGATGTCGAGTTCGGCGCTGCGGCGTTGTGCGGTGGAGGCGGTCAGGGCGATGCGCTGCTACTCAAAGCCGTCAAATAACACTGATGTAGTCAAAAATACACCCCGAGTTGGGTAAAGATACCTACGACGTGCACTTGTAACAGAAGCGTCGATGTCGTAACGTAAACGACACAAGATGTTCGGCGACCTTCTCAGGTCGAAGTGGTCAGGCCGCCGAATCTGATGGACTCCCGGGTCGGTGAACCTCTCCCCGCCGACCCGGTTGTCGCGCTCGGGTTCTGGTGTCAGCCAAGTCTGTTGACATGCCTCGAACCGCAGGCGATCAGGTGAAGGTCCGTCGTCCTTCGAGGGCGCGACCGAGGGTGAGTTCGTCGGCGTACTCGAGATCGCCGCCGACGGGGAGGCCCGAGGCCAACTTCGTGACAGTGATTTGGAACGGCGCCAAGATCTTCGATGCGATGAAACCGGCCGTGGTCTCGCCTTCGATATTGGGGTTCATGCACAGAATCACTTCCGTGATGTCTTCGGTTGCGACCCTGAGGGCGAGTTCTTTGATCTTGAGCTGGTCGGGACCAATGCCCTCGAGCATGTTGATGCAGCCTTGAAGTACGTGATAGCGCCCGCTGAAGGCGCCGGTCTTTTCCACAGCGGCGATGTCTTTGGGCTCTTCGACCACACACAACACGTGCTGATCGCGTCGGGAGTCGTTGCAAATCTCACAGACGTCGCCTTCGGACACGTTGAAGCAGCGATTGCAGAACGAGACCAATGCCTTCATGTCGGTGATGGCATCGGACAATCGCCGAGCGTCGATGGCATCGACCTTCAACAGGTGGAAGGCGATACGTTGCGCCGATTTTGGGCCGATGCCGGGCAACCGCCCGAGTTCGTCGATGAGGACTTCGACGGGTCTTGCGTAGACGCTCACGAGCCTCCGAGGAGACCACCGAGGTCGAGGCCACCCATGTCGATCCCGCCCATCGCCTCTTCCTGGAGTTCAGCGACCTGGTTCGTTGCGTTGTGGAGCGCAGCGAGGATCAGTTCCTCGAGTAGCTCGACATCGTCGGGATCGACGACATCGGGAGCGATGGACACGCCAACGAATTGGCCCCCACCTGTCATGTCGATCGATACCTTGCCGCCGCCGGCGGTACCGGTCACGACCTGTGCGGCTTGGGCTTCTTGCGCGGCGACCATTTGCTCCTGCATTGCCTGGGCTTGCTGCAAGAGGGCACCGAAATCAAGTCCTGCGGGTTCGACCGAATCGCTCATGGGGGAGTCTCCTTGGAAGGCGAAAGCCCAATGGTAGTTACGAGGTGTGCAGATACGGGCTACGCGCGAGGTGGTTGACGCAAACCGACCACATCCGCCGACTCGTCACCTCGGCCATGATCATCAGAGTGACTCGATGACTTGCGATCCGGGAAAGGCCTTTGTGAGGCGTTCGATGCCGGAACCTGCGATGTTGCTGGCGTTTTCGAGTTCGGTGATGTCGCCGACGTCCTCGTCATCGATCTCGGGTTCTGGTGGAGTGCTTGTCGGGCCAGCGGCTGGTGCATCTGTTGGGGGTGGGGTGACCGCCTTGGGGGCGTTGGCATCGACGATGATCGTGATCGTGATCGGTCG
>JBBQUN010000071.1:0-18271 GCA_038212405.1 Acidimicrobiales bacterium | reverse complement strand
GATCAGATCCTTGCCGGTGCGTGGGGCGACGGTTGGATCGGCGACACTCGAACCGTCGATGTCCACATCCGCCAGCTTCGCAAGAAATTGGGCGACGATCTCCCGCTGGCGACCATTCGCGGCTCGGGTTACCGACTCGGCTGATGCTGACACGCTGATGCCGATCCAACGCAAACTCACGCTGGCCCTGGTCGGCATCACACTCGCATCGATCGTGCTCGTCGGCGCCGGGGTCTTGGCCTTCACCCAGCTCGGGGCCCGAGATTCGGCAACGTCCGCAGTCAGAGCACAACTCGGCGCGCTGCAGACCATCGCCAGTCGAAGTGATGACGAGGCGCTCCAAACCATCGAACCTGCGGTACGCCAACTCGGCGAAGCCTTTGACAACGGACAGCTCGCCGTGGTCGTCGTCGACGACAACGGCTCCATCCGCTCGATCCAGGATCGACCCGGGTCCGAACGCTCGAACCCGGGGCAACTCCTGTCGATGGTGGTCTCGGCTGAGCAACTCGAGCGACTGCGCTTGGGCGAGACCATCGTGATCGACCAGCCCCGCAACGTCGTCGGCCTGGTCCGCCTCGATGTTCCCGTTCGCGCCGGACGCGGCGGAATGCCTGTGCTTTGGGCTCGTCAGAGCGTTGGGTCGGTGTCATCGCAAGCGACTCGTTGGTTCGTCCTCTCGGCAACCATCGTGCTGATCACCAGCGCCCTTGTCGCCGCCTGGCTCGCCCGGCGCTTCACGCAGCCCCTTCGATCGATGCAACTCGCTACATCGGCGATCGCCAGCGGCAAGCTCGACACTCGGATTGCTGACGTTGGCAGCGACGAGCTCGGCCAACTCGCGAGTTCGGTCAACGCCATGGCCGTCGATCTAGGACGGTCTCGAGCGGCCGAGCAACAGTTTCTCCTGTCGATCACTCACGATCTCCGCACGCCGCTCACGTCGATCAGCGGCTATGCCGAGGCACTGCGTGACGGCGCCATCGATGATCCGGCTCGAGCGGGAACGATCATCGGCAACAACGCTGACCGGCTCGATCGACTCGTCGGCGATCTCCTGACACTCGCAAAGCTCGGGAGCCGATCCTTCACGTTCCACCTCGGCACGTTCGACCTTGGTTCCATCGCCGTTGATCAAGTCGAAAACGCTCGCCACCGCGCCAGCGGCTTGGGCGTCTCGATCGAGTTCCGTGGCGATCACGAGATCGAGAGCTCGATCGTTGCTGATCCCGATCGACTGCGGCAGGTCATCGACAACCTCATCGACAACGCCATCAAGTTCGCAACTGCCACCATCGACGTTCGTCTGGCTGCGTCCTCCGACTGGGTCTCGCTATCCGTCACCGACGATGGACCGGGTATCCCTCAGGAGGATTTGGCGTTCGTGTTCGAACGCCTCTACGTGACCCAGCTCCGACCGGTGCGGGCGGAGAATTCGAGCGGCCTCGGTCTGGCAATCGTCAAGGAGCTGGTCGAAGGGATGGGAGGGACGGTCAAGGTCGACCGTGGCCCATCGGGCGGGACCGTGATCACCCTCAGTCTGCCGACGCCCAGTCCACCAAGTTGACCACCGATGCGGCGACGCCGTTCACGCTGGCCGCTGCTGGAACCTCGGCGGAGCGAATGATCGAGGCAAGCGCAACAGTTTCACCATCGAGCGAGACGGCGCTGGTGATCACGCCGACGGTGTCGTCACCAATGAGAACCGAGTCGCCCGGCTGCGCTTGCCCGCCGGCGATTTCGACTCCCCACAGACGACGAGGCGTGTTGTTCCCACGACTGTCGATCCTGGCAACCAGCTCCTGACCGACATAGCAGCCCTTGGTGAAGTCGGCGGAGAGGTCGACGATGCCGAGTTCGGCCGGGATGGTCTTCTCGCCAACCTCGGCACCCATCGACGGCATACCCGAGCGAATTCGCAGCGCCTCGAACGCCGAAGCGTCACCCTCGGCTACGCCTTCTGGCCATTCGGCGTTCGGGCCGATGCGGTCGAATCCTGACACTCCGGCCCACAACACTGGCGCATCGATCTGGTCATCGTGCGCAGGCTGCGGTACGGGGCTGTTGGGGCCGCGCACGCTGATCATCGGCACGACACCGAGTTCGAACTCGGCCTTGGTTCGCAGCTTGAATCGCTGGAGCCGTTCGAGCAGGTGCTGGCCAAACCCGGATTCGACATCGAGCCAGAACGAGTCCTCGCTCACCCGCGTGATGCGCGCCCATGCATCGATTCGCCCCTGTGGCGACAGCACCAGGGTCCACGCCGACTCGCCGACCGAAAGCGCCGTGACGTTCTGGCTCACCTGACCGTGGAGGTAGGTTGCCGCCTCGGCCCCCACAACGCTGACCACGTCTCGATCGAGCCGAGTGGCACAGCAGTCATCGTGAAGGGCGGCGACCGTAGCTGCGAGATCAAGCATGATGAGAAGTATGGCACCCCACTCCGGTGCCTCCCTCACCGCTCATGGCGATGGCCCCGTCTGCGGGGCGGAGGCTCAGCGGTTTCGCTTGGCAGTCATTCGCTGCGCTGGGCGAACGGCTGCGAGCAACGCCTTCGCTTTGTTGGCACACTCAGCGTCTTCGAGCGCAGGGTCAGAGTCGGCAACGACGCCGGCGCCTGCCTGCACCGATGTGCGGTCAGGTCCACAGAACATCGTGCGAATGCTGATGGCCGAGTCGAGGTTGCCATTGAAGCTCAAGTAGCCGACCATGCCCGCGTACGGCCCGCGTTTCGCCGGTTCGAGTTCATCGATGATCTCCATGGCGCGCACCTTGGGTGCGCCCGAGACCGTTCCGGCCGGCATCGTGGCGCGGAGCACGTCGATCACGCTCTTGTCGGGTCGGAGGTTGCCCTCGACTTGTGAAGTGAGGTGCATGACGTGGGAGAACTTCTCCAGCGTCATCATCTCGACGACTTCGAGCGAGCCGAACTCGACGACTCGGCCCAGGTCGTTGCGGGCCAGATCGACCAGCATCACGTGTTCGGCTCGTTCCTTTGGATCTTCGGTCAACTCACCGGCCATCTTGCGATCGTCAGCCTCGTTGCGACCGCGTCGTCGAGTGCCGGCGATCGGCCGCGAGATCACGCGACCGTCGCGTACTTGCACCAGCGGCTCGGGAGAGCACCCGACGAGCGTGAGCTCGGGTGAGCGCAGCAGAAACATGTAGGGACTCGGATTGATCTGTCGCAGGACGCGATACACGTCGACGGGATCGGCAGCGAGGTCGAAGTCGAATCGTTGGGACAGCACGACCTGGAAGATGTCGCCGGCGCGGATGTACTCCTTGGCAACCTCGACCGCCTCTTGATACATCCCATGGCCCATGCTCGATACGATTGCCGGCAGTTCGTCGTCACCGCTCGGCGGTTCGAGAAGCGGTTCCTCGAGGCTCTTCGCTCCGTCTTCGGCCAGCTGGTCGAGGCGATCGATGGCATCGGCATAGGCAGCATCGATCGTTGCTCGATCGGCGTCGGCCGGGAGCAGCGCCACGGCGACGAGGGTGACTCGCTGACGCCAATGATCGAAGACCGCCAATTCACCAATGACTTCGAGCACGGCCTCGGGATAGTCGACCGCGTCGGGCGGAACATTGGGCAGGTGTTCGACTTCACGAACGACGTCATAGCCAAAGAACCCGACGAGTCCGGCCACGAGCGGCGGCAGATCGTCGATCACCGGGCAGGTCAGCTCTCGGAGCAGCACTTCGACTGCTGCCAAGACCCCCTGATCGGTCGGCAGGTCGATACCGGGCAGGGTGCCGGCAACGGTGACGGTTTTGCCCCGAGCGGTCAACGTTGCATGGGAATTGCGGCCGACGAAGCTGAACCGGCTCCATCGTTCCCCGTTTTCGACCGACTCGAGCAGAAAGCCCCGATCGAGGCCGTCGGCCAGCCGGAGGAACGCTGCGACCGGCGTGATCAGGTCAGCCAGCAGTTCCCGTGTGACCGGAATGGCCCGATAGCTCCGGGCCATCTCTCGGAAGTCTTCGATGGTCGTGGTCATCGTTGCACCCTCAATCGGTGATCGAACGGAAGAAACAGCTGTAGGCACCGGTGTGGCATGCACCGCCGCCGGCTTGTTCGACCCGCAGCAGCAAGACATCGCCGTCGCAGTCGTAGTGCAGCGAACGAACGTATTGGTGCTCGCCTGAGGTGTCGCCCTTGCGCCAGATTTCGTCGCGAGACCGGCTCCAGAACACCGAACGACCCTGTTCGAGCGTCATGGCCAACGTCTCGGCCGTCATCCACGCCATCATCAGGACTTCGTTGCTCTCGACATCTTGGACGATGGCCGGCACCAGGCCTTGGTCGTTGTAGACGATGGCGGCGAGCGCCTCGGGCGACGCGACGAGAGGGGTGAGGTGTTCCTCGGAGCTCGACATCGTGATCAGAGATAGAGCCCGGTGTGGGAATCGTCGAGTCGTTCGGCCGCTACCGCATGCACGTCACGTTCACGCAGAATGATGTAGTCGCGACCGCCGACCTCGACCTCATAGCGGTCTTCCGGGTTGAACAGCACTCGGTCATCGAGCTGCATCGAACGAACGCTCGGACCGATTGCCATCACGATCGCCCACGTCAGCCGCTTGCCGACTTGTGCCGTTGCCGGAATCAGGATGCCGCCGGAGGATCGACGGTCACCATCGGCCCCCTCGAGCTTCACCAGGATGCGGTCGTTGAGCATCTTGATCGGCAGCCGCGTCGCCCGCGCATCACCGGGCTCGACGAGGTCATTCGTGGTGGTCACGCCAAGCACGCTACCGCCGATCGTGCGGTCCTCAGAGGGAGATACACATGCGGAGTCCTGGGCGTTTGTTCCAGGCCTGCTCGGAAACGCCGTACGCTCGGGGCATGACTGTCCCGGTGCAACGTCTCGCTCTTCACACCTCTGACGGGTTGTCCTTGCGGGCCGAGCTGGCGGCGCCCGAAACGCCGAGGGCAGCAGCGTTGCTGTGTCATCCGCATCCGCTACACGGGGGCAACATGTTCGCTCCCGTTGTCGATGCCCTCTTCAGCGGGCTCTCGGCCAATGGCGTCGCCTGCCTGCGGTTCAACTTCCGAGGCGTCGATGGCTCCGATGGGCGCCACGACTACGGGCAAGGAGAGCAACTCGATGTGGCGGCCGGTATTGCGCACCTTGCCGATCAGTACGGTGATCTCGCCATCTGGAGCATGGGCTGGTCGTTCGGCGCCGATCTTTCGCTTGCCGTCGCTCATCCACGACTCGCCGGGTGGTTCGCTGTCGCCCCGCCGCTCAAGGTGATCGACTCCGCCGACATGGCTGCCGGTCGCGACGATCGCCCCACGCTGCTCGCTATCCCCGAACACGACCAGTTCAACCCACCGGAGAGCGCAACGACGACCACCGAAAAATGGCTGAACACCAAAATCGTGACCATTCCCATGGCCGATCACTTTCTTGCCGGCCACCTCGATCACGTGACCGCAGCGGCACTGTCCCTCCTCGCCGACTGTCCTTGATCACCGACTGTCCTTGATCACCGACTGACGCGCTACTCAGGCACCAGCGGGGCGGACATCGAGTCCGGCTGCGGCCAGCGCCGCTTTCGCCTCAGCAATCGTGTGCTCACCGAAATGGAAGATGCTTGCGGCCAGAACGGCATCGGCTCCTCCTTCGACGACCGCCGGTGCCAAATGGTCGAGCGAGCCAACGCCGCCGGACGCGATCACCGGCACGTTCACGGCGTCGGCAATCGCTCGAGTCATCAGGAGGTCGAATCCCTGACGTGTGCCGTCTCGATCCATGGAGGTGAGCAGGATCTCACCGGCGCCGAGGGCGACAACCTGTTTGGCCCATTCGACCGCATCGAGCCCAGTGGGTTCACGCCCACCCTTGACAAAGACCTCGAAGCTGGACGGGATCGACCCGAGCGAGGTCTCGGCATCGTCCTGCCGCCGGGCATCGATGGCAACAACGCAACACTGACTACCGAACTCTCTGGCGATCTCGGCCACCAATGCGGGTCGAGCGACTGCAGCGGAATTCACCGACACTTTGTCGGCACCCGCTCGCAGCAGCTTTCTCGCATCATCGACCGATCGAATCCCACCACCGATGGTGAACGGGATGAAGACCTTCTCGGCGACTGCTGCGGCCATGGCGACCGTGGTGTCGCGATCTTCGTGAGTGGCGGTGATGTCGAGAAACACCAATTCATCGGCACCCTGAGCGTCATAGATCGCCCCGAGTTCCACCGGATCACCAGCATCACGAAGATCAACGAAGTTCACCCCCTTGACCACTCGACCTCGATCGACGTCGAGGCAGGGGATCACTCGAATTGCTCTCATCGATTGGTCTCCGCTCGCTTGGTCCCACCGGACATGGCAGCGGCAATGGCGGCACGCCCCTCGCTGACGGTGAACGCTTGCTCATAGAGGGCGCGGCCGGCGATCACACCTTCGAACCGGCGCCCCTCGGCTTCGACGACCGCCAGCGTGGCCAGGTGGTCGAGCGTGCCAACGCCGCCCGAAGCGATCACCGGAATCGGTGTCGCCGCGAGCAGTGTTGTCAGCCCAACCACATCGGGACCAGCAAGCGTGCCATCGACACTGATTTCGGTCACGACGAGCGCAGCCACGCCCCCATCGGCGAACTGTCGGGCCAGATCGTCGACCGTACGCCCCGTCCGCTCGGTCCAGCCGTGGGTTGCCACCTCTCCCCCGCGGGCGTCGAGCCCAACCGCAACCGGGTGATTGGCTGCGACCTCGGCGACGAGTTCAGGGTGTTCGAGTGCGGCGGTGCCAATGACGACTCGGGTGACACCAAGGTCGAACAGGGCCTCGGCCGCAGCAACCGTGCGAACGCCGCCACCCACTTGCACCGGCACCGGTGATGCCGCACAGATGCCGCGGATGACTTCTCGGTTGGTCGGCTCGCCGGTGAGCGCAGCGTCGAGATCAACCACGTGCAGCCACTCAGCACCCTCGGCGACGAACGCCAGCGCCTGGGACACCGGGTCGGTGCCGTACACGGTCTCTTGGCCGTAGTCACCCTGATAGAGGCGAACGCAGTTACCACCGCGAAGGTCGATTGCCGGATACAGAATCATGAGGTTTCCTCGCTGGTGCCACTGATGCCGGTGACTCGCTCGACCCAGCGAACCCAGTTGGACAGCAAGACCCGGCCGGCATCGGCTGACTTTTCCGGGTGGAACTGGGTTGCCCAGACATTGTTTCGGGCAGCGGCGGCAGCGATTGGACCGCCGTAATCGGTGGTGGCAATGATTTCGGCGCCATGCGGAGCGGCGTAGCTGTGCACGAAGTACATCCACGTGCCGTCGATGTTCTCGAGCAGGGGGTGTCCATCGTGTTTCACCGACACGGTGTTCCATTGCATCTGCGGCCGCTTGACGTCGCCCCGGATCAGTTCGACCGTGCCGGGGAGCAACCCGAGACCGGCACGGCCCGGCGTTTCCTGCGAGCCGTCGTAGAGCAATTGCATGCCGACACAGATCCCCAGGAAAGGGCGTCCCGACTCGGCGGCACGATGAGCCTGCTCGGTGAGTCCGGTGCGATCGAGGGCATCCATACACGCGCCGAACGCACCAACGCCTGGCAGTACCACCGCGTCGGCGGCAGCGATCTCGCTGGGATCTGCTGTGAGGTGGGCGTCTGCGCCCACGCGTTGGAGGCCCTTCTGCGCCGAACGGAGATTCCCGATGCCGTAGTCGAGCACAGCGATTCGCGCCGGGCGATTCACGATCTTGGGCTGCTCAGCGCCAGATCGCTCAGCAGCAGATCGCTCAGCATCGGTCTGCTCAGCATCGGTCTGCTCGGAAGCGGCCATTCAGAGGGCACCCTTCGTCGAGGGAATCCCATTCGCGTCTTCGATACGAACCGCGTCACGAAGGCAGCGGGCCAGCCCCTTGTAGCTGGCCTCGATGATGTGGTGCACGTTTCGCCCACGACGCAACGAGATGTGCAGTGTGATTCCCGCTGCGGTTGCGAAGCTCTGAAGTGAGTGTTCTGCCATCGATGGGTCCATCGGTGGTGTGCCGAGCGGAATGGCCTCTGGCATCTCGATGTCGTAGACGAAGAACGGTCGACCCGACAGATCGAGTGCAATTTCCACCAACGCTTCGTCGAGAGGGTAGAGCCCGCTCGCGAACCGGCGAACACCTGCCTTGTCGCCGAGTGCAGCGGCGAAGGCCTCGCCGAGCACGATCGAGGTGTCTTCTACCGTGTGATGGGCATCGATGTGAAGATCGCCGTCGGCGTGCACGGTCAGGTCGAAGCTGCCGTGGCGGCCGATCTGATCGAGCATGTGGTCGAAGAACGGTAGACCGGTGCTGATATCGGTCTTGCCTGTGCCGTCGAGATCGATGCTGACTTCGATCGAGGTTTCCTTGGTCACCCGCTTGCTCGTTGCAGTGCGACCAGAGGTTGCGTGATCAGTGGTGGAGCTCATTGGTCAGGATTCCTTGGTAGACGGGAGAGCGGGTGTGGTCCTGGGAACGGGTGTGGTCCTGGGAACGGGTGTGGTCCGGGAAGCGAGTGTGGCAGCGATGGCCTCGAGAAACCGAGTGTTTTCCTCTGGTGTGCCAACGGTGACTCGGAGGCAGCCACCGAGCCGATCCCAGCTTGCGGTGTTGCGAATCAGCACGGAACGATCGAGGAGTCCCTGCCACACGGTGTCGCCGACCGAGGGATCGAGTTGCGCTCCCGGTGGTCGGAACAACAAGAAGTTCGAGCCGGACGTCCATACGTCGACGTCGAGATCTCGCAGGGCGGATTCGATGCGTCCTCGCTCCTCGACGATGCTCGCCACGCGCTCGTCCATCGAATCGACGAAGTCGAGCGCAATCAGCCCTGCCAGTTGTTTCATCGAATCGAGGTGGTACGGCAGGACGACCTTGTCGAGTTCATCGACCAGCCACGCCGGTGCGATCGAATAGCCGAGCCGAGCGGCGGCCATGGCCCAGGTCTTGGAATAGGTTCGGCTCACAACGAGCGGTACGTCGTCGCCGAGGAGATCTTGCGCGGTCCAGTTCGCAAACTGCCCGTAGGCCTCATCGACGACGAGCAGGCCACCGACCGCCGACACCATGTCGAGCACAGCCCGAACGGTCTCCGGCGTCTCGACGATGCCCGTCGGGTTGTTCGGCGAACACAAAAACGTGACGGCCGGGCGCTCTCGCTCGATCGCCTCGCGGGCCATGTCGAGGTCGAGAGCGAAGTCGTCGGTGCGCTCGACTTGCACGGTCACAGCACCAGTGATTCGGGCCAAGTGGCTGTGGAGTGCGTACGTCGGCTCGAAGGTCAGCACCGTTCGGCCAGGACCGGCAAAGGTGAGCAAGATGGTCTGCAACACTTCGTTGGAACCATTGGCGACGAAGATCTCACTGGCATCGCACCCATGGAGGGCGGCGATTCGTTCCCTCAGCGCCGTCGCCGCCCGGTCCGGATAGCGATGCCACTCGACGTTCGCAACCGCAGCGGCGAACGCTTTGGTGAATGCCGCGGGTGGTGGCGTCGGCGCCTCATTGGTATTGAGGCGAACCTCGACATCGACCTGAGGCGAGTGGTAGCCCTCGAGCGCAGCAAGGTCGTCTCGGACCTTTGGGCGGCTCATTTGCTGTCCTCGATGTCGGCCAGGCGAAGCCTGACCGATTCGGCATGTGCCGCCAACCCCTCGACCTCGGCCAACGCAACGGTGTGGGGTCCGAGGATCGCCATCCCTTCCTCGGTGATCGTGACGATGTGGTGGTCCTTGCAGAAGTCGGCGACGCTCAGCGCACTGGAGAAGCGGGCCGAACCATAGGTGGGCAGGACATGGCTGGGTCCGGCGACGTAGTCCCCAACCGATGCCGGCCCGAAGTTGCCGCAGAAGATCGCGCCGGCGTTGTTCACGTCGAAACCGAAGGCCTCGGCATCGGCGATCTGGAGTTCGAGATGCTCGGGAGCAATGGCGTCGACTACGGCAAGTGCTGCCGCTCGATCGTCGACGATGGCGACGTAACCGCCTTCGGCGAGCGTGGAGCGGATGTCGTCGGCTCGTGGCGCGTGCTCGAGCAGGGCGTTGCCGGCCGCACAGACTGCGTCGGCGACCTCGACGCTCGTTGTCACCAACCATGCAAGCCCATCTGGTCCGTGCTCGGCCTGGACCATGATGTCGATGGCTGCATAGCGCGGATCGGCGGTTTCGTCGGCAACGACGACGACCTCGGAGGGGCCGGCAAAGGCGGCAGCGATGCCAACGTCGCCTGCCACTTCACGCTTGGCCAGCGCCACGTAGATGTTGCCTGGGCCGGCGATGACGTCGACCGGTGCGATCGACTCGGTGCCGTAAGCCATGGCAGCGATGGCCTGAGCGCCACCAACGGCGTAGACCTCATCGACCCCGCTCAATCTGGCGGCGGCCAGCACCGTGGGGTGAACGCCACCGATCTCGCGATTTGGCGGAACGCACAAGACCACGGTTTCGACACCGGCGACACGAGCGATCACTGCGCTCATCACCACGGTTGATGGGTAGACGGCCCGACCGCCCGGCGCATACACCCCGGCACGACGCATGGGCTTTTGGTAGCCCTTGATGGTCATACCGGTCGTGGTGAGCGTCTCAGGCGAACGGCGCTGATGCTCATGGAAGGTCGTGACGTTGGCGATGGCGGCGTCAAGGGCCGCTCTGAGCTCGGGCGTCAACGCCGCAACTGCGGCATCGAGGTCGGCGTCGGGTACTCGCACCTGGTCGAGGACGACACCATCGAATGTCGCCGTGAGTTCCTGGAGGACGACGTCGCCCTCGGCGCGAACCCTGGCAATGATGTCTCGCACCACACCGATGGGCTCGTTGCCATCGAGTGTTGGCCGAGGAAGATGGTCGGCCACGTCGGTACCGAGTCCACGCAGATCGAGCCGATTGAGCACGGATTCCTCCTGGTAGGTTCGGCCGGTCGTCGGGAGGGAGAGTCCGGCGTTGCTCCTGCTGACGGTACCGTGAGCGCCCCCTGGTCCCGCCAGCGATTTGGACGCAACATGCCGCTCGATGTCAATGCCCTCGAAAGCCTCTCCGCTTCTCTCGACGAACTGGTGCATCGTCTTGCGTCCATCGCTCGTGCTGCCGGCGACGATGAGGAGATCAGCGTCGAATTGCGAGAAGTCGAGCGGCAGCTCGAAACGGCTTCCCGACGGCTGGTGAAGGCGATCGGACGAACTCGCGGCCGTTGAAGCACCCAAAATCACGTCGACGCCCACCAAATGGAGGGCGCCGACGGAGCGACAAGAGGCGGCGGATCCTCAAGTCGCAGTTACCAGGTGGCGGGAACCTGGTAAGAGGGACACAGTAAAGGAACTCAGCGACCTTCGGGGTGATGTTCCGCCCGAAATTTTCCGAGCACGAATGGACCCGCCGACGATGACTGCGTGGGACACGCTCGACGGCGTCCAAATCGGTGCCGAGATCGGTGACCAGTACCGCCCGACGCTACTGCACCGAAGGGCAGAACGAAGCGAGAACGCAGTCGCCACAACGAGGGCGGCGGGCGATACACACTCGGCGGCCGTGCAAGATGAGACGCAGGCTGAAGTCGCCGCGCTCGTGCGCCGCGATCATGGGATTGAGCTCGTTCTCGACCTTGACGGGATCGGTCTCGTTCGTCAGTTCGAGTAGCCCACTGAGGCGCAGTACGTGAGTGTCGACCGGCAGGCCTGGTAGCCCGAGTGCGACGCTGCGAACCACGTTGGCCGTCTTTCGCCCCACCCCGGCAAGAGCGACGAGGTCCTTCATCGGTCCCGGCACCTCGCCGTCGTGGCGCTCGATCAACTGCTGCGCGCACGTCACGATGTTCTTCGCTTTGTTTCGATACAGGCCGAGGCTCGAGATGAGTTGCTCGACTTCTTCGACGTCGGCCTCGGCCAAGGCCTCCGCCTCGGGAAATCGGGCGAACAGGCCCGGTGTCGCCTTGTTGACACCGACGTCGGTCGCCTGCGCCGAGAGGATCGTCGCGATGAGAAGTTGGAAGGGCGTTTCGTGGTCGAGTTCGCAGATGGCATCCGGATATTCGACAGTGAGCAGTTCGTTGGCGCGTCGTGCGCGACCTTGAGGTGTGCGTGGGCGGGCCATGGGTGCGAGGGTAGTGGTCAGCTTTGCCATCAAACTGCCTACGCTCGCAAAGGCCAATCCCCCTCAGGACAACGATGTTCGACGTACGAGTTGAAGACACCGCCGATAGCGAGATCGTCGGTGTGGCGCGCCACCTCCTCGATCATGCGTTGGCGGCCGACCTTCGAGACGATCGATTCTCCGACTCGTGGGTCCGAGAGATCAACAGCCCAACGCACACGTTCATCGCATCGGTCGCCACCGGGGATGCGCACCCCGTCGGGTTCGTTGGCGGAACGGTCGAGTCCGGGCGACTCCAACTCGATGCGCTCGTCTCACCACATTCGCGTTGGGACCAAGCCGAGGTCTTCGATGCGCTCCTGCGTTCGATCCTCGAGCCCGCCCTTTCGCCCATCGCTGTTCGAGTCGACAGCGTCGAAGTCTGGGGGAAACCCGCCTACGACTGGCATGCCTCGGTGCTGCACGCCCACGGTTTCGAACAGGTCCGGGCGTTGCAACAGATGCGTTGCGCCCTTCCCGTTGCTGCCGATGCCATTCCCACCCGCTCGTTCCGTCCTGGCCATGACGACGATGCACTGATCCGGGTCAACAATCGTGCCTTCGTCGACCACCCCGATCAGGGCGGCTGGACGCTCGAAACGCTCCAGCAACGCATGGCCGAACCGTGGTTCGACCCCGACGGCGTCCGGCTCTTCGAGCGCGATGGCCAACTCGCGGGTTTCTGTTGGACGAAGATCCATCAGCAGCCGCCGCTGGGCGAGATCTTTGCCATCGGCATCGACCCTGACTTCCATGGTCAACGTCTCGGCGTCCCCATGACTGCCGCCGGTCTGGCATGGCTCCATGATCAAGGACTCGCTGAAGGCATGCTCTACGTCGAATGCGACAACACCCCGGCCGTGCGAACCTACGAGCGTCTGGGCTTCAGCACTGTTCGCATCGACAGGGCGTGGCACAAGGACCGCTGACGGTTCGCCTCAGGCCGCCACCGTTCCCGGCCGTACCGGTCCGCCTGACCGCTATGTCTCAGACCCCTACGCCAACGGCCGAGCCGATGGCGTAGGTCAACGCTGCTGGTACCGCAGTGAACAGCACCTGCCGGCCGATGGTCTTCACCCTCGAAACCTCGGTGAACTGCGCAATGGCAAGGCCGATACCGAGTGCGGCAACGAGCGCCAGCACCAGGGTGGCGATCAGCGCCGTGTTGCCCTCGGTGAACAGCCACGGGAGCAACGGAAGCACCGCTCCGAAGGAGAACGTCGCCAGCGACGCCGCCGCCGCGGCCACAGGAGAGCCCAGCGCTCCCGGGTGGATGCCCAGCTCTTCACGAGCATGGAACTCCAGCGCCAGGTCTGGGTCACTGATCAACGAGTTGGCAAGTTCACGAGCCAGGTCAGGATCGACGCCGCGTGACTGGTAGCGCTGAGCGAGTTCGACAGCCTCGACTCGCGGATTCCGAACGAGTTCGCGGCGTTCCATGGTCAGCTCTCGCTCGAGGAGTTCGGCCTGTACCCGCATCGAGTTGTATTCGCCTGCCGCCATCGAGATGGCGCCGGCAACGAGGCCGGCAACGCCCGCGAGGATGACGACATCGGGACCCGTGTCGGCTCCGGCGACACCCAGGATCAGGCCTACGTTGGAGACCAGGCCGTCGCTCATTCCGAACACCGCAGCGCGAGCGGCACCCCCTTGGATGTCCCGGTGATGATGCTCGTCGATCGGTGGCATCGGAATCGTCGACAGCTCGTCATTCATGCACCCGACGCTACCGTGGATCACACCACCGGGCGGCAATCAGATCGTCGGCCCTGAGCGCTGGGACACGTGAGCCTGCACTGATCGCATCGACAGCCAAACCGCGACGGCGGCGACTGCGCTCGCCATCGTCAAGGCCAAGGCACTCGGCAAACCTGGTGAAGGCAGAGCCTCGTCGGTCGCTCCTTCGTTCTGGCCAATGCCGAGAGCAAGGTGGTCGCCTCCGGGATCGGCTGGTGACTCGCCCACCTCGACCGGATCAGGGTCGAACGCAAGCGCCTCGGGCGCCGCTGCGTCGACCGTTTCCTGCCCCGACGCATCCGGGAGAGCGAGATCGTCGACATTGCCCGGTGTTGCTGGTGTGTTCGAGGTTGTCGGCGTGTCGAGGGAACCGTCGCTGCTCGACGGCTCGCCCCGCGGTCGTGCTGACTGGTCCTGACCAGCGGCCGCTGGCACCGAACCATTGCTGGCAGGGGTCGAGGTCGCCACTGGCTGAGCCGGGTTGGCCGCAGGCGTCGACCGTCCAGGTGTCGCTACCTTTGGCACCGGGGCGGGGGTTGGAACCGCGGCGGGACGGGTGGCTGCCGGTGGCGTGGGGGTCGGCGTTGGAGCTGCGGGGACGACCGGCGTCGGTACTGGCACCGCCGTCACCGGTGCCGGAGCAATGACCGATGGGGTGGTTGGACGAGCGGGCGGCGCCGTCGCCGGCTGAAAGCCCAGCGCCATCCACTGCTGGAGCGTCAACGACGAATCACCACGGGAGCGATCAGTCCACCAGAACGTCATTTTCGATTGGTTGTCGTAGTAGTTGTTGCTGAAGCGGTTGCCTGCGGTCTTGAAATCGCTGGCTTCATCGGTGGCAATGCCAACCCGGGTTGCTTGACCTCGTGTGATGATCACGTTGTCGCGGACGACGAGATTGCGCAGCGTGCGATTGAACTCTCTCGGGCGGGCGTTCCCGACGATCGCGTTCTTCGTGCCTTCGACCTGATTGCGTTCGACGATCACGCCGTCGGACGACCACACGAGAATGCCACTCGGGCTGAGGTAGTCGCCGTTGGCTCCTTGGTCTCGAACGATGTTGTCTCGAATGATGCCGTTCTGGGAGATCTCGTAGAAGATGCCAACGCTGTCGACGCCGATGTTGCGCTCGACGAGGTTGTTTTCGATGACGACGTCGTTGCAGTTGATATCGCACCAGATCCCGACGCCGCGGTTGTCGTGCACGTTGTTGGCCCGAATGGTCAACGGCGTGCCGCTGCTACACGCTCCGGTGCTGGTAAGCGAACGACAATTGACGTTGGCGACCTTGATCCCGGCTGCGTTCCAGGCCCAGGCCCACGGTTGTCCTGTTTCGTAGTTGAAGTCGCCATAGGAATTCGACGCGTCGTTGTTGGCGTAGATGTCGTTCTTTTCGAACAGCCCGCCGTTGAAGTCGCCTCCACCGATGCCGGCCATGCCGTTGTGATGAAGTGCGTTGTTGGCGACGGTGAAGCCGTCCCCTGGGGAGACGCCCCATCCCGCGTTGTGGTGGATGTCGTTGTTCTCGATGCGCCAGTTGCTGGCGATCGAGACGAACCCGCCACCGCTGTTGATTTTTGCGCCGTGGATCGCTCCCTGATGTCGGTAGTTGTTCGGGCCCCAAATCGGCTTGGTGTAATTCCTGATCTCCAAACGCGAGACCGTCACGTTCGCCGCATCGCCCCAGATCGCGTAGGGCAATGAGGCCCCGGCACCATCGAGAACAGCTCCTGCCTCGCCGGTGATGACCATGTTGTCGAGTGGAACGATCGATTGACCCGTGTGCACGCCTGCGCCGATCACGATCGTTGCCCCTGGCCCGGCCACATCGATTGCGGTCTGGATGTTTTGCCCGGGGGCGACGCGCTGCGACGTTGCCCCCAAGACCTGCGGAGCCGGCGACGGCTGTTCCGCCGAGCCAACGTGAGGCCTCGGCGAGATGAGGACCGCAACAAGACCGAGCATCGCAACGAGGATTGCGAGAGTGGACAGTCCGCTCACGGCCTTCTGAGGGCCCGCAGCGGCAGTTTCGGTCGTGGGGTTCACCATCGATGTGGTTGGCTTCACGTCAGGACTCCTGGCGATCGTCAATTCCCTCCATCGGCGCATTTCCGACCGAAGTTGAGTCGGGCTCGCAAGGCTCGGTCGTCGCCAGCGCTCAATGAGGGGAAGTCTCGATGAGCCACACGCCCTCTGATCGGGGCACCAGGACGCCGGCGCTAGCGTGAAGCAGGTGACGTCACCATGGGATCCGAGTCGAGCTGCATTCGCCGAGGCACTCGAAGGCCACCCACGCTTTCGTGTCGATCAGCTCTGGAAGGGGCTGTACGAGCAGGGACTCGATCCTCAGAACATCACCACACTTCCCCTCGCCATGCGAGAGGACCTCGCCGAGCGATACGCACCGTCGCTGATCGCTGCTGCCCGTCAGGAAACCGCCGATGGCATGACGGTCAAGCGGCTCTGGGAACTCGACGATGGGGCTCGGATCGAGTCTGTCTTGATGCACTATCCGGAGCGTTCGACGATCTGCATTTCGAGCCAGGCCGGCTGTGCGATGGGTTGCGGCTTTTGTGCGACCGGCCAAGCTGGCTACGAGCGGCATCTCACCGTTGGTGAAATCCTCGAGCAGGTCGTGGCAGCACGAAACGAAGCGCAACCTCGACGACTGTCGAACATCGTGTACATGGGCATGGGTGAGCCGTTCGCGAACTTCGACCGTGTTGTCGAGTCGATCGAACGAATCATGGCTGATCTGGGCATCGGCGCCCGCCACATCACGGTCTCGACCGTCGGGCTGATTCCTCAGATCCGCAAGTTCACTGCCCTCGGCTGGCAGGTCGGCCTTGCGGTTTCGTTGCACGCGGCCAACGATCGGTTGCGAACCGAACTGGTGCCGATCAACGCCCGTCACCCGATCGACGAGTTGGTCGAGGCCTGTCAGGAGTTCCGATCGAAGACGGGGCGTCGTGTGTCGTTCGAGTGGGCGATGATCGCTGACACCAACGATCGCGACTCCGATATCGCAGAACTGGCGGTCATCGCCAAACGTGCCGATGCCCACGTGAACTTGATTCCGCTCAACCCGACACCGGGTTGGCCAACAACCGGAACCGATCCGAAACGCATTCGAGCGTTCGAGCGTGGTCTCGCCAACCGCGGTGTGAATGTCACCGTTCGCGCCAATCGGGGCACCGACATCGACGCAGCGTGTGGCCAGTTGCGGGCCAACCACGAGGCGACACCGGTGAAGCTGCGGCGACGCGCCACACCGCCCCCAGACGACGACACCTGAAGCAGCAGACATCGGCGCACCCGGCGTCAGCGGCCAATTGAGGCTGGCTGCTGCTGAGTCGAGCCAACCGGGACGCATACTGGGGCGCTATGTACCGCTGGTTCAACCATTCACACCCTCGGACACTCATGACGGCGGTCCTTCTCGGCTACTTCGCCGCTTTTTTCGGACTCCTCGGAGCATCGTTTCGAAATGGCGGGTTCCACCTTCTGGTCGCGTTGCTGCTTGCGGCCGGCGCCTTTGGCACGGCGAACAACAAGCGACTGGGGTTCTACGCGCTTGGGGTCGCCAGTGTGCTCGACGTTCTGCTGATCCTCTCGCTGCTTCGCTTCGGCCTGGATCTCAAGCTCATGCTGATGTGGGTCATCAACCCACTGGTGTTCCCAGTGGCACTGGTGGCCTCGGTGCTCCACCCCCATAGCCGCGAGTATCAGCGGGTCTGGTTCAGTTAGCGCACTCTCGCTGCCAACGGGGTGGGCAGCAGCGCGAGATATCGGACCCAGATATCGGACCCAGACAGTGGACCGACACCGGGGATCGGCCTGACCCGAAAAAGGGGCTGACCCCGGGGGGCGGCGGCAGTCCCGGGGTCAGCAGCCGCTATTCCGAAGAACGGCGGCATCCCTGACTTTAGCCTTGCAACGTAAAAACGGCGGGATCTTGACGTAGTTTTTTCGAAGTTGCCCTACTCTTGACCTGCGATAACGCCCGGACAACACAACTTCCCAGGTCAGGCGACGTGTGTGCGCTTGCGACTCACGGCGCATCAAGCGCACGAGTTCGGCAAGCAGATCAGAGCGAGCCGATCACCTTGTTGACGAGGTCCTGGATCTCGGCTGCTGAACGGCGATAGTGACGGCGCGCTCGTTTGTAGGGGTCTTCGACGTCCCAGCGCCGGTCGAGATAGCGCATTGGATCGCGATCGACCATGGCGGCAAGGAGACCATCGAGCCCGTTGATGCGACGCTGTTCGATGAGCTCGGCCGCTTCCTTCAGGGGAATGACCCGCTCGAACGCGAGATCGTCCTCGATCACGATGTTCTGGACGTGTCGGGCTTCCATGGTGAGAATCAGCGACGATGCCGAGATCTTCTCGGCGTCGATCACCGAC
>JBBQUN010000070.1:0-18569 GCA_038212405.1 Acidimicrobiales bacterium | reverse complement strand
ACGCCTCCTGCCCTCAGGTATCAGCGGTCGAGGATCTGTCGTTGTATGCATCGCTCAGCGGCGGGTCGAGCGAGTTCTATCTGGCCGAGATCGGTCCGGAGAACGCAGGAAAGCGGCTCGAAGTCTCATTGTTCGATGTCGGAGAAGGAGCGCAGCTGATCGAGATCCTCGACCCCGATGGGAACGAGGTGAGCTTCGATTGGACGACCGATTGCAGTGCAACGGTGCCAGCCGGCGGTTGCTCAGGGTCGGGAGATCAGCTCGATGTGAGTGGCACCGGTCAACAAGTCGATCCCAACACCCTTTCGCTCAGTCGCTACAACGACCGAACCGTTGTTGCGTCGGTCGTGTTGCCTGGCGACTATGCCACTCGCTATTCCGGTCGATGGTGGAGGATTCGCTACACCTACGGGACCGACATCACCGACCGCACGACGTGGTCGGTTCGAATGGTTGGCGATCCGGTGCGCCTCAGTGGCTGAACGCTCGACCTTCGCGCCGAACGTTCGGTCAGCGCTTCCAGGCGCGAGGCCAAAGGATCGCAGCGACGAAGCCGATCACGAAACCACCGAGCAGACGAGGCACGAGCTCAACCGACTGGCGTGATGGACACGACGGTCCCCAAGTCCTGAACGAGCTCGAAGTCCTCTGAACCCTCGCCGACAAAGATCTGCGTGCCCGACACGGTTGCGGTGCTGCTCGGCCAGGGTTTGGTGAGGTCGGCGATGATCTCGCCGACCGTTGTGATGTCCCACGTCTCGACCGTCACCTCGACGGAGTCGGGAACACCGGGGAACGCCACGGGGCCGAGCGGCACCGTCTGGCTTCCGTTGGCCGTCATGGTGACGATGGTGCCGTCGATCGCAGTGATCGTATAGATCGTCTCCTGGACGAACGCAATGCCGTTGAGGCTGAGCTCTTGGGTCTGCTTCCACGATCCTCCGACTCCCATCGCTGCGCTCGGCAACGCGTTGGCGAATTGGTTCTGGCCGGCAATGGCCTCCATCATCTCGCCCAGTGCGTCGCCGTCGGTGGCTGAAGCGGGTGGAAGATAGGCCTGATCGAGCACGTAACCCTGATCGTCGATCGTGGTGCGAAAGGCCGAACCAATCAGGAGCTCGAGTTGGGCCATGGATTGGGCGACGATGGTGGGATCGGTCCCTTCACCCATGCCGATGTCGGTGTACAACGAGGTGAACTCGAAACCAGCGTCGACCGCCAGCGAGGTGATCTCGATTTCGAAGAAGGTTTCGAGGTCGGTGAACTCCGTCACCAACTGGCCGTCGATTGACTGACTCAGGGACTGGGACTGGCTCATCCGAGCGTTGTAGACACCGTCGCCAATCTGGTAACGAAGCTCGATCCGCGGTTCGGCGCCCTCATCGATCACCTCGATGGTGGGAGGATCGACCGGCTTGCTCGCCACTGCTTCTGCCGCGGCCGCTTCTTCGACCGTTGTTGGCACGGCCGTCGTCGTTGTCTCGACAGCAGTGTTCTCGACAGCAGTGGTCTCGACAGCAGTGGTTTCGACGACGTTGGGCGTCGTCGTTGCCCCAGCGTCGTTGTCGCTGCTGCCGCTCCCACCGCAGCCGGCGGCAACAAGGGCGGCACCGACCAGCATTGCGACAAGCCGACGATGGTGTCGGGGCTGATCGAGGAGGCGGGCGGATGGGGCGTCGAAGCGGGCACTCACCTGGTGAATGGTATCGAGAACCTCGTGCCTTCTTCTGACACCAAACGAGCGGTCAGCTTGCCGGCAGCCACGCGGGGCGACTGGACTCGAACGAGGTGATGGCGTCGGCGTGGCGGAGGCTGAGCCCGATGTCATCGAGTCCTTCGAGGAAGCGTTCCTGCGTGGAATCGTCGAGCGGGAAACTCGCCTCGAAATCGATCGCCGGTGCTTCGACGGTGCGCCGCTCCACGTCGATCGTGATCTCCAGGGTGGCGTCGGCGTCGACTGCGGCCATGAGGCTGGCGACGTCGGCAGCGCTCAGCACCACGGGAACCAGACCATTCTTGGTCGAGTTGTTGCGGAAGATGTCGCCGAAGCGAGGGGAGATGACGGCGTCGAATCCGTACTGCTGGATGGCCCAGACCGCATGTTCTCGTGAGGAGCCAACGCCAAAGTTCTCACCGGCAATGAGAATGCTGGCGCCCGAATAGCGCTCCTCATTGAGGACGAAGCTCGGCTCATCGCGCCACTCCGAGAAGAGGCCCTTCTCGAAGCCGGTGCGCTCGACCTGCTTGAGCCAGTCGGAGGGGATGATCTGGTCGGTGTCGACATCGGAACGGTCGAGCGGGACCGCGGTGCCGGTGACGATGCGAACTGCTTTCATGATGATGCTCTTCTCTTCAGATCAGGTCGGCGGGGGTGGCAAAGCGGCCGACGATGGCGGTGGCGGCAGCGATCTCGGGTGAGACCAAATGGGTGCGGCCACCTCGACCCTGGCGGCCCTCGAAATTGCGGTTGCTGGTCGAGGCCGAGCGCTCGCCGACGCTGAGCTTGTCGGGGTTCATGGCGAGACACATCGAGCAGCCCGGGTCCCGCCAGTCGAAGCCCGCTTCGATGAAAATGGTGTGGAGGCCTTCCTCCTCGGCTCGTGCCTTGACCACCCACGAGCCGGGTACGACGAGTGTGCGCATGCCATCGGCGACCTTGTGGCCTCGAGCAACCTCGGCAGCAGCGCGAAGATCTTCGATGCGTGAGTTGGTGCAGGAGCCAATGAACACCGTGTCGACCTTGACGTCGGCGAACGGTGTGCCCGCCTCGAGGCCCATGTAGGCGAGGGCCCTCTCGGCCGCGCCCCGTGCGGATGCGTCGGCGAAGTCGGCCGGGTTGGGGACGACGCCCGAGATCGGTGCCACCTGTCCAGGATTGGTACCCCACGAGACCTGCGGGGTGATGGTGGTGGCATCGATGACGACTTCGGTGTCGAATGCGGCTGCTGCATCCGTGGGGAGCGTCTTCCATTCAGCGACCGCCGCCTCCCAGTCGGCGCCCTTTGGCGCGTGATCGCGGCCTTCGAGATAGTCGAAGGTGGTTTGATCGGGAGCGATCATTCCCGCCTTCGCCCCCGCCTCGATCGACATGTTGCAGACCGTCATGCGGCCTTCCATCGACAGGTTTCGAATTGCTTCGCCGCGGTACTCGATGATGTGGCCGATGCCGCCGCCGGTGCCGATGGTGCCGATGATGGCGAGGATGAGGTCCTTCGCCGACGATTCGGGTGGCAGGCTTCCCTCGACCGTGATGGCCATGGTCTTGGGGCGAACCTGGGGCAGGGTTTGGGTGGCGAGCACATGCTCGACTTCGGAAGTGCCGATACCGAAGGCCAATGCACCAAAGGCGCCGTGCGTAGCGGTGTGGGAGTCGCCGCAGACGACGGTCATGCCTGGTTGTGTGAGCCCCTGCTCTGGACCGATCACGTGCACGATGCCCTGGCCTGGCGAGCCCATCGGGTGATTGGTGATCCCGAACTCGGCAGTGTTGTCACGCAGCGTCTGGATCTGTTTCGCGCTGATCTCGTCCTCGATCGGCTGATCGGTGTTTTGCGTCGGCACGTTGTGATCTTCGGTGGCGACGGTGAGATCCGGGCGCCGCACCGTGCGGTTGGCGATGCGAAGGCCATCAAATGCCTGGGGTGAGGTGACCTCGTGAACCAGATGGAGATCGATGTACAGGAGGTCGGGCTCGCCGGGTCCACCGGTGGCGACGACGTGTCGGTCCCAGAGCTTGTCGGCCAGGGTGCGGGGTTCAGTCACGCGTGCTCCAATTCCTTGGGTGTGTCTCGTCGAACGCTCTCATCTCGAACGCTCAGACCGCGAAAGGTATCATCTCATCATGTGAGATGTTAGTCTCAGTTGGTGGACGCCAGCGTACCTTCTCCCACTGCACCCACCACACCTCAAACACGTGGAGTCGGTGTGCTCGACAAATCGATGTTGGTCATCGAGGTCCTCGCCGTGCGACCGTGTTCGCTCAACGAACTCGTCGAGCACAGCGGACTGAATCGGGCGACCGCGCACCGGCTGGCCTCGGCTCTGTGCGAGCACGGCATGTTGCGCCGCCTCGACGATGGGCGCTTTGCCCTTGGATTCCGTCTGCTCGAGCTGGGCAGGCGAGTGGCCGATGAACTGCCGTTGGCCGTCGTTGCCCAGCCGATCCTCGAACGATTGCGAACCGACACCCAGGAGAGCGCTCAGCTCTATGTGCGTGATGGTGGCGAGCGGGTCTGCATTGCTGCTGCAGAGTCCGAACACGGGCTGCGGACGATCGTGCCCGTTGGCCGCCGACTCAGCATGGCCAAGGGATCAGCAGCCTCAGTCCTGCTCGACCGGTCGCCGAGCAACGGCTACATCGTGTCGGTTGGCGAACGTGAGCCCGGCGTCGCCTCGGTGAGTGCTCCGGTACGTGACGCCGCCGGCGTCATCGTCGCCGCAATCAGCGTCTCCGGCCCAATCGATCGCACGTCGCAGGACCCCGGCGACCGCTACGGCCAGCTCGTGGTCGCTGCTGCCCACTCGCTGGAATCAGCGCTTGGTCGGCGCTGATCGGGTCGGCTTCGCCTCGGTCACTCGGGTCGGCTTCGCCTCGGTTACGCCTCGATATCGACCACGGTGACGCCGAGCGTGCCGCCCGGCGCCTGATACGACACCTCGTCGCCCTTCGCCGCGCCCAGCAGCGCCTGGCCGAGGGGTGACCCTGGTGACATCACGGTCACACCTTCGCGGCGTTCTTCGATCGAGCCGATGAGATACTTCTCGACGTCGTCGTCGCCGTCATAGCGGATCGACACCACACAGCCGGCAACGACGCTGTTCAGATCGCCGTCATCGACCTCGACGATCACTGCCGCTTCGAGAATGCCGCCCAAATGGATGATGCGGCCCTCCATCTTGCCCTGCTCTTCTTTGGCCGCGTGGTAGTCGCCGTTCTCGGAGAGGTCGCCCATTTCGCGTGCCGTCTCGATCTTCTGCGCGATCTCGATCCTGCCGCGCGTCGTGAGGTCGTCGTACTCGCTCTTCAGTCGAGTGAAGGCTTCTTTTGAGAGCTGCTGTTTGTCAACCACACGGCAAGACTACCGACGTTTGCCGAGCATGTAACTGACCTGGATCGCAGCGATCAGCCCGAGGAGCCAGAAACTGATCGTCGTTGGTTCGGTGATGCGGTGGCGAAGGAGAGCGGTGTTGGAGTTGAAGAATTCGGCTGAGTTCCCGTACGTGCGGATGAACTGGGTGCGCTCGACCATGTAGGCGACGGCAAGCACCGTGCACAGGTAGAGAACCGCCGACAGGGTCGCCCGCACATCATTGTGGCGATTGCCGCTCGCGGCTCGAACCGCCACGGCGATCCCGGTGCCGAGAACCGGCGCAAACCAGGCGAACTGCGTGGTGGTCTCGACCTCGTAGTGGTACCAGATCCAGCCCCCGACCAAGGACGCGATGATGCCAAAGATCGTCCCGCTCACCATGTCGGGTTGCTCGCGCACCGGCACTTCGGCCATGACGCGCTTGCGGCCGAGTGGAGTCGGGTCGTGGGCGATGTCGGCGGCCTCAGCCGCCTCCATCCACGATTCTGGCGCCGAGCGCATTGAGTAGTTGGTTTCGATTGGAGTCATGAGAGTGGTCCTTGGTCAGGGCTTCGGCAAGATCGGGAGGGAGCTTGAGCGATAGGCTCGAGATTTCGTGACGGCTGAGCACCCTCGTGCCAGGACCGTTGGATCGCAATCGTCGAGTCAGACCAGAGCCGAGACGAATTCGGCACTCGGAGGAGTAACAGCGTGAGTAACTACCGGATCGCAATCGTGGGTGGCGACGGCATTGGGCCGGAGGTCATTCGCGAGGGGCTGCGGGTCATCGCCGCCGCCGGGATCGAGCTCGACACGGTCAACTACGACCTCGGCGGTGAGCGTTACCTCAAAGACGACGTGATCCTGCCTGACTCGGTTCTGGCCGAGTGGCGCAAGCTCGACGCCATCTATCTCGGCGCAGTCGGCACACCCGAGGTTCCTCCCGGTGTGATCGAGCGGGGTCTCCTCCTCAAGATGCGTTTCGATCTCGACCTCTATGTGAATCAGCGCCCGTTCAAGCTCGATGGCAGCCACGACTTCGTCGTCATCCGCGAAAACACCGAAGGAACCTACGCGGGCGAGGGTGGATTCCTTCGCAAGGGCACTCCTGATGAGGTCGCAACGCAGGGCTCGGTCAACACCCGCAAGGGAGCCGAGCGAGCCATCCGTTATGCCTTCGAGCTGGCCACCACCCGTCGCAATCACCTGACGCTCGTGCACAAGACCAACGTGCTCAACTTCGCGGGCGATCTGTGGCAGCGCACCTTCGACCAGGTTGCCAAGGACTACCCCGGTGTCGAAACCGCCTACAACCATGTCGACGCCGCCTGTATCTACTTCGTGCAAGATCCGCAGCGTTATGACGTCATCGTCACCGACAATCTCTTCGGCGACATCCTCACCGACCTCGGTGGTGCGGTGTCGGGCGGCATCGGTCTGGCGGCCTCGGCCAATCTGAATCCAGATCGCACCTCACCCTCGATGTTCGAGCCGGTGCATGGTTCGGCGCCCGACATCGCGGGCCAGGCCAAAGCGAATCCCATCGCCGCCATCATCTCGGGTGCCATGATGCTCGATTTCCTTGGCGAGGCTGATGCTGCGGCGCGCATCATCGCGGCCTGCGACGCGTGCGTCGAGGTGACCGGGTCCACTTCGGCCATCGCCGACGCCGTGATCGCTGCTCTCTGATGGCTGAGGTTGATCTGACCAATGAGCACATGACCATCTCGCGCGAGGGGCTGCGTCGCCCCGAGTGGCCAGAGATGGTCGAGATCTTCGACACCACCTTGCGCGACGGCTCGCAGTTCGAGGGCATCGCGCTCACCGCCGACGACAAGCTGAAGATCGCACGGCAGTTGGACTCGCTCGGTGTCCACTACATCGAAGGCGGCTGGCCGGGCTCGAATCCAAGAGACGACGAGTTCTTCGCTCGTGCTGCGGCTGGCGAACTCGTTCTGGAAACGTCGGCGTTGGTGGCATTCGGTTCCACGCGGCGACCACATGGCAAGGTCGATGTCGACGAGACGCTCGCCAATCTGCTGCGAGCCGAGACCGGCATCTGCTGCATCGTCGCCAAGTCGTGGGACTACCACGTGCTCGAAGCGCTGCGTACCACGCTCGACGAAGGCGTGGCCATGATCGCCGATTCGGTCGAGTTCCTTCGCAACGAAGGCCGCCGGGTCTTCGTCGATTTCGAGCATTTCTTCGATGGCTACAAGCGCAACCCCGAGTTCGCGTTTCGCGCCGTCGAAGCGGCGGCAATGGCCGGTGCCGAAGTGTTGGTGTTGTGCGATACCAACGGTGGCTCGCTACCGCATGAGATCGAGGAAGCGACCGCAGCCATCGTTCGTGCCTTCCCCGAAGTGATCGTTGGCATGCACACCCAAAACGACACCGGTTGTGCTGTCGCCAATGCGGTTGCCGGGGTGCGAGCCGGGGCAACGCATGTGCAAGGCACGATCAACGGCTACGGCGAGCGCACCGGCAATTGCGACCTCACCACCTTCGTGCCCAACCTGTCGTTGAAGATGGGGATCCGGACGCTGCCGAACGGCTCGATGGAGCGACTCACCGCGGTCAGTCGTCACGTCGCCGAACTGGTGAACCTGCCGCCGAACGACGCCCTTCCCTATGTTGGCAAGTCGGCGTTCGCCCACAAGGCTGGTTTGCACACCTCGGCCATTGCCCGCCGGCCTGACGCCTACGAGCACATCGATCCGGCCCTTGTCGGCAACGGCACACGTTTCCTGGTGTCTGATCTCTCGGGCCGTTCGACGGTGGAACTCAAGGCCAAGCAATTGGGTCTCGAACTCGACGGGCCACAGCTCAAGATCGTGCTCGACGAACTCAAAGAGCTCGAGCACGCCGGCTATCACTTCGAAGCTGCCGATGCCTCTTTGCAGCTCCTCATGCGACGAGCAACCGGTTGGCGCAACCCATTCTTCGAGCTCGAATCCTTCCGGGTCAACGTCGAGCATCGACCGGGCGAGAAGATGGCTCGTGAGATGAACCCGCTTGGGCATCATGATG
Organism: Acidimicrobiales bacterium; assembly: GCA_038212405.1. Taxonomy (GTDB): domain Bacteria; phylum Actinomycetota; class Acidimicrobiia; order Acidimicrobiales; family SZUA-35; genus JBBQUN01. The sequence goes on along the minus strand of JBBQUN010000070.1, from coordinate 10,470 downwards.
GTGTCGAGACCGACGCCGTCATCAAGCTCATCATCGACGGCGAGCGAGTCGTCGCAACCGGTGAGGGCAACGGCCCGGTCAACGCGCTCGATGCGGCGTTCCGTGCGGCGATGGGCGACCGGTTCCCTGGCTTGGGCAAGGTGAAGCTCACCGATTTCAAGGTGCGAATCCTCGACTCGGCGAGTGGAACTCAGGCAGTGACCCGAGTGTTGATCGACGCCTCCGACGGCGATCGCCGCTGGACCACCATCGGGGTGAGCGAGAACATCATCGAGGCGAGCTGGCAAGCGCTGGCCGACTCGATGGTCTACGCCCTCGACTCGTTGTCCTGACAAAATGCTCTGACGAGGGATGGCCAGGCGCGGTCTTGGTCAGGCGCCGGGCTGCCAGATCATCAGGAACAGGGCCACGGCCAGCAAGACCTGGGTGACGCCCTCGCCGATGGCCAGCTTGCCGGCCAAGCGCTTGGCCTCGGGATCGGACTCGAGGGTGACGTCGGGGGAGAGAGCCTGAGCCCGTTCGGTCAAGCCACGGACCGCCGGGCGGACAAGGCCGTGGGCCAGACCGACCACGACGAACACGATCAGGAACGAGGCCGAGATCCAAGGGGCACCGAAGCTGATCTGGCCATCCGACACCGAGATCAGGACGATCCCGAACACGAACATGGCGTAGATCGCATAGTGGGCGATGTTGGTGACGGCGGCGGTGTTTCTCAACAACACCGCTGCGTCGCCTGCCGTTGATCGGAAGGCCTTGGCGTTGTAGGCCCCGTGCGCAATCAGCCCACCGAACCCGACGATCGCGCTCAGCACGTGAAGCAGCGAGATGATGTTGTAGAGGGTGGAATCGATGCCCATGCGATGCACGGTAGCGTAGGAGAGTGGCTGCTCCTGACTTCGTGCCGACTGATCCCATCCAGCGTGTTCGTCGCTACAGCTCGCCGCCGCGTCGCCCCGATTCATGGATGGCCGATCGTCCTGGCGACCTCTCGACCCCGGGGATGCCGAGAGGTCTTCGACTCGGCACCATCGGCCCCGACCAGGGGTATGCCTACAAACTGGTTCGTCAGTTCGACGATCGCCTCGAGCTCGGCCGCGTGCATCGCTCCGATGCCGTTGCCGGTTGCGTTGGCGTGGCCATGAAGCGCTCGGCCTTGTTCGGCCGCGGACCAATGGTCCACGATCTCACCGCCGCCTTCACGCTCTTCGGCTTCCTCGATCCGACACCGACAGAGGAGCTGGTCGCCATGCGCGAGGCAGCCTTCGCCGAGGTGTCGAGCCATCATCACTATGTCGAGCGCCAAGAACTGATCGACCTGGTCCCCGACGCCATGTTGCGCCGCCCACATACCGCCATCGTCAGCGACTACGCCAGCGACTGGCGTCGCAACCTGCCAACGGCCTAGTCAGCCGTCAGTTATTCGCTGAGCGCCTTCGCCGTCAGTGAAGCAGCCGAACGAAGCTGGTTGTTGACCAACTCGAGGGCGGCTGGGTCGGCATGAATCCCGAGGACTGTCATGACTCCGTCGGGTAATTCGCCGGCCGCGATGCAGCCACGGGGTGGGTCGATGACGCCGGCTTGCATTGCGGTGATCGTTTCGCTGCTGAGACCGAAGAGCGACGGCTCAGGCAGCGGGTTCTCTGGCGTTTCGAGGTTGTTGCCATCGAGATCGAGCGTTTCGACGTAGACACACATCGACTGCCACAGCTCTCGGACCACCAGGATCTGATTGCCCTGCGCCGTGATGTGTCCGTTGTAGACCCAGTCCGGCGATTGCCTGTCGGTGACCGTGCGCGCTTCGACGATGTGTACGTCGTTGGTGCTCAGATCAACCGCATAGATCGCAAGGTCTTGGTGCATGGAATCGGATTCGCTGTCCGCCGCTTCGTCGGTCCCGGAGTCATCACCGGCAGCAGCGGCCAGGTCTGGCCGGTCGGTGAAGTCACTGATCAGCAGAAAGGGCCGGTCGTCGAGCATGGCGAGGTCAGCGACACGGCGCTCCGTGGTGACACCGGCCTCGGGCAGGTCGAGCGGCAGGGTCTCGCCGCTCGCCATCCGATGCATCAGTCGGCCGTCGGTGACGATCACGGCACCTCCGATGGTGTCCGCCAGTTCGACCCGACGCGATGCTTCCACCGCTTGGTTGGCGCCCTCGACGCTCGTCGTCGACAGGGCGGCGGTCGACGGGGAGAGGGCAGCGCTCCACTCGCCGGCTTGCTCGTCGCGTGGAGTGTCACCGGATCCCGAAGATGTCGTTTCGAGGGGTGCGACACGCTCGGGTGTCGTGGTTGCGGGGATGGCGATTCCAAGGTCAGGAACACCGGCGCTGATGGAGGTGTCGCTCGACCCAGAGAGCAGTTGAGCCGAGCTGAAACCGAGACCGCCTACCACCACGACCGACGCTGCGGTCACGCTGATCTGGCGGCGTCGCTTGCGCTGGGCCGCTCGGGCGAGGATCGAATCGATATCGGGTGAGATGGGCATCGCCGCGCCGGCCCGGCGCAAACGGTCAGTGATCGAAGAGACAGGACGCTGGATCACGACGCATCCTCGAGATGGGCGCGCAGGCGCTCGAGTCCTCGGCTCATGCGGCTCTTCGCTGTCCCGGGGGAGATACCGAGCGCTTCTGCGGTGTCTCGCTCGGAGTAGCCGAGGAGGTGACGGAGGACGACCACGGAACGGAACTTGATCGGAAGGGTGGCGAGCGCAGCAGCGAGATCCTGATCGATGTAGCAGTCTCGATGCTCACTCAGATCGATCGTTTCGAGCAACTGACGTTCTTTGTTGCGACGCCAGATCCGGCGCCGCCCCCAGTTGAGCCCGACTCGGTAGACCCACCCGGCCGGATTGGCCATGGCATCGACGGTGTTCCAACGTTCGAAGGCGCGAGCGAAGGCTTCGTCGGTGGCTTCTCGACCCAGATCGTGGTTGCCGAGCGCCCAACCGAGCGCATTGGCGATCGACGCATGATCTTCGGTGCAGAAGCGTTCGAAGCGCCGTTGCGCCGAGCTGTCGATGACGGCGATCGAGACGGGGATGTCGCCCGTGCACGGCGAATCGTGGTCGGCGGCGGTGGTGATGTCGGCGGCGACAGTGATTGGGTTCACCTCGATCGCCTCATGAGTCAACGTCAGCACGGCCTTCTAAGTCCTAGGAACCGATATCGGTTCCCGAGCAGCTTGGAATTCCCAAAGACCGACGGTGTAAACCTGAGCTGCTGCCCTTCGCTTCACGACATCCATGCACAGCTAGTCTGCCCAGCGTGACCGTGCGTGTGCGTTTTTCTCCTGCCCCAACCGGCTATCTCCATGTCGGAAGTGCCCGCTCGGCGCTGTTCAACTGGTTGTATGCCCGCCATACCAACGGAACCATGGTGTTGCGGATCGAAGATACCGACGCCGATCGAAGCCGACCCGAGCTGATCAGCGCCATTTGCGAGAGCCTCCAGTGGCTGGGAATCGATTGGGACGAGGAGCACCATCAGTCTGACCGTTTCGATCGCTATGTTGCTGCGGCCAATGGCTTCCTCGAGAGCGGCCACGCCTATCGCTGCGACTGTACCCAAGATGCGGTCAAGGAACGGGCTGAGGCTGCGGGAAGCGCCGGTTACGACAGCTTCTGTCGTGATCGCAATGTGGCGCCCGGCGAAGGTGTCGTCATTCGATTCCGCACGCCAGACGAGGGAATCATCGGCTGGGACGACCTGGTCCGAGGCCGCGTCGAGTTCGATTGTGCGGTGCTCGAGGACTTCATCGTCGTGCGATCCAGCGGTGTTCCCATGTTCCACGTCGCCAACGCACTCGATGATCTCGAGATGAACATCACCCACGTCGTTCGGGGCGAAGACCTGGTCAACACCACACCGCGGGTCCTGCTGCTGCGTCAAGCCATCATCGACAACCGACCCGGTGAGGAGCACCCGCCAACACCGCTCTATGCCCACCTCCCACTGATCGTCAACGAGAAGCGGCAGAAGCTCTCGAAGCGCCGCGACGACGTGTCGGTTGGCGACTATCGCACCAAGGGGTTTCTACCCGAGGCGATGCGGAACTATCTCCTGACCCTCGGCTGGGGTCCCAAGGACGACGTCGAAATCGCGCCGATCGAAAAGTTCATCGCCGAGTTCGAGCTGGCCGACATCAACAAGGCGCCGGCATTCTTCGACATCAAGAAGCTCGAGCATTTCAACGCCGAGTACATCCGGGCGCTTCCGGTCGAATCCTTCGTTGCAGCTGGCACACCGTTCATTGCCGACATCGACCCTGCACTGTTCGCCACCCTCGCTCCGTTCCTGCAGGAACGAGTCAAGCGGCTCGAGGAAATCCCGTCGTTCCTGTCGTGGGTGGTTGGCGACCCCGATGAGCCGAGCGAGAAGGACTGGAGCAACGTCATGGGCAAGCCCGAGGTGCCTGCCGTACTCGACCTCGTGATCGAGCGTTTGGCGACCGCTGACTGGACGCCAGAGGCCATTGGCGACGTCGTCTTTGGGGTTGGCACCGAGCTCGATACCAAGACCCAGCTGCCGGTTCGTCTGGCGTTGACCGGGTCTCGCTCGGGGATCCCACTGTTCGAACCAATGGCAGAGATGGATCGTGGTGTGGTGCTCGACCGCTTGCGGGCGGCGCGCGCCAGGACGTAATCGTATCGATGGGCACCAAAGCCGGAGCATCGAACGAGCGCACGCTCAAGAGCCGAGCCCGTCGCCGCGCGCTCGGGTTGGTGATGGGGCTCGTCGTGCTGTACCTCGCCGCAACATTCCTCGACGTGTGGCTGGCGTCTCGGCAGCAGTTCTCAGGGTCAGCCGATGCGGTCGTCGTTCTTGGTGCCGCCCAATACAACGGCACGCCGTCGCCCGTCCTCCAGGCGAGACTCGACCATGCGGCCGAACTGTATTTCGATGGACTCATTGGCGTTGTCGTGGTGACCGGTGGCAACCAAGAGGGCGACGTGACCACCGAAGCCAAGGCTGGCTATGACTATCTTCGTCTCACCGCAGGGATCCCCGATGAAGCGTTGCTGCTCGAGGTCGATGGTCGTTCGACGTATGAGTCGTTGAGGGCAACGGCCAGATTCCTGGAGCGACGCCAGGTCAACAGCGTGATCTTGGTGACCGACCCGTACCACGCTCGGCGATCCCAGCTGATCGCCCAAGAGGTTGGGCTCGAGGCGGAAGTGTCGCCGACGACGTCGGGTGCCAGCTTCGATCGCCTGGCTCGAGAAACCCTGGCGGTCGCCGCCGGTCGCATCATCGGCTTCCGACGACTCGACAATCGGTAGCGCTCCGAAGCATCTGAGGAAGATGCTGGAAAATTGTGGTCGTCACCGGGAGGCGGGACCGATAGCCTGGGCGCTTCCTTCGGGGATGGTGTAATTGGTAACACTAGTGCTTCTGGTGCATTCATTGGGGGTTCGAGTCCTCCTCCCCGAACCAGTGAATCCGATCATGTTGGGTGCGTTCTGCCCACTCGCTAGGATCCGCTCGCTGTTCGCGCTTTGATTCGTCGGAGTGTGCGTGGTTCGGATCGCCCGATGGCGATTCATGAGTCCTGCCCCGTTCGTCTAGAGGCCTAGGACGCCGGCTTCTCATGCCGGTAGCACGGGTTCAAATCCCGTACGGGGTACCAAACCAAACGAGCCGACCCCGCAGGGTCGGCTCGTTCGGTTTTGGTGGCTGGGGTTTTGGTGACTGGGTTTCGTGGGTTGAGCGCTGATCGTCAAGCGGCGATGTAGCAAATGCCCTCGTAGATGCGTCGCTGCAGGCGTTCGACGTCGATCTCGGCCCAATCCTGTGGCCACCCTGGCAAGACGGCCAGTACCACGTCGCGGGGCAGGTCGACGTCCTCGACGAGCGATCGGTCGTGCTCGTTGGCTTCCACGGCGAACTCGAGCCATGAGCCATCGATCACGAGGGTCGAGCGAACCGGCCCTCTGGTGACGCTGACGAGGGCGACATGACGAGGCAGGTAGGAGGCGGAGGATCCAGCGATGCGGAGGAAGTCGTCGGCCAGTTGCTTGCTTCCGGCATCGTTCAGGTCGAGGCGGACCGTAGCATCGACGATCACGGCCGGGGCAGCGATCTGGGGGCGGGTGGCCCGATCCTGGCGGAAACTGCTCATGAGGCAGCGTCGGAAGTGTGCGCATCGGTATGACCGCTGGTCGAGAAGAAATTCCCACTTCGAAGCCGGGATCAGACGCTCGAACGTTCGAGGCCGGCGGCGGTTCGGAGCTCGCGTTGCATCGTCGACTCGTCATAACGTCGAAAGAGCAGGGCCGCGACCAGGTAGAGCACCATCCCCGCCATTCCCGAGAGGCGTATGCCCAAGTCGTCGCCGACATCTCGACCGAACGTGGCCAGCAGCGCAAAGATCATGACGCCGATGGTCTGACCGAGTTTCTGCATGAAGGTCCTGGCTGCGAAAAAGGTGGCTGCGGTTGCCTGGCCGGTGGTGAGTGCTGCGTGCTCGGCGATATCGGAGAGAATCCACTGCGGGATCACGCTCAAGATGGCGAACGGCACCGCGAAGAGCAGGATCAGCAGGAAGGCCTCGAGCCAGTTGGGCAGTGGCGACAAACCAAGGAAGACCACGCCGACGAAATCGATTGCCGAGAGCCCGAAGGCAAGGACGACGAGCTGCTTGCCGCTGCGTTTCTTGGCTTCACGATTGACGACGGGGTAGAGGAACATGGCGACGACGACCATGAGGAGTAACAGGGGGGCCGTGATCGTCTCGTCGAGTTCGAGTAGCACGGTCACGTAGTACAAGAGTCCGGTTTGGATGATGGTCAGGCCGCAGAAGAAGGCGAAATCGGCTGCCAGGTAGAAGCGGAAGAAGCGATTGCCGGCGACCAACTGGAGGGCTTGTTTCACCGGGACGGACGATGGCGCAGAGCGCACGAGGGATGGCTCGTCGATCATGCGAATCGGCGCCCACATGGCGAGGAGAGCAATACCGACGACGGTGACCACCGATCCCTGCCAGGCCCGAATCGGCTCGAGTCCGACGCTCTGATACATGGCCGAGATGAAGGGCGTCATCGCCGCGATCATGATGCCGACCGCCCAGGCGACCGATGTCCAGGTGGCAAGATCGAGCCGTTCCGCAGGGGTGCGCCCCAGATCGGCAACGAGGCTGAACGCCGGCGTCACATACGCGGTGAGGCAAACATAGAGAACGGCCTGTACGCCCAACAGCCACACGATGTTCCAGCCGCTGATGTCGCCGACCGGGGGCACGAAGAGCAAGATCGTTGCCACGGCGGCGGGAATGGCCCCGATTCGCATGAAGGGGATGCGGCGGCCGAGTCGGTGGGTCGAGCGATCAGAGCCAACGGCGATGAGCGGATCGGTGATGGCGTCGAGGAGTCGCCCGGCAGCCGCGATCATCACGATCGCGTTGAGCACGAAGAAGAATGTGGCGTCGGTGACCAACGCCGGCAAGCCGGCAGACACGGGCGGGAGGTAGAAATAGACCAACAGGATGGCGATCAGGTTGATGAGGATCGACATGCCGCCGTGCCCGAGGCTCAGGCCAAGAACCACGCGGCGGGGGTGGGGAGTGAGCTCGCCCGGAATCGTCACGGTCGTGAACGGTAACGACCAACCGATAGGTTGCCGTCGTGGTCGCCCGTACTGTTCAGATGCTTCTTGCCCTGGCTGTGGCCGGCCTCGTGTTCTCGGCGTGCACGAGTGAAGAGGCCACTGTGATCGACCTCGATGCCGTCACCACCTCGACCGCGGACGACGCCGGCAGTGCGTCTTTGCTGCCGCCGATCGCCGACGAGGTCGACCCCGACGACCCCAACGCCGAAGCGCGTCAGCAGGTGATCGATGCGGCAAGACAGCAGTGTCTCGACGACCCGGAGTTGGCCGAGGGCGTCGTTCGTCTCATCATCGAGGCAACGGGTGAATTGGCAAACGAGTACCGAGTCGACTGCGACGAGATTCGGGCCGAAGAAGAAGGCTGATCCGAAGGGAATGGCTCACTCGGCGATGGGTCGGTCTTGCCCACTCGGGCGGTCGGGCAGCCAGTAGCGGCGTCGGGCAGCACGGCTCGACAGCGTGTCATCAGTGCTGAAATCAGCGTCGAGAGAGCCGAGCTTCGATCGATCGATTCGCTGAGAACCGTAGATGCCCCGATTCGAGCTGAAGAGGTAGGACGTGACGCAACCGATCGCGAGCGGCACGATGATGGCGCTTCCGAACAGCTCGACACCCATGATCGTGCAGGCGATCGGTGTGTTGGTCGCCCCTGCGAACACCGAGACGAAGCCGACGGCGGCGAATACCCCGACGGGGGCGCCGAACAAGTGGCCCAGGGTTGCGCCGAGCGTTGCCCCGATGACGAAAAGGGGGGTGACCTCACCCCCCTGGAAGCCCGAGCCGAGCGTGACTGCGGTGAACAGCACCTTCCAGGCGAACGCAAAGGCGGCAACGCTCGCCACTCCTGTCAGAGGATCAGCCGTGACCGCATCGACGATCAGCGGCACGGAGAGGCCGAGATAGTCTCTCGTTCCGGCCACCAGCGTGAGTCCGATCACGATGACGCCGCCCACGAACGGTCGCATCGGTGGCCAACCGACCAAACGGGCCATGAGATGTTTGCAACCGTTGGTCAGTTCGATGAAGGCGATTGCCACCAGACCGAAGGCGATGCCGGCCCCCAAGAGTTGGACGGCGAGCGTGAAGGTCAATTCGAGCGCATCGAACGTGGGAACGGCAGTGTGCTCGACGCCGAGGAGTGCGACGACTCGGTCCCCAACGATCGCCGCCACCAACGCCGGGACGATCGCGTCGTGGCGAATCCGGCCGAGTGACTGGACTTCGAGCCCGAAGACGAAGCCGGCGATCGGCACACCGAAGACGGCACCGAACCCTCCGGAGATCGCCGCAATCAGCAGAATGCGCCGATCGGCGCCGGTGAGCTTCGCCAGTCGTGCGATGACGCCATCACTGAGGCTGCCCGACATCTGGATGGCGGTGCCTTCTCGCCCGGCGGAACCGCCGAACAAGTGGGTGATGACCGTGGTGATCAGCACCATCGGCGCCATGCGGCGCGGCAGCCATGCCGTTGGCTGGTGAATCTCTTCGAGGAGGAGGTTGTTCCCGAGCGCCGCGTTGCCGGCATAGGCGTGGTAGCTGTACCCGACGGCCAGGCCGGCAACAGGGAGCAGGTAGAGCAGCCAATCGTTGGCGTTGCGAGTATCAGTCGCCCATTCGAGCATGGTCAGGAACGCAGCAGAGGACCCGCCGGCCAGGATGCCGACAGCGACGCCAAGGAAGACCCAGCGGCCGAGGTGGCGCAGGAGATCCCATTGTTCGACAGGGTCGAACCTGATGAGCGACTGCATGCCGGAGTAGACAGCTGATCCTCGACCACGATCGTTTGAGCTTCTCGTCATCGGGAGTCCGGCGGGTCGGGTGCGTGTCAGTGGGCAACAGCCGCCGCCGATCCTACGCCTGGAAGTCCTCGGCCGGAGCCGTTGCCGCGTCGCCGGTACGCTCGACCCCGTGACTTCCCCGACCGATCCCTCGATGCCGACTGTTCCCGCGACGCCGACCACCCCCTTCGAGCCGACGTCGATCGTTTCGCTCGAGGCCGGGCGAGACGGCATGACTCGGCTCGAACGGCATTGGGTCGCCGACGATGCGCGAGCGGCCGTGGTCCTCGTGCACGGCATTGGCGAGCACAGCGGGCGTTACGAACACGTCGGCGCTCACCTGGTTGCCAACGGCTTCGATGTGTTGGGCTTCGACAACCGAGGCTTTGGCCAGTCCGGTGGCAAGCGGGCCCACATCGACACCTTCGACCAGTTCCTCGACGACATCGAGGACCTGCTCGGCAAGCAGCGACTGCTGGGCCTCCCCACCGTGCTCATTGGCCACTCGCTTGGCGGGCTCATGGCCGCGGCCTACCTCGTATCAGATCGGCCGCAGCCCGACCTGGCAGCCCTCAGCGCCCCGGCGCTCGAAGCCATCGTTCCCGCGTGGCAACGCAAACTGGCACCGCTGCTGAGCAAGGTCATGCCGAAGGCCTTCATCAAATCGAAGATCGACGCTGAACTCCTCAGTCGCGATGTCGAGGTCCAGCAGGCCTATCTCGATGACCCGCTGGTCTTCGGCGGAGCAACGGCAAGCTTGGGAAACCAGATCTTTGCGACGATGGCCGCGACGTCGTCGTCTCTCGAGACGATCGAAATTCCGGTCTACGTCATCCATGGCGACGAGGACCACCTCGTCCCGCTGACTGCCTCGGACGGTCTCGCCGGTTTGGCAAACGCCGAACGACGAGTGTGGAAGGGACTGCGCCACGAATGCATGAATGAGCCTGAGCACGCTGCGGTGCTCGGCGAGCTCAGCGCATGGATCGACGCTCAGTTGGCGATGTCGTAGCCCGCTTCGTCGATTGCCTCTCGAATGGCGGCGTCGTCGCCACCTTCGACCGACACCGTCTTCGCGGCAACATCGAC
>JBBQUN010000069.1:0-18653 GCA_038212405.1 Acidimicrobiales bacterium | reverse complement strand
CGAGGGCACCCGCGAACACCAGGCCGCGTTGCAGGCGATCGCCGACGCGAACAACGGCATCCGCGTGTCGGGCTCGCCCGGTTACGACGCGTCGGTCGACTACGCCGTCGAGGTGCTCGAGGGCGCCGGGCTCGATGTCACTGTGCAGGAGTTCACGTTCCAGACGTTCATCACGCTGTCGCAGCCGGTGCTCGAGCACGCACGGGGGCAACGCCGACAACGTGGTGATGGTGGGCGCCCACCTGGACTCGGTGAACGCCGGGCCGGGCATCAACGACAACGGCTCCGGCACGGCCGCCATCCTCGAGGTGGCCCAGCAGATGCAGAAGGTGCCGGTCAAGAACAAGGTGCGCTTCGCCCTGTGGGCGGAGGAGTCCGGTCTCGTCGGTTCGAACTTTTACGTGGCCAACGTGCCCGCTGATGAGTTGGCGAAGATCGCGCTGTATCCGAACTTCGACCTGGTCGCGGCCTGATCAAACCCACCTGCCTGCCCGGCGGGGGCCGCTGAACAGGTGGAACACCGGTCGGCGTGATCCTCGCACGGCGGCGGGTGCCGCACCGGGTGCCAGACGCCGTCTACCAGCCCTGATCCGTCATGAGAATTCGGGTGGCGGGGTCGCACTCCACGGACGCAACGACACCAGACGACACCAACTGCTGCTGGGCGAGGTTGGTCATATCTCGTTCTCGGCATGGCTTGCCGGTGCCGTTTGACCCTACGACTCCTGGATGGACGGGGCGACAGTTGTCGGCATGACGACGAGATTCTTGGGATTGATCAAGGTGTCGACTGCCGAGGCCAAGCGAATGGTCGACGACGGGCCGGCTTCGAGACGGGACTTCATCACGTTGCTGGTTCGCAATGCGGGCGGGGCGGTCGAAGGACTTTGGCTGACGAACGTCGGGGACTGGGATCTGATCTGCCTGGTCGACATGGACGACCAAACCGCAGCAGTTGGTGCTGCGGCCACGCTGGCGAGGCGGGCAGCCGGCCTCGTCGAAAAGGAGCGATGGATCCAGCTCGTCGATGTTGCTGACGTCGCTGCGGCGCTCGACACCATGGCAGGCATTTCGCACTGACCGCAGCGCATGGACAGCCGCGCGTCGCAACAACAACAGGGTGTAGGTCGGTGAGGTCCACTTCGATTCGGTGTTCCGCCACCGGAATGGTTGCGGCGCTCCACTCGTCGAGTGTTGTCATGAGATGGAGTGACCGACGACGATTCGCTCGATTCGGGACTCCAGGTCATGAGCGTCGCCCTTGCGGCTGCATGCCACTACCAAGATCTCACCTGGTGCGAGGTCCTACTACCGCTTCACCCGGAACTGGCTGGTGGCTTGGTTGACCGTCGTGGCGAAGGCCTCGATGAGGTGACGGCCGGCTTCACTCACATCATGCTGGACCGCCTTGTCGGTGGCCGCGTGGCCAATCGCTTCGGCGGTGTTTTCGAAGGCTTCGGCAAGCCGCTCCAACGCGTTCGAGACTTCGTCATCGTCATCGGCGAACTCTTGCTCGGCATGCAACTTGAGCTTGAGTCCCAGCGCCTCGAGCTGGTCGCCGACCTTGCCCCAGGCCAGCATCACATCGTTCTTTGTCATCGTCGGACCTCCTGTGGTCGCTCGTCGCACGTGATGCCGGTGACGGCACCGCGTCGATCTCCGTCGAGTGTCATGCCCGAGGTTGAACGCCAGATTCACTGCCGATCAACGGTTGTTCAACCCCGCTCAGAGCGCCCGTCGTTCTTGCTGGGGGCCATTCGGCACTGGGTCTGCGTTTCGGAGATCCGTACCGTGAATGGTGTGCAACCGAGGAGGAGCGCATGTTCGATGACCGAATCGACGCAGGCTGGCAGCTTGCCAGGCAACTCGAGCACCTCCGTGGTGACGACGTCGTCGTGGTCGGCTTGCCGCGGGGCGGGGTCCCGGTCGCGGCCGAAGTGGCTGACTACCTCGATGCACCGCTCGACGTGATCCTCGTCCGCAAGCTCGGCCTCCCCTTCCAACCCGAGCTGGCCATGGGCGCCATCGGCGAAGACGGTGTTCGCGTCCTGAACTCCGACATCATTCGCCGAGCCGGAATCACCGATGCCGAACTCGAGCAGGTCGAGGCGCATGAGCGGCGAGAATTGCAGCGACGGGCAGCACGCTACCGAGCCGGGCGGGAGCGTGTTTCCCTGGCTGGGCGCGTGGTCGTGATCGTCGACGACGGCATCGCCACCGGATCGACAGCCAAGGCGGCTTGCCAGGTTGCCCGAGCCCACAACGCTCGACGGGTCGTTCTTGCCGTGCCGGTGGCGCCAACAGACTGGACCACGCGAATGGCCGACGAGGCCGACGAGCTGATTGCACTGTTCACCCCGGTGCTCTTCGCCGGAGTCGGTCAGTTTTACCGGGACTTCTCCCAAACCACCGATGAATGCGTCATCGACGCCCTTGATCGGGCCGCGAGTGCCGGGGACGAATCCGAGAATCGGCAAACGAACGCCCATCGGATCATCCGCAATGGCGACGTCGAGATACGGGTCGAACGAGATCGGCTCGGTGGTCATCTGACCATCCCGGAGAACGCCAGCGGAGTGGTGATCTTCGTGCACGGCAGCGGAAGCAGCCGCCATAGTCCACGGAACCGCTACGTGGCCTCCGTGCTCAACCAAGCAGGACTGGCGACGCTGCTCTTCGACTTGTTGACCAACCGCGAGGAGCGGGATCGAGCGAACGTGTTCGACATCGACCTGCTTGCAAAGCGACTCGGCGATGTCACCGCGAGCGTTGCTGAAGACACCGATTTGGCGGGTTTGCCGATCGGCTACTTCGGGGCGAGCACCGGAGCCGCGGCTGCTCTGCAAGCAGCAGCGAATCCGGACTCGCTGGTGAGTGCGATCGTTTCCCGCGGCGGGCGACCCGATCTTGCCGGTCGATCGCTGGCCATGGTGCAAGCCCCGACACTCCTGATCGTGGGTGGCCACGATCTCGTCGTTCTCGACCTGAACCGGGACGCACAGTCCCAGCTCCGCTGTGTCAGCGACTTGCAGGTCGTGACGGGTGCCACCCATCTGTTCGAGGAGCCAGGAGCCTTGCAAGCGGCAGCGGAACTCGCCCGTGACTGGTTCGTCGGCCACCTCACTCCCTCAGCGACGGACGCGTGATGTTGCTTCAACCCGATCGGATGGCATCCGTCGTCGGTGCCGGTGACGCCGGCGAGCTGCCACAAGAGCCCGCCCTGAAACCTCCGAGCCGGAGGATCAGACGCTGGCTCGGTCTACGTCGTTCGGGTCTACGTCGTTCGGGTCTACGTCGTTCGGGTCAGTAGCCGGATCAGTTCCCCCCGCCGGCTGGTCGCGCCCGGCGATGAGCCGGCGATACAGCACGAGATGGTCCTCCACCATGCGCTCGATCGTGAAGCGGCGCTGCACCGCATTGCGGCACGCGGCACGGTCGATGTCGCCAATGCTTGCCAACCGTTTGACCATGTCGTCTTCGTCCTTGCACAGGAAGCCGGTGATGCCGTGGTCGACGATTTCGGGCGCTGCCCCCTCGGGAAACGCGAGGACGGGGGTGCCCGTTGCCAGTGCTTCGATCATGACCAGGCCGAAGGGTTCGGGCCACAGGATTGGGTTGATCAGGGCTTCGGCACCAGCAAGGAGATCGAGTTTGTCGTGCCCGCCGATGGTTCCCACGTAGATGGCGTCATCTCCGAGGAGCGGTTCGACGACCTCGTGGTAGTAGCGGTGTTCCTCCGGCTCCCACATCTTGGCCGCAATGATCAACCGCTTGCCGGCGGCTCGAGCCACGTTGATTGCCCGGTGTACTCCCTTGTCGGGGCTCATTCGTCCGAGGAAGACCACATAGCCGCCATCCCCCTCACCCATGGGAAACATGTCGAGGTCGATGCCGTGATGGATCACGGCATCGACCGGCACGGTTGGGGCGGTCGATCGCTGATGCTCACTGATGGCGATGACCCCGATGTGTGAACCGATTGCTCGGTAGAGGGTCGACAACGCCGGGGTGAACTGACCGTGCACGGTCGTCACGACCGGTGCGTGTGTCGGGATGTTGCCCGCCCACAACAGGCCGAGCAACGTGTGGTCATGGATGATGTCGCAGTCGGCGAGCGCGGCGTAGGCCGCCTCGACATGGCTCAGTTCGGTCATCAGGTCGGCGGTGGTGCCGACTGCCCGCTCATGGAGCCATTGCCGTTTCACCGGGCAAGTGGAGTCACCGGTGGTGAACAGGGTGACGTCGTGGCCACGAGCGTCGAGTCCACGAGCCAAGTGGTCGATGACGAGTTCGGTTCCTCCGTAGATCGTCGGAGGCACCGTGACCCACGGGGGCGCAATGAGCCCCACCTTGAGTGGATGGTCGGTTGGCGGTGAAGCGGTTGGCGGGGGAGAGGAGAAACCAGGGGGCATGAGAAGCTCCTTGTGCCGAGTTCTCTGAGCCTGATGAGCCCAGTTGGTCTGCTCGTGGTTTGAGGATCAACTCGTCGTCAATCGTTCGTTTCGCCGCTGTCGTTCTTGGCGCGATCCAATTCGACGCTCAACGTCGAGGGAAGGCCGCTGACGACGACCCGACCATCCTCGATCGAGATGGTGGCTCGTTGGTCGCCGAGTGGAAGCCCGGACAGTCGCAGTCGATTCGTCCCCTTCGGCACCCGGGGGCGGAGTCGCAACACACCATTCGGTACGTCGGGATCCAGACCCATCATCGATCGGACCAGCAACAGCGGTGAAGCGGCGGCCCAGGCTTGGGGCGAACACGAAGCCGGGTAGGGAATGGTGGCGGCAAGATCCTCGGCCGAGAATCCGGCAAACAGTTCGGGCAAGCGTCCGGCGGTCGTCCATGCCGCACGAAGAAGGCCCTCGGTGATGATCGAGACTTCCTCGTCGCAGTGATAGCGGGCCAAGCCGGCAACGGCGATCGCGGTGTCGTGGGGCCACACCGACCCGCAATGATAGGAAAGCGGGTTGAACGCCGGGTTCTGGCTCGAGAGCGTACGCACCCCCCAACCGGTGAACATGGCCGGATCGATCAGGTGGTTGGCCAGTCGCTTGGCCCGGTCGGCGGGAACGATGCCGGTCCACAACAGATGCCCGACGTTCGAGGTGAGCGAACCAATCGGCTTCTTCTCACCATCGAGTCCAATGGCATACCAGCCTTGCTCCTCCAGCCAGAACTGCTCGTTGAACCGTTCAGCCAGCTCGACGGCCAACCGGTCGTAGCGCTCGTTGACCTCGGTTGGTTCGTCGAGCGCACGAGCGAGTTCGGCTCGAGCCCGGTAGGCGGCGTAGACATAGCCCTGGACCTCACACAGCGCAATGGGGCCGACGGCAATTCGGCCGTCGGCGTGGCGTACGCCGTCCCAGGAATCCTTCCAGCCCTGGTTCTCCAGTCCGCTCTCGTCGCTTCGGAGGTATTCGACGAACCCGTCGCCGTCGCGATCGCCCAACGATCGAATCCACTCCAGGGCCCGATCGACCGCAGGCATCAGCGATTGGATGGTTGGCGTGATCCCGGTCCACCGGGCGAGTTCGCCAACGAGCATCACGAACAGTGGCGTTGCATCGGTGGTGCCGTAGTACGTGTTGCTGCCGCCCAAAAGGCGTGAAGCCTCGGCGTCGAATCGAACTTCGTGCAGGATCCGCCCGGGCTGTTCCTCGGTGCGCGGATTGGTCTCGACACCCTGCTTGTCGGCCAATTCGAGCAGCACGCCGACCGCCAACTCCGGGTCGAGGGGGAGCGCCATCCAACTGGTCAACAGCGAATCACGGCCGAACAGGGTCATGAACCACGGCGCCCCGGCGGCAACGACCATTCGTTCCGGGTGCTCCGGGTCGAAGATTCGCAGCGAACCCAGGTCCTCCGATGCCCGCCGCAGCGCAGTTGCCAGCTGGGTGTTGTCGGTGTCGAACGTGGTGACCCGGTCCTGCCAGTTCCGCAGGCGGGTGAGCGGCATTGCTTCGTGCACCGGCTCGCCACAGCGGTAGCTGGGTTCGATCGGCGAGCCGGCCACCGAGACGCCGACGAGGAAACAGTTCTTCCAGGTCTCGCCGTGCCGCAGCGTCAGATCCCAGCTGAGGCAGTCGCCCTCGATGCGGTGGGGCGGCTCCGAGCAGCGGAGGTGGAGCGCATCGATTGCGTCGGGTGAATCCGACGGAGGGGCATGCAGGAGAATGGAACCGTCGTCGGCCCGGCTGATCGGCGATTCCCAGGAGTTCTGACGACCGGCCTTGACATCGAACAGGCCACCGAAGTCAGACCCGACCCGCACACAGATCCGCATCGTCACCTCGGCGGCACCGAAGTGACGAACCTCGATGTCTTCTCGCATGCCGTGGCCGAGATGGCGGGCCTGAATGACGGTGGTGGGTGCATCGGCCAGGTTGGGGTCGACGACACGACCGACGAAGGTGGCCGAGAACGGGCCGTTGGGGATCACCGAGAGAGACTCGATCGGGACGTCATCGATCCGGAGCTGCCAACGAGACAGCACCCGAGTGTCCATCATGAACAGCCCGTTGGTGCCGGGCATTGCCATGTCTCCGCTGGGTTCGCACAGCAGGAAGGTGGTGCCGTCGACCAGCGTCACCGAGCCGGCACTGGTATTGGAACTCTCGGCGTTGAAGGTCCAGGGGTTGGTGGTCACGGCATCGCCTCGCGTTTGGAGGATCGCAGGGCAAGAGGCCCTGATCCTCAGCCTGCGCCCGCACTCTTGGACGGTCCAAGGGACTTTGGTCCCTGTTGCCGTCGCCGGGGTCGGGCGACTGTTACCCATGGCACATCTCTCGAATCCCGCAACGAGTGACCCGACCACAGCCATTGGATCCGCCGATTCGAACGCGACGTGTCCGCTCGATTCCTGTCCGTCCTGCGGGTCTCGTGACTTCCTCATTCAAGACGTTCTCGATGTCGTGTTCCGCTGCCTCGGTTGCGGAACCGGTTGGCGTGTCCACCTGGGCTACGTCTGGGCGGTCGACGCCTGAGCCAGGATCCACGCCCGGCTCCGTTGGCCACTATGTCCCTACGTCCAACGTTCGGTGGTCAGCCCGCCAGGTCGTATCCGAGATCGTGCACCAACTCGGCCATGCGCCGTGCACCCTCCGCTGTCGGGTGCTTCACGCCAATACGGATACATGAGCTCGAAGGTCTCCAGGCAACTACGCCGGGTCGAGCACCTGGACCGAACGACGATTGCCGAGGATTGATCAGCAGTTGAGCGGGAACTGGACGTGCGGTGATCTTTCGGACCAATGGTTGCACGGAAGACTTTCACCGGAGCGAATGATCACGAGATCGAGGACCAGAGATGAACGGAGTACAGGAACAACAAGCTCGTCGAGACGTCGCGCTCGAAAAGGACGTGCTGGCCGAACTCGACTGGCACGCACTGATCGATGCGAGCCAGCTCGCGGTCGCTGTCGAGAACAACGTTGTCACCGTTGTTGGAACCATCCCGAGCATGGCCGAGAAGATCATCGTGCTCGACACCGTCGAGTCGGTCGATGGCGTCCATGACGTCATCAGCAAAATCGATGTGAAGGTGCCGCCTGAATCCAGCCGAACCGATGACGAAATCAACGCGGTGATCGAACGGATGCTGGCCTGGGATGCGCTGGTTCCCGAGCAGGACCTCGAGCATTGGGTTGCCGATGGTTGGGTCACGCTGCGTGGATCGACGGTGACGGCTCGGCAGCGGACCGAAGCCGAACGGGTGGTCTCCCACCTCCTCGGCGTTCGCGGCGTGGCCAACGAGATCAAGCTGGCACCCCCCGATGTCTCCACCGTCGATGTGCGGGCAGCACTGACCCAGGCACTCGAGCGGCGGGCCGAGCACCTGTCCAACCGGATCGACATCATCGTTGACGGTCATCGGGTGATCCTGTCGGGCGAAGTGCAATCGCCGTTGGAGAAGCGAGCGATCCTGGGAGCGGTCAGTCACGCTCCCGGTGTCGAAGCCGTGTGCGAGGAACTCGTCGTTCGCCGTAGGCCGGCTGCTGGACTTGGCCTCCTCGGCTGAGTTCAGCGGGCCATCTCAGACCGGGGCAATCAATTCGTTCGGCCTCGTACGACTCGTCGACCGGTTCGGGGGCCGTGCGTCTCGGTGACGACGGTCCATGTGCCGTGTCCGGGGGTCTCGGCGTAGATCACGACCCAATCGTCGGTCCGTGCGAGTTCGTGGGCCCGGGCCGTGTTGGAGAACATGGCGGTGTAATGACGGGTTCCGCGTGTGGTGTGCAGGACCGGTAGCCAGGCGGTGTGTTCGGGATTGAATCGGTGCGGGGTGATCACCGGGAGATGTCCGTTGGCGGCAGCGAGCCGGTACTCGGCGTCGATGTCGAGCAGTTCCTGCGTGGCGGGTTCATCTGGTTGACCGGCCGCCCAGTGTCGTCCGCTGGGGGAGCGATATCGCAGACGAGTTTCGAGGGTTTCGCGGACCGCTCGAACTCGGCGCGGTCCGAAGCCATCGACCGAGGCGAGGCGGCCGTCGTGCGCCGCGCGTTCGAGCTCTTCGAGGTTGTCGATCCCGAGCGTGTCATGGATCCGATTGGCCAGTGTGGGTCCGATTCCGGCGACCGTGGCGAAGGTCGTTTCTGGGTCGAGCGTTCCGGCGAGCCGCTCGAGCCAATGCCAGGTTCCGGTATCGGCAACGTCGGCGATGCCGAGCCCCAAGACGAGTCCGATGGCTGGGATTGCCATGAGACCGGGAAGCCCTTCACGGCGATACACCGCTGACGCCGGTTCGTCGAGTCGGGCCATGGCGTCGGCTCCGGCTCGATAGGCCCGCACCCGAAACAGGTCGGCGTCCTGTTGCTCGAGAAGATCGCCGGCTCGGCGGAACATTTGCTCCATCGTTCGGTTGAAGTCGGAGTCTTCGTCGGGTGTTGTAGATGGACACATCACAGATCGAACCTGGAAGACAGTGGGGGACTGCTGAATATCATCATCCCGATCGGCTCGTGCGTGCTACGGACCAACGTCACCGGCGCCGCGAGTCACTGCACGGTGAGCGGGTGCCCTACCTGATCCCGGTTGGTCTGCCGGCATGAGTCCGTGCGGAGGCCTTCAGGTGAGGACCTTTGCGTCGTCTCGGAACGAGATGTTCGCCAAACCGACGAGGCCTCGCATCGTTCCATGGAGGATCGCGGCGGGGAGCAGGATCGGCCCGGCGAGGAGCATGCCGAGTTCGTACGCCAGCGAACTGTCGGGAAACGGGCGTCCGTTGCGCCGCGACTGCAAGGCGCTGAAGGGGATTCCGTACGCGTTGCCGGCGAGCATGATCTGAACGGCAGAGAGCATGACGTGCGCCGCTGGTGCCCCGTACTCCTCGACCAGCGATTGATAGGCCTCGGTCGTTGGGTGGCCGGTGGAGTCAGCGAAGTGTTGGGCAAACACGATGGCCTTCGCCTCGTGCGGCAGGACGAAGTCGTCGCCACCGCTGAGGAAACTGGCAATCTCCTCTCCACTCATGCCCTGGCGCAGTGCCATCTTCGCGTGTTCGTAGGAGCACACGGCGCAGCCGCTCACTTTGGTCACCGCGAGCTGCAACCGCTTCAACAGGTGCGGGTCGACGATCTGTGTTCGTCGATTGTCGATCAGCGCCGCGATCGCTCGAGGGGTGAACACGAAGGCGTCATACATCTCCGCCGGACTGAACTTGCGCTTGAACTCCTGCCGAGACGTGACGACATCCGGTAGTGCGACCGCCAGATTCCTCTTGCTTTCACGTGCGACCATTGATCCGTTCCTTCGTTGTCGTTCGAGATCCTCGAGTCAGGACCACACAACACCGAGGGAGGAGACCAGCGTCTACACCGACGGGATCCACGTTACCGACTGACCGGAACCACGATCAACGGGATCGGACTCTCGCTCAGCAGACGACGGATGATCGCGGCTCGTCCGGGGCCGAGGTCTTGGCCCCAGGCGATCACCAGGGCATCGGTTGGGCGCTCGGTCGCGACATCGATCATGTGCTGTGCCGGGTTTCCCAGGCGCAGATCGCAGGCGACGGTATCGACCGGAAGATGGGAACGGCGGAACTCTTCGGCCAAGACCCTGATGTCCTCGCCGGTGGCAACGAACGGTGGCAATGAGTCCGAGTCGAAGAAGTGCACGATACGAATCTCGGCGCCGGCAGCAATGAGCGCATCGATCACCGGTCGCAGCGCTCGACTCGTCGACAACGAGTCGTCGAGAGGGACGAGCAACCTTGCTTTCGTGGCCTCCAGCCCACTGTTGCCCGGTGGGAGCAGGATCAGCGGAACCGGTGAGGCCGCAATGATGTCGAGGGCAACATGACCGACGGCCTTGGCATGGGTCGCCCGAGTGCCGAGAACACCAGCCGCGACATCGGGGGCGCCGAGTTCCTCGAGCAGCACGACTTCGGGTTCTCCGATGACGGTCCGTGCGTGGTTCGGAGGGTGCTCGTGCGGGGGATCATCTGGGCGCCGTGCGTGGACGGGATCGAGTTCGACGCCGAGCGCTTCGGCCAAGCTCTTCGCCGTTCGGTGCACTGCGGGCGACGAGGGTGACCCATCGAGAAGGGCGAGAACTCGGGTCATCGCAGGCTCCAATCCTGGGCCGTTCGTTCAGCAACGAGCTGGGTTCGACGGTGCATGAGCGGATCGTTGCCAATGGTGACATCGATCGGTTTCGAGGCGATCAGCCTCAGCTTCTCGGCCGATGCCGAGACCACCACGGGCACACCGTGATAGGTGCATCGCAAGGTGATCGTGCCCCAGTCGGCGGGGACACGGGGGTCGACGTGCAGCGATCCGTTGCGAGGGCGCAATCCAAGGAAACCGTTGGCGATGGCCTGCCAGACTCCGCCCATGGTGGCCAAGTGAAGGCCGCCCGCGGTCGTGTGGCTGATGTCGTCGAGATCGAGTCTGAGGGCGATGTCGAGCCAATGGACCGCCTCGTCAAGTCGGCCGGTCCGAGCCAGGAGCGAGGCGGTGATTGCCGGTGACAGTGAACTGCCGTGCGCGGTGCGGGGGAGGTAGAAATCGAGGTCCGGTTCGAACGACCGCTTCGGCATCTCGTCGGGCAGTAGATGATGCAGCATCAAGACATCGGGCTGTTTGATGACCTGTACCTGAGCGATCCGCTCTCGACCGAGTAGCGCATCGGCCGGGAGCGGGGGAGTGCCGAGTCCACCGGCCAGCACGGCATCGAGGTCGTAGTACCCCTCGAACTGCTCGTGACGCATCAGGGTCGGGTCGTAGCCGTCGACCAACGCATCGGCGGTTGCTTGCCAGCGGTCGCGTTCGGAATCATCGATGACCCCGTCATCTGAGTGCATCGGGGCTGAACACCACGGGGCTGAACACCATTGCGCGGCCGCTCGCAGATTCCAGGCTGCCATGGCGTTGGTGAACGCGTTGTCGGCGACGGACTCGTGATACTCATCGGGCCCGATGACTCGGCGAAGGTGACCGGTGCCGTCGGCATCGCGTTCGACTCGGGACTGCCAATAGCGGGCGGTCTCGACGAGCAGGTCAGTGGCGGGACCGCGAGCGAAGGCGATGTCACCGGTCCAGGCGACGTACTGCATCGCCGACCAGGCAACGTCGGCCACGATGTGAATCTCCTGCGGACCGGTTTTGATCGGCACGACTCGGCCGTGCAGATCAGTGCCCTGGGTGGGTGCCACCTCTTCGCCGGAATCAGCGGACTCCCAGGGAAAGCGAGCGCCATGACGTCCCTCGGTCCGTGCTCGCTGCTTGGCCGCCGCCAACCTCCGAAACCGGTAGATCAGCGCACTGCGGGCCCGTGGCGCATCCATTGCCGCCAAGGCCGGAACGACGAACA
The DNA here is from genome assembly GCA_038212405.1 of Acidimicrobiales bacterium. Lineage (GTDB taxonomy): Bacteria > Actinomycetota > Acidimicrobiia > Acidimicrobiales > SZUA-35 > JBBQUN01. The sequence goes on along the minus strand of JBBQUN010000069.1, from coordinate 6,842 downwards.
CATCGGTGTCCCAGAACACATGACCGCGATAGGCATGACCCGTCGCTCCCCTGGCACCGATTGCCGCCTCGGATTCGATGCCGGCGGAGGTGAGGAGGTGGTACTGGGCGAATCGGATCCGTGCTTCGACGTCGGGTCGGTCGGGTACGTCGATGGCCATGCTGTCCCAACGCCGGTTCCAGACGGCGGCATGCTCGCTGCGTAGTTCGACCGTTGTCGATTGCATGGCAGCATTCAGTCGGTGAACAGCAGCTCGCTCGAGATCTTGCTGCTCGAGCGGTGGGCCAGTGAGCGACGTCAAGGCAGTCAGGGCTGTCACCCGAGCGGCGACTGCTCGTCCATCGATGCGATGCGCGGTGTGGCTGGCGGCGGCGATCGCTCCCCGAGCACTCGTTGCCGTCCCTGTTCCGGCAGGGGCGACGAGCGAGAACACGGCCTCGCCAAGGTCGACCGGTCCGGTGGCTTCAGTGACATGGACTCCATCGAGCGCGGCCGAAGCGAACTGCTCGACTGTCGCTGTTCCCCCGTCGATCCGCACGCGGCTGGTGACCAGACCGTTCCGAAGATCAAGAGTTACGGTTTGGTCGGGGTCAACCCGACCGTCGCCGATCGCTCGCGCTGCGACGGGGCCGTCGAGCAACTCGGGAACCGCCGAGCCATCGAAGACCCCGGACGCGAGGACCATTCCACTCTCGACGTCATCGTGGCCGAGCGGAAGTCCCCGCCGACCGAAGACGCCGTCGCCCATGGACGTCAGTGCCTCGATGATGCGGCGGTTGCTCGCGTCGAGGTCGAACGTCAGCGTCCAACCGTCGATGTGATCCACCCGCCGAGCATGGCGCTCAACCTCGTCCTGGGCCCGTCGTCGCCACCAGATTTGATGGTCTGTTGAGGCGGTACAGAGCACACGAAGCAAATGCCGCTCCCGGACGCGCCGACGCCGGCCGAAACGGCCGGCGTCGGGCTGACACCACGGGTCCGGCGGACGAACCGCCACTCACTCACTCGGCGAGCAACATCGTCCGCTCGACCTTCTTGTCGGCCATCCGGGTGATCCGGAACTCGATCTCGTACCAGGCGTCGAAGTACCCGTAGCCGCAGATCTCGTCGTCGGGGCAGTCGGTGGCCGCCATCCGATAGGTCTTCGTCGAGCCAGGGGTCGGGAGCACGGCAACGAGTTCGGCGGTGGTCATCGAATGACGGTAGGTGCCCAGCCAGTCGTCGATGCAGTCACCCTCCGGCGAGCCAACGGGCTTGATGGCGAAGCAGAGCGACAACGGCGTGTGCACGTCCTGCTCGTGGAACGACACGTCGAACGCCACCGGACCGGGGGCCCCGCCTTCGGTGCAGCCCCATCCGTCGTTCTTGCGCCCGTCGATCATCGATTCGATCGCCATGGGATAGATGCAGCTCTGCAACTGGTGGAAGGCCCGATACTCGCCGGTGTCGACGTCGTCGAACACATAGGTGCCGGCCATCTTCTCCTGGCTCGACCAGATCACCCAGATCTCGTCCGAACCGAGGAAATCGGCCCCGGACTCGTTGACGGCGGTGAAACCCAAGCCCTCGACCTTGAACATGGGGACGAGGTCGTAGGTCGCGCCGACGCTGGTCGGGGGGACCTTCGGCTGCGGTGCGGTCCACCGGGTGGCGGGCGCCGGAGCGACGATTCCGCTCCCGGCACCGGGCTTCGTCGGCCCGTCGCCCAGTCGCTGGCTCGAAGCCGGGGTGACCCAGGCCAAGGTGACCAGCAGCGCCGAAGCTGCCAGTGCCGACAAGTGCCTACCCATGCGCTGCTGCATGACGTTTCCTCCAGGAACCCACCGGTTCGGTGGCCGGGCCGCAAGGTTGCGGGCCCTTGGAGGTGAGCGTGCGCTCAGCCCGGTTCCGGGGTATCGGGGATTGCCAGCGCAGGATCCCCCACCCGATCCCCTATTCGGGGGCGAACTCGGGAACGTTGGGAAACTGGGTCCCGCTCGAACGTGTCGAGCGGGGCGAGCGAACGGCAGCGGCGGCTCGTTGGACAGGTTCACCGCGACGGCATTGAGGCGAAGGTCACGGGAGGCCGACGCCGCATCAGTCGATCTCGAGCACCTCTCGAGCCGTGCGCACCGCCCACTTGTAGTCGGACTTGCCGTTCGGGCTGCGGAACATTCGATCCACGCGCACGATGTGCTTCGGCAGCTTGTAGCCCGAGAGCTGCGAGCGCAGCGAGTCGACCAGGTCGCGATCGGTCACGGTGGCGCCGTCGGCGAGTTGCACGATGGCCGTGACCGCTGAGCCCCACTTGGGGTCGGGAACACCGACCACGTTGGCGTCGATCACCGAGTCGAGGAGCTTGAGCGCTTCTTCGACCTCTTCGGGGTAGACCTTTTCGCCGCCGGTGTTGATCGACACCGAACCTCGGCCGAGCAAGGTGATCGAGCCGTCGGCCGCCACGGTGGCCCAGTCGCCCGGGATGGACCATCGTTTGCCCTCGATCTCGCGAAACGTCTCGGCTGTCTTCTTCGGGTCGGCGTAATAGCCGAGTGGAATCGGTCCGCCCACGGCCAGCAGCCCCGGCTCGGTCGAGCCCGGCTCGACCCGTCGGCCGTCTTCGGTGAACACTGCGGCGTTCGGGCCGAGCGTGAAGGTCGCCGTGCCGGTGTCGATGCCACCGCCGGCCGACGACTGTTTGGCCGCGAATCCCACGCCCTCGCTCGAGCCGAGCGAGTCGCTGCACACGAGGGCCGACCGGCCCGCCTTCGCGTGGGCGAGCAGGCGGTCCTTGACGGGCTGGCTCCACATGACGCCCGACGAGCCGACCGTCTTCACCGACGTGAGGTCGAACGGGCGTCCGGCGGCGACGGCCTCGTCGAGCGCTTCGACCATCGGCGCGCAGAACACGTCGCCCACGATCGAGATCGTGGTGCAGCGCTGTTCCTCGACGGTGCGCCACAGTTCGGGCGCGTCGAGGTGGCGACTCGTGAGCGACACCACCGAGCCGCCGCACGTGAGGTTCACGAGGGCGCCGATCCCGGCCGTTCCGTGCATCAACGGCGAGGCGGCGAGCTGGCGAGGAGCGAGGCCGCGTTCGTGGACGAGGCCGATCGCGGCCGGGATGTCGGCCGGGGTCGTCGGCATCGGGAGGCCCCACGCTTCGTAGTGGCGGCGGCTGATGGCCGCCACGTTCGCGTGCGGCCACATCACCCCTTTCGGGTTGCCGGTGGTGCCACCGGTGTAGAGGATCCACAGGTCGTTGCCCGAGCGCTCGATCCGCTCAGCGGGCGCGCTGTCGGCGACGACCGTCTCGTAGTCGAGGGCCCACTCGGGCCATTCGTCGCCACCGACCTGGATCCAGAGCCGAACCTTGCCGAGTTGTTCGCGAACGTTGCCGATCCGTTCGGCGAGCGTCGAATCGAAGAACACCGCTTTCGCGTCGCTGTTGTCGATGAGGTACGCCAATTCGTTCTCGACATAGCGGTAGTTCACGTTGCATGGCGCCGCCCGCACCTTGAAGGCAGCGAACTCGGCCTCGAGGTACTCGTTGCCGTTGTAGAGGGCGCACGCCACGTTGTCGCCCGCACCGATCCCGGCGCCGGCGAGCGCACCGGCCAGACGGGCCGACCGCTGTTCGAAGTCGGTCCACGAGCGCGATATGCCACCGCAGTGGAGGGCGAGGGCGCCGCCGTGGTGATCGGCGATGGCTTCCCATGCCGTGGCCAGGTTCATCTTCTCGAGTTCGCTCATCGACGCGACACTAGAGGAATACGGCGTCCGCATTCATGCTGGCAGACGAGGCCCCGTTCTCTGACTAGGGTCGAGCCTGATGGACGACACCGCAGACACGCACCAGCCAGCCGAGGTACCGAGGGAAGCGACCGATTCGGGGATCCGGTTCGGTTGGTTCATCCCGACCGCGGGTGACACCGATCGACTTTCCGACCCGACGCAGGTCGCGCCGTCGCTCGATCTCTTCGAGCGTGTTGCCAAGGCCGCCGAGTCTGCCGGTTTCGAGTACGTCCTCGTGCCCGTGCAGAGTGCGTGCTGGGAGGCCTACATCAGCTGCGCCTTCGTGGCGGCTCGGACCGAACGGATCTCGATGCTGCTCGCGGCTCGGGCCGGTTTCGTCGCCCCGACCGTGATGGCCAAGATGATCGCCACGTTCGATCAGTTATCGGGAGGCCGGGTGAAGGTGAACCTCATCACGGGTGGCTCGGCAGCCGAGATGGCGGCCGACGGCTTGTTCGACGAGCACGACGAACGCTACGAGCGACTCGACGAGGCCGTCAGCGTCATGAAGCAGGCATGGACGTCCAAGGGTCGGTTCGACCATCACGGTCGGCACTATCGGGTCGAGGGTGGTCTGGTGCTCCCCAGGCCGCTGCAGCAGCCCTACCCACCCATCTACCTTGGGGGAGCGTCGCCGGCCGCTCGCCGTGTCTCGATCCACCACGCCGACGTCCACTTGTTCTGGGGAGACCACCCGGACCGGATCGCCGAGCAAATCGCCGAGATCGAGGCCGAGCGGGTCGCCGCCGGCCGTGATCGAGTGCTCGGCTACGGCATGCGGCTCCAGGTGATCTGTCGCGAGACCGAGGACGAAGCCTGGTCGGCAGCCGAGGAGTTGGTAGCCGGTGGATCCGAAGCCCAGCGCCGCCGGATCCGCACGCTGTGGGACCAGTCGACGGCAGGCAGCCGGCAGCAGGAACTGGCCGATGCCGACGACCTCCACGTCGAGGGCCATCCGCACCTGTGGGCGGGGATCGCTCGCCTACGACCAGGCGCCGGAACGGCGGTGGTCGGGACTCCGGAACAGGTGGCGGCCACACTCGACGAATACGTTGCTGCCGGCTGCGGTGGGTTCTGCCTGTCGGGCTATCCGCACGACACCGAGGCGGAGCGCTTCGGCAGGCTCGTCATGCCCTACTTCGCCGACCGGCTCGCCACTCCCGCGATCGATCTGGTCGAGGCTCGCCGGTAACCGAGTCCCTGCCAGGGCGTGAGGAGGTGCTCAGAGCGTTCAGTTCGTTCGGCAGGTGGTGCCACCGTTGTATGGGAGGTCTGTCCCAACGACCGAGCTCACGCAGGCCTCCACCGAAGGGCGCTTTGCCGACTGCGTCGTGACGAAGCTCGCCGATCCGTTCGAGTTCGTCGTGGCGGTGACCGTCTCGGAGAACGAACCGCCGAAGTCGACGGTGACCGTTGCCCCTGCGACGGGTTGGCCGAGATCGTTGCTGAGCACGATCGTGGCCGTGCCGCGTTGGATACCCCTGCCAGCCGACTGGGTACCGACCGAGAACGACGAGATCAACGTCTCGGTTGCGTCACCGACTTCGGCGCCATCGAGGCGCAACTCGTCGATCTCGACCCGATCCACCGACTCCTGCCCGGCGTCACGGTTGGTGTCGATCACCCGGACCCACACGGTGCCGGTGGAGGCTCCGATCGACCACGTGTTGGTCGTCAGTCCCCCCGGAGCGATGGTTCCGAGTGGTAGCCAGGTGCTTTGGTTGCTGGACCACTCGACCCTCACGCCGTTGTCGGCGTCACCGCCGTCGACGACTCGGGCAACGACGGTCAGCGTCTGAGCGCCACTCGTTGCCGGGATCGCCCACTGATGCTCGAGACGGTCGTGGCGGAGTTGGGGTTTGCCACCCGAGTTGACTTCGGTGATCACTTGGCTGATGCCGTCGGCGATCTGGGTGTTGGTGTAGTTGCCCTGCACGGTGCCGTACACCGCCATGTCGGAGGTGGCGACGCTCGTGAGCGAGGTTTCGACCACTGCGTTGACGCCGGCTGAACGAGCCGACGCATTGCCTGCAGCGTCGACCGCGGCGATGGAGTAGGTGTAGCTGCCGCTCGCTGCCGGCGTGTCGGTATAGACCGGGCTCACGTTCGACACCGTGGCGATGGCGACGGGCGCCTGACCCGTGTCCGAGCGATACACCACGTAGCCGGCGAGGTCGGCTTCGGTGTTGGCCGTCCAGCTGAGCTGCACAGATCCATCGACCACGTCAGCCGCGAGGCCTGTCGGGGTAGAGGGTGCTTCGGTGTCCGGTGGCGGCGTGTCACCGAGCGTGCCGGTCAGGACGTAGCGGCCGATGCTGCCGTAGTCGGTGTAGCCCGATGGCGGATCGACAGCGGGGTTGCCGACGCCGACGCCGTCGATCTCGACCATGTAGGTTCCAGCAGGAACCGTGGCCACGATCGCTGCGGAGAGCTCGCTGAGCGGGTTGGCCCTGGCAACGATCGACCCTTTGCTGTCGACCAGGGTCATCGCTATGTCGAGGTTGGCATACGCCGAGTCGGGGGTGGCCGTGAGTTGGATGTCGCCCCCATTGGTGGTGAACGAGAAGACATCGACGTCATTGCGGTTGTTGATCAGCCCGGCGACCGTCGGGTTCGATCCAACGAGTGCGGTGGCGGTGGCGGCGGTGTTGCCGACGTCGTCGACACGAGGGCCGAAGTCGTTGCCGTTGGTGAGGGAGGAGATGATCGCGATGTCATCGGGACCATTTCCGTAGTTGGCGGTGGCGTCGAAGTTGTTGGCGCCGAAGTACTCCTGCCGGCTCCACTGTGAGACCGGTTGGTAGTAGGCCGCTCCCATGATGGGGGCCCAGCCGGTCGAACCGGCTCCGGGGTGTCCGGTGTAGTACGTGGCAGTCGACGTGCCGTCGTGAGCGAGGTTCAGCATGTGGCCGACCTCGTGTGTGATGGCTTCGGAGACGCCGTTGAAGCTCGAGTTGTAGACGTAGGTCGGTTCATCGACTGAGTCGTCGAAGGCCCCGATGAAGGCGTGACCGCCACATCCGCAGTTGGCGAAGGTGTCGTCGGTGATGACGACGCGAGCGCCCCACCGG
>JBBQUN010000068.1:0-18756 GCA_038212405.1 Acidimicrobiales bacterium | reverse complement strand
CGCACCGCTCTGCTGCTCAGCGAGCTGAGCTCGCGCCGACCGCTGGCGCCACCGGGGTCCTCGATCGCCGCTGATGATCCGCTGCAGCTGTTTCGTTCGTTGCGAAACCTTCTCGACACCCATGGCGATGATCTGGTGCAGAGCTACATCGTTTCGATGACCGAGGGAGTCGATGACATCTTGGCCCCGGTGCTCCTGGCCCGCGAGGTCGGGCTCCTCGATCCCTCGACCGGACGGTCACGCCTCGGGTTCGTCCCGCTGTTCGAAACGATCGACGACTTGCGAGGCATCGGTGACACGCTTCGCCAGTTGCTCAGCATCAGCTCGTACCGACGAATGGTCGAGCTTCGCGGCGGCCTGCAAGAGGTGATGGTCGGCTATTCGGACTCGAACAAGGATGGCGGCATCGCCACGTCGCAGTGGGAGATCCACAAAGCGCTGCGTGAAATCAGAGACGTGTCGGCCGAGACCGGCGTGCGCATTCGTGTGTTCCACGGTCGCGGCGGCACGGTTGGGCGCGGCGGCGGCCCCACCCATGCGTCGATCCTGTCGCAACCATCGGGCGTGATCGATGGCGAGGTGAAGATCACTGAGCAGGGTGAGGTGATCGCCGACAAGTACGGACGTCCCGATATCGCCCACCGCAACCTCGACTTGGCGTTGAGCGCCGTCGTCGAAGCCACGGTCGCGCAACAAGCAACTCGTCACGAACCAGCACGAATCAATCGCTGGTCCGACGGAATGGAACAACTGTCCGACGCCGCGTTCGCTTGCTACCGAGCCTTCGTCGAACAGCCGGCGTTGCCGGTCTACTTCGCAACCTCGACCCCGGTCGAGGAGTTGAGCGGAATGAACATCGGATCCCGCCCTGCCCGGCGTGCGGTTGGGCAAGGCCTTGCTGCCGGCGGTCCAGGCCTGGATGATCTACGAGCAATCCCGTGGGTCTTCGGTTGGACACAGAGCAGGCAGATCATTCCTGGCTGGTTCGGTGTTGGATCCGGTCTCCAGGCGGTTCGTGAATCGGTTGGCGCCGAGCTTCTCGACGAGATGTTCGGTAGCTGGACCTTCTTCCAGACGTTCCTCGCCAACGTCGAGATGACCATGGCCAAGACCGACCTGGGCATCGCCCGACGCTATGTCGAAGCGCTGGTTGACCCAGCCCATCACCACCTGTTCGACGCCGTTGTCGCTGAACACGAACGCACGATCGACGAGCTGACCCGGGTGACTGGTCGAGAACTTCTCGGTGATCTGCCGATTCTCAAGCGAACGCTCGGCATCCGTGCCGTGTATCTCGATCCACTGCATGTTCTACAAATCGACCTGCTTGCTCGCTCCCGGTCGATGCCGATCTCCGACGACGACGACGACGATGCCCGACGCCTCCGACGAGCGCTGCTGCTGACCGTCAATGGGGTCGCCGCCGGCATGCGCAACACCGGCTGAGAAACGGTTGCTGCCGCGAAACGCACCTGTTCTCGTAGTCTGTCGAACGTGGTCGCCCTCTTCATCCTTCATTCGCCCCGTCAGAGGGTCCGCCCATTGACGCCGCTTGCATGGAAGGATTTCTGATCGTGGACCGCATCGAGCGACATGACGTCATCAACGCAGTCGGCCTCGCCGTTGCCCTGTTGGCGATGGCCCTTGGTCTCGTTTTCGGGGCGCGGTCTCTGTTCAACACGGTCAATGGCGGCCTGGTCGACAAGACCGAAGATCCGGCGAAACTCGAAGCAGAAGCGGCGGAGCAAGCAGCCGAAGAAGCTGCTGCCGCCGGACCCGACAGCGCCGTCGTCGACACCGAGACCACCACCGACGTCACCGAACCCGAAACTCCGGTCACCGAACCCACACCCGTCGTTCGACCTCCTGGCGAGGTCACGATCCGTGTCGGAAACGGTGCACGCAAGGGTGGGGTTGCCGGTGCCGGTACCGATCTCCTGACCCAGGCCGGCTATGTCGCCCTCGCCCCCAAGAATGCGCCGACCGTCGCCAACAGCGTCGTGTACTACATCGAGGGCTACGAGGCCGATGCGGCACAGGTCGCTCGTCTCGCGCTCATGGGCGAGACCGCCATCGCCCCGATGCCGGCCGATCCCGGCATCGAGATCGACGGAGCGCAGCTCATCGTCATCCTCGGCCAAGACACCTCCGTCGGCTGAGACCCAGCGCGAAAGCGTCAAACAGAAAGAGGTCTGCCCCATGGGACAATTCCACCAGTTCACGATGAACTCGATCACCGGCGAAGCCGTCGACTTCTCGGCCTACGACGGCAAGGTCGTCTTGTGCGTCAACGTTGCGAGCGCTTGAGGCCTCACGCCTCAGTACGCAGGTCTGCGTGCGCTTCATCACGACTTCGCTGACCAGGGTTTCGTCGTCCTGGGTTTCCCCTGCAATCAGTTCGGCAACCAGGAGCCCGGCTCCGATGCCGAGATCCTCGAGTTCGTGACGTCGAACTTCGACGTCGACTTCCCGATGTTCTCCAAGATCGATGTCAATGGCGAGACTGCTGCTCCGCTGTACCAGTTCCTCACCTCGGCGGCACCGAACGCCGAAGGTGGTGGAGCCATCAGCTGGAACTTCGAAAAATTCATCGTCGGCCGAGACGGAGAGTCTGTCGCTCGCTTCGGTCCCCAGACCACACCGGAAGAGATCGCCGCGGTCCTTCCCGAGTATCTCTAGCAGGCTCGTCATTGCGACAGGTTGCGCCCATCTCGACACGATGGGTGTGACCTGTCACCATGTCTGACCGTGGTGACCTCCCCAATCGATCCGCCCTCGACCGAGCCGAAAGCCTCACCGCTGGCCGGCATCCGAGTCCTCGACTTCACCCGAGTGGTGGCGGGTCCGTTCGCCACTCGCATGATGGCCGACCTCGGGGCCGATGTGGTCAAGGTCGAGCCACCCGATGGTGACATCACCCGGATCTGGGGCGAGGAGCGCGGCGGACAGTCCGGCTTCTACGTCCAGCAGAACGCCGGTAAGCGCAACATTTGTGTCGACCTTCGAGCCGATGGCGCCACCGAACTCCTCCTGGCGATGGCTGGCGAAGCTGACATCGTCGTCGAGAACTTTCGGCCGGGCATCATGGATCGCTACGGGCTCGGCTACGAAACACTCCGATCGATCAATCCTCGCCTGATCATGCTCTCGGTCTCCGGGTTCGGTCAGACCAGTAGCCATGCCGGACGGGCCGCATTCGCACCGGTGTTGCACGCCGAATCGGGGTTGCTCGCTCGCCAGGCCTTCTTCGACGGAGTGACCCCGATCGATCCGGTGCTCTCGATCGCCGACACCAATGCTGCGCTCCATGGATTGATTGGCATCTTGGCGGCGATTCACCTCCGATCCTGCACCGGTACCGGCCAGCACATCGATATGTCGATGCTCAACGCGATGACGGTGACCGACGACTACGCCCACACCTCGCTCGACGCGGCGAAACCGTTCCGGCTTGGGGGAGAGGTCTGGGAGACCGGCTTCGGCCACATGTTGATTGCCGCCAACGCCAAGGTGATGTGGTTCATGTTGCGCCAGGGCAACCGGCTCGATGACGGTCTTGGCCCGGAGGCCTCGATCGAGACCAAGGCCATGACGCGCCAAGCGCTGATGGCCGGCTGGTTCAAGTCCTTCACCGATCGCGATGCGCTCATTGGCGAACTCGACGAGCTGAACGTGGCCTGGGGCGATGTGATCGCGCCAGGCGAGGTGTTCGACACCGAGATCGCCCAGGAACGCAAGCTCTCCACCACCGTCGACGATCGAGCGGGCGGCACCCGCAGAGTCACCGAATCGCCGTACCACTTCAGCGACGCCGAGTCCCACGTTGCCGGGCCGGCCCCTCATCGTGGGGAGCACCACATCGAGGTCCTGGGGGAGTGGTTGGGTCTCGACCTCGCCCAGGTGACCTCGCTCGAGACCGCCGGAACCCTTCTGCTCGACGAACACGCCATTGCTCAACGCTCGAACGCCTCGACCGATCGGGCCGGTTCATGAGCGCCCCCGCCGCCAGCACCGCCTCGCCGTACATGACCTTCACCGCCGAGCAATGGGCGGCGCTTCGCGCCGCAACGCCACTCAGCCTGGATGAGTCCGACCTGGCGCATCTTCGCGGCATCAACGTCGAACTGAGCCTCGACGAGGTCGCCAGCATCATGCTGCCACTGTCTCGTCTGCTCAACCTCTACGTGGGTGCCTCACAGGAGCTGTACCGAGCCTCCGACACGTTCCTTGGCCAACTGCCGGCGAAGGTACCGTTCGTCATCGGTATCGCCGGCTCGGTTGCGGTCGGCAAGTCGACGACCGCTCGTGTGCTGCAAGCGCTCCTCGGACGATGGCCCGACCACCCCAAGGTCGATCTCATCACCACCGACGGCTTCCTCTACCCCAACGCCGTGCTCAACGAACGTGGCCTCATGGAACGCAAGGGGTTCCCCGAGAGCTACGACCGTCGACGCCTGCTGCAGTTCATGTCCGACATCAAGTCGGGTGAGCCCAAGGTCGAGGCCCCGGTCTACTCGCACTTGACCTACGACATTCTCGACGACGTGACCCTCACGGTGTGTCAGCCCGACATCGTCATCGTCGAGGGAATCAACGTGCTCCAGACCTCGACCGCCAGCGTCGAGTCGCCACTCTTCGTTTCGGACTTCTTCGACTTCTCGATCTACGTCGATGCCGACACCGACGACATCAAGCAGTGGTACATCGAGCGCTTTTTCACCCTGCGAGAAACGGCCTTCCAAGACAAGCGATCGTTCTTCCGGCGCTTTGCTGCGCTGACCGACGACGAGGCAACCGAGATGGCAACCAACATCTGGACGGCCATCAATGAGAAGAACCTGGTCGAGAACGTCCTCCCCACCCGTGAGCGTGCCGACCTCATCCTCCACAAGGGCCTCGACCATGCCGTCACCAAGGTCCGCCTCCGCCGCCTCTAGCGAAGCGCAAGATGTTGCGAGCGCTACAGCTCCGCTTCGATGAGGTGGGGACCGGGTTCGGCAGCAGCCCAGGCCAATGAGTCGACCAACTCGGCGCCGGTCGTGACGTAGCGTCCAGGTACGCCAAAGCCTTCACCGAGCTTGACGAAGTCGATGTTGGGGCCACCGAGGTCGGTGAGTCGGCGACCAATGGCGCCGACGTCGAGCGCAGCGTTTGCCAATTCGACGTCGAGGATCTGATAGCGGCGGTTGGCACAGATCACGGTCGTGACGTCGAGCTGTTCGCGAGCCATGGTCCAGAGCGACTGCACGGTATAGAGGGAGCTGCCGTCAGCCTGTAGCGCGAACACCGGGCGATCGGGGCAGGCAACGGCGGCACCAACCGCGCTCGGAAGGCCGCCACCGATGGCTCCACCGAGGATGGCCAGCAAGGTGTGCGGAGCCGACTGCGCCGTCAGCTGCCGGTAGGTGCCACCCGAGGAGACGCTCTCGGAAAGCACGATGGCGCCTTCGGGTAGGGCCGAGGCAAAGGCCGTTCCGAGGTTGCGGGTGTCGAGAGTGCCCAGGTCTACCTCTGGTAGCGGCGCATGATCGGTTGGTTCGTCGGCGCTCGCACCTAGGTGTTCGGCAATATCGGACAACACTCGCTCGAGGTCGACGTCGGCACCGGCGAGTTCGATCTTGTTGGCCTCGGCGGGCAGCGCCTGCGACGGGTAGTCGGGATAACCGAAGAACGTCACGGGTTCGGTACGCCCAACCATGACCGCAACCGACACATCGGCCAGTGCGGCGATGAGGGGGGCCGGGAAGTAGGGGAGTTCACGAACCGTAGGAAGGTGTCGGCCGACGGCGACCTTGGCGGTGCGGGTCAGATGGATCGTCACGCCGGTGGCGAGTCGGATTCGACCAAGGAGCGTAACGGCACGATCGGTCACCTCGGAACCGCCGACGATCATGGCGGCACCGGGGGAGCGCAGTGCATCTGCGGCTTCGGCGATGGCATCGACGCTCGGATGGAACCGTGGAGCAAGGTCGGCGTCATGCAGGACGACCTCGGCGGCACCCCAGGCGTGGTCGGATGGCATGACGACGCTGACGATCCGTTGTTCGCCGCTCAGCGAGAACGCGACCGCATCGGCCATGGTCTGCCCGCAGCCTTGCGCCGAGGTCGTATGCATCGTGTGACCTGCCCAACCGGTGAGCGCATCGATGTCGGAGGTGAGCGGGGCGTCGAACGCCAGATGGTCAGATGACTGGTCGCCGATCAGATTGATCATCGGGGTGTGATGACGCCGGGCATTGTGCTGATTGGCCAGGCTATTGGCGAAGCCAGGACCGAGATGGAACAGCCCAAGGGCCGGGCGACCACTCATACGCGCATACCCATCGGCCGCACCGGAGCAGACGCCCTCGAAGGCGCTCAGGATCGAACGCATACCCGGCTGACGATCGAGAGCCTCGACGATGTGCAGTTCGGTCGTGCCGGGGTTGGCGAAACAGACCTCGACCCCGTTGTGAATGGCATTGGCGATGAGGTGATCGGCTCCGGTGGTGTCCATGGGTGCAGTCTGCCTCATCCAACCACTGGCGTCGATTGACGGACTGGCCCTCGAACCGCTCTTGGGCCATTCAGCCCTACAGTTCTGACCTCGCCGGCCGATCCTCGTGATAACTGGCGGCCCGCCAGTTCGTTCCGTTTACCGAGGCCTTGCATGAACCTGACAGAGAATGCCAGTTTCCGCGCTGATGTGCGCGCGATCGCCGGCAACTACGCCTGGACCTGGAATCGGGAGCACCGAGCAATCCTCGAAGCAGCGCTCGGCGCTGACTGGGCTGGCCACGTGCATCCGATGCAAGCGTTGAACGCTCTGACCGACGTGGCACTCAGCAAGCCAGCGTCCGATGCTGCGCTCGCAGACCGAGCGCGTCACGCCGCTTCAGCGACTCGGGCGCTCGAGGCGGCGAGCGTGCCGACCGGTACTCTCGACGATCCTGCCCCCGCTGATGTCGCCTACATCTCGGCCGAGTTCGGTGTGTCCGAATCGCTGCCGCAGTACTCGGGTGGTCTTGGGATTCTGGCTGGCGACCATCTGAAAGCGGCGAGCGACCTCGAAGTCGGCCTGGTCGCCATTGGCCTCTTCTACACCAACGGCTACTTCACGCAGTCGGTTGGCGACCCGGGTCAGGTCGTTGGTTACGACACCTACCTGCCCGATGGTCTGGGTCTCACCGATACCGGTGTTGTCGTGATGGTCGAGACGCCGCGCGGTCCCATCAACGCTGCGGTCTGGCTGGCCAGGATCGGCAACATCCGTCTGTACATGCTCGACACTCGAACCCCGGGCAACGCCGAGTGGGCAACTGCGGTCACCGATCGTCTCTACGGTGGCGATCAGCAAAAGCGCATCGACCAGGAAATGCTCCTCGGCGTCGGCGGACTGCGAGCGCTGGCTGCGCTCGGCTTGGCCCCCAAGATGGTGCATCTCAACGAAGGGCACGCCGGGTTCGGCCTTCTCGAAATGCTCGCACTCGAACTGGCAAACGGTGCCAGCTTCGCCGAGGCTCAGGTCAACGTTCGCGAGCGCACGCTCTTCACCACGCATACGCCAGTGCCCGCAGGGATCGATCGTTTCCCTCGCGCGCTCCTCGCCCCGTACCTTCAGTCATGGTCGGAACGGACCGGCGTCGAGATCGAGACCATTTGGTCGGAGGGCGATCTCCCGAGCGACAACGCACCCGATGAGTTCAACATGGCAGCGTTCTGCCTTGGGCATGCGGCCCGCACCAATGGCGTCTCGGCGCTTCACGGTGAGGTGAGCCAGCAGCTCTTCACGTCCCGACCCGAGGGCAGCGCGATCACCTCGATCACCAACGGCGTCCACGCCCGCACCTGGACCGATCCGTTGACCCAGTCCTTCATGGATCGCCATCTCGGGTCGTCGAGCCGGTGGGAGAACGGTGACTCAGCCGCGTGGGCCAAGGCCGATGGCCTGCCGAGCGAAGCGATCATCGAGCTTCGAGCGGCACTTCGTCGCCAGCTCATCGAACACCTGAACGCCGACTACGGCACCGCGCTCGATCCCGATGTGCTGACCATCGGCTTTGCCCGTCGCTTCGCCACCTACAAGCGTGCCGCCCTTTTGCTGCGCGAACCCGATCGTCTTGCCGACCTCCTGGGCAACGACGATCGCCCGGTGCAGTTCGTCTTTGCCGGGAAGGCGCATCCGGCCGACATTCCCGGACAGGCCATTCTCAAATCGATCATCGACTACGGCGCATCGACCGAGGCCAACCATCGGTTCGCGTTCGCCGCCGGCTACGACATCGCCATTGCGGGTTTGCTGTACAGCGGTTGCGACGTGTGGCTGAACAATCCGGTGAGACCCCAGGAAGCGTGCGGAACGAGCGGCGAGAAGTCGGCCCTCAACGGCGGTCTCAATTGCTCCATTCTCGATGGCTGGTGGGCCGAGTGGTACCACCCTCGCAATGGCTGGGCCATCGCAACGAGCGACCTCGACACCAGCGAGGCTCGTGACTCAGCCGAAGCCGCGGCACTCCATGACCTTCTCGCCGACGAGGTCGTCCCCGCGTTCTATGCCGATGGCAGCCTGACCCCAAGCGAGGCATGGGTCGAGCGAATCCGCGCCGGGTGGTCGATTCTCGGACCAAAGGTCACCGCGGGTCGGATGGTGGCCGAATACTGCGACAACCTCTACCGACCGCTGATTGCGGCCCAGACCGCTCGCTGATGGCACCACTGAGTTCGCTCGAGATCTGGCCAGGGTCATCGAATCCGCTTGGCGCGAGCTGGGATGGTTCCGGCACGAACTTCTCGGTGTTCTCCGAGAACGCCGAACTGATCGAGCTCTGTCTGTTCGACGAGGATGGTGTCGAGACACGACTCGAGCTCCCCGAGATCACTGCGTACTGCCATCACGGCTACGTCCCTGGTGTCGGTCCCGGCCAGCGCTATGGCTTGCGGGCCCACGGACGTTGGTCCCCAGCAGAGGGGATGCGGTTCAATCCCGCCAAGCTCCTCCTCGATCCTTATGCCCACGCCATCGAAGGGTCGGTGACGCACGATCGGGCGATCTTCGACCATCGCGCCGACGCCCCCGATCATCCCGATTCGGTCGACTCGGCGCCGTTCGTTCCACGATCGGTGGTGGTCTCGCCGTACTTCGACTGGGGCAATGACCAACGACCCCAGCGTCCGCGGCGGGAGTCGATCCTCTATGAGATGCACGTGAAGGGGATGACCGCCCTCCACCCGCTCATTCCGCAAGACCTGCGAGGTACCTACGCCGGACTCGCCCATCCTGTGGTGATCGACTACCTGCTCGATCTTGGTGTCACCGCGATCGAGTTGCTCCCCGTACATCAGCACCTCTCGGAATCGTTCCTGCACGACAAGGGCCTCACCAACTACTGGGGCTATGCGAGCATCGGCTATCTCGCTCCTCACAATGGTTACGCCGCATGGGGCCAGGCGGGCGAGCAAGTCCAGGAGTTCAAACACCTGGTTCGTGCCATGCACGCCGCAGGCATCGAGGTCATTCTCGATGTGGTCTACAACCACACCTGTGAGGGCAACCAACTCGGCCCGACCTTCAGCCACAAAGGGCTCGACAATTCGAGCTACTACCGGGTGGCAGCCGACAACGGCCGTCACTACATCGACTACACCGGCACCGGCAACACGCTGAACGTCGCGCACCCCAATGTGCTGCGGCTCATCATGGATTCGCTGCGCTACTGGGTCGATGAGATGCACATCGACGGCTTCCGCTTCGACCTCGCGTCGGCGCTGGCTCGCGATATCCATCACGTCGACCAGTTCGCGGCGTTTTTCGACATCATTCACCAAGACCCCACGCTGCGGGGGGTCAAGCTCATCGCCGAGCCATGGGATGTCGGCGAAGGGGGCTATCAGGTTGGCCGATTCCCGCCGCTGTGGTCGGAGTGGAACGGCAGGTATCGCGACTCGGTCCGTGACCTTTGGCGCGGTCAAGGAACGATGGCCGACCTTGCGGCCCGGTTCACCGGCAGCTCTGATCTCTACGAATGGAGTGGACGCCGCCCGTCTGCCTCGGTCAACTTCATCACTTCACACGACGGCTTCACGATGGCAGACCTGGTTGCTTACAACGAACGTCACAACGAGGCCAACGGCGAAGACAATCGAGACGGCGATCAGCACAACTGTTCGTGGAACTCCGGCATCGAAGGTCCGACCGACGATCCCGAGATTCTCACCCGGCGTGCGAACCGGGTCCGAGCAATGCTCACCACGATGATCTTGTCGCAGGGCGTGCCGATGTTGATGGCGGGTGACGAATTCGGTCGCACCCAGGACGGCAACAACAACGCGTACTGTCAAGACAACGAAATCTCCTGGCTCGACTGGCAATCGACCGACGACGAACTCACCGCGTTCGTGCAACGAGTCACCAAGCTTCGCCATGACCATCCGCTGTTCCGACGCCGCCGATTCTTCACGGGCATGGGCCTGGAAGATCGACCGAGTGAGCGACAACGGACGCCCGACGGGCTGGGGAGATCGAACGAATTCGTCGACATCTCGTGGTATACGCCTCACGGCACGATCATGGCCGACGGTGCGTGGCACGATCCGGCGAGGCGGGCCCTCACGGTCTTCATGAACGGCCACGGCATCGCCGCACGCGACACCCGCGGCCGACCGGTCGTCGATGACAGCTTCCTCATCATGTTCAACACCGGCGCCAATGCGGTCCGCATGTCGGTTCCCCCTGAGCTGGCCGAACGGGCGTGGCGCCTCACCTTGTCGTCGTCGTCGCCGATGGCGCAAGGGCACACCGTCATCTCGAGTCTGGTCGTCGAGCCATGGTCAGTGGTGGTGCTGTGCGATGCTCTCGACCAGTGATCACCGCCACGTTCTGCAACGGCACTTTCAACAACGACATGATCAGTAGGAGCCACCTGTGAGAGTTCTCTTCGCCACGGCCGAACTCGCCCCGCTCGCCCGCGTCGGTGGTCTCGCAGAGGCAGCCGCAGGACTCGCCCGTGAGCTCCAGCGACTCGGAGTGCAACTCACGATTGCCCTGCCCGATTATGGCGACCTCGAACTCGGGCGTGGATCAGCTCCGATCACGCTCGATGCCCCTGACTGGGCTGGACCAACCACCGCTC
This sequence comes from Acidimicrobiales bacterium, assembly GCA_038212405.1. Lineage (GTDB taxonomy): Bacteria > Actinomycetota > Acidimicrobiia > Acidimicrobiales > SZUA-35 > JBBQUN01. The sequence continues at coordinate 7,648 of JBBQUN010000068.1, read as the reverse complement.
GTCGTGGTGCCATCAGTGGTTTCGATGATGTCGTGCTCATTGCTCGACCAGGCATGGCTCGGCCCCATCCCTACGTCGACCCGGTCACCGGTCAGGGTTGGCCCGACAACGACTATCGATTCTTCTCCTTCGCCGCCGGTGTTGCGGCGTTGACCCGTCACCTCGAACCCGACGTGCTCCACCTCAACGACTGGCACACCGCGGCCACCTTCGGTTTCCTCGGCACACCGCCCCCGACCATGCTCACGATCCACACGCTCGGCTATCAAGGCATCGCCGGGGCCGAGTGGCTCGGACGCCTCCCTGTTGATCCCTGGCGCTTCGCCTGGTTCGACAGCACCAATCCGCTGCTCGGCGCCATCCGATCCGCCGACGCAGTCGTTGCTGTCAGCCCCCACTATGCCAGCGAGATCCTCACCCCCGAGCAAGGTATGGGACTCGATCACGAGTTGGCCCGAATCGGTGACGCGCTGGTCGGCATTCGCAATGGGATCGATGTCGAGGCATGGAACCCGGCGACCGATTCGTACCTTCCAACGGCTTATTCGCCAGCGAGCGATGGGATCAAGACCATCGAAGCAGCCAAGCGCGCGGCGCGTTCGTCGATCACCAACGAATTTGGCATTCCCGATGACGACGACCTCGTCATCGCCATGGTCACTCGGTTGGTCGACCAGAAGGGGATCGACATCGCCCTCGGACTTGCGCCGTACCTCGAGCACCTCGGTGCTCGCCTCGTGATTCTCGGGTCGGGCCAAGCCAACTTGGTCGAAGCGGTGCGCAACGCCGTCGATCAGCACCCTCACCGAATCGCTGCCATCACCGATCGGTACGACGAACCGCTCGCTCATCGCCTGTTCGCAGGCGCAGACCTCTTCGTGATGCCGAGCCGCTTCGAGCCCTGCGGCCTCGCTCAGATGCAGGCAATGGCCTACGGCACGATTCCTGTTGCGACCGCGGTTGGCGGTCTGGTCGACACCATCATCGACGCCGACGACGATCCCAAGCACGGCACCGGTTTCTTGTCGTCAACCGTTGATCTCGTTGGGCTACTCGATGCCACCCATCGAGCCACTCGGGCTCATCGAAACGCCAAACGGCGACGCGGGATCCAACAGCGGGGGATGGCCATTGATTGGTCATGGAACGAGCCGGCCAAGAAACACCTCGATCGCTACCGCCAAATCATCGGCGACCAGATCGTCGTTGCTCCTGACTGACACGGCAGGGAGCGAGCACTACTCGAATCGGTAGTTCTTGTTGATCGCGACGATCCCGGAATCGGTCACCGTGAATCGTTCACGGTCTTCCTCGAGATCGATGCCGATGCGCGTGCCCGGTGGGATCACGACGTTCTTGTCGATGATGGCACGACGAATAACCGCTCCCTCGCCGATTCGCACGCCGTCGAACAGCACTGCGCCTTCGACCTCGGCACTGCGCTGCACCCGACAGCCGGGCGAAATCACCGCGTCGGTGACGGTACATCCCGACAAGATGCTGCCATTGCTCACCATGGAGTTCGAGACACTCGGATGCTGGGTTCCGTCGACGACGAACTTCGCGGCCGGCAGCGAACGACCCAGCGTCCAGATCGGCCACTCCTCGTTGTACAGACTGAACGGCGGCAGCGGCTTGATCAGATCCATGTTGGCATCGAAGTACGCATCGAGCGTGCCGACGTCTCGCCAGTAGCCGCGCTGACGCTGGTCGTCGCCGGGCACGATGTTGGTCGAGTAGTCGTACACGTCGGCTTCGCCGCGGTTGACGAAATAGGGAATGAGGTCGCCGCCCAAATCGTGATTCGAGTCCTCCATCTCGGAGTCGGCATGCAGCGCGGCGCGCAGGGCATCAGCGGTGAATACGTAGTTCCCCATCGAGACGAACGACTTGCTGGGATCATCGACTAGGCCAGGCGGATCCGCCGGTTTTTCCAGGAACGCCTTGATCGACTTGCCGTTGCCCTGTTCGATCACCCCGAACTGGTTTGCTTCGGACCGCTCGGCTCGTAGCGCGGCAACGGTGCACGCAGCGCCACTCTGGATGTGTTGATCGAGCATCTGGCGCGGGTCCATGCGATAGATGTGATCGGCGCCGAAGACGAAGATGTAGTCGGGATTCTCGTCGTCGACCAGGTTCAGATTCTGGAAGAGCGCATCAGCTGATCCTTCGAACCAATGCTGGCCCCGCCTCATCTGCGCTGGTACCGAGGTGACGTAGTTGCCAAGCAGTGTGGACATGCGCCAAGTCTTGGAGATGTGCACGTCGAGCGAATGGCTCTTGTATTGCGTGAGCACGACCAACTTGCGGTAGCCACCGTTGGCGAGGTTCGAAAGAGCGAAGTCGATCAAGCGGTAGTGACCGCCGAAAGGAACCGCCGGTTTGGCGCGGTCGAGGGTGAGCGGCATCATTCGTTTTCCCTCGCCGCCAGCGAGGACGATGCTCAGAACTTTCGGGCGAGTGCCAGCTTCGAGTGCCATGGCTCCATCCTGCCCGAACAGCCGGTGCGGTGCAGGCCAAGCATCGAAATTCACCGAACAAAGCGACCCAGTTTTCCCGACGTTCCGCAAGCGCATGCGCAGCGGAGCGAGCCGGCCGTAGGCAGGCCAGCATGGGGCAACCAACCCATTTCTCGATTTGGCATTGCCACGGAGGGTGGGGATGGTGTTCACTAATGGTGCGGGTACCGGGAACAGTGCTTGTGGGAACCACCTCTGGCGGGCAGAGGGCCCACATACGGGCATTTTGTTCTCGACTCGAGGGGGTGGTCCGGCCGGACCACCCCCTCACTCTTTTCGGCGTCGCCTAGAGTCCACGCCATGCAGAAGAAGCTCGTCGTCGCTGGATCGGCCCTCGGCCTCATCATCCTCATCGCTGCCGGCGTTGGATGGTGGCTTGGCCTGTTCGACGAGCCCGAGGCCGAAGTGTCCCTGGCTGACTCAGCAGCGCTGGTCAGTGCCGAGGCGGATTCGTCCTCCACCTCGACCTCCATCGACGCGAGCGCTCCTTCGAGTACGAACCCAAGCACCACCGCACCAACGACGACCGAAACAACGACCCCGGCCCCGGTGGAGGATCTCACCGGCTCGTGGCGGGTGGTGCCCAGCGAGGCCACCTTCGTTGGCTACCGAGTCAACGAAGTGCTCGGCGGCGTCGGTGACTTCACCGCTGTTGGTCGCACCGCAGCGGTCACCGGCGAGTTGGTCGGTACCGACCTCGTCATCGACTCGGTGTCGATCAAGGCCGACTTGACCTTGCTGGCAAGCGACAACGGCGCCCGAGACGGCCAGATGCGTCGCCAGGGTCTCGAGACCGACACCTTCCCCGAGGCGAGCTTCGCTCTCACCGAGCCCATCGTGATCGATGCACTGCCGGTCGAGGGGGCAACACTCAGTACCACCGCCGCCGGCGAACTCACCCTTCATGGCGTGACCAACGTCGTCCAAGTCACCATCGAGGGCCAGATCGTTGCCGGTCGACTACTCGTGATCGGGTCGACCGAGATCGCGATGGTCGACTACGCGATCGAACCGCCGAAGGCCCCGGTGGTCGCCAGCGTCGAGGAGATCGGCATCATGGAATTCTCACTCGTCTTCGCTCGAAGCTGATTTCGCAGCGTCGGCCCGACTTTTTCCTCAAGCCGCCACTGCGGCCGCGCTTGCAACGAATCCCGCAGTATCAGGCGGCAAGCAGGACAAATCTTCCTCCCAGCGCCGCGTGACCATTGACGATGGAGAAAAATCCTTGCCATCGGTGTTTGACCGCGGTGGATGAGAGCGACTACACAACGGCGTGACATCGGCCACATCGTCGCCTCGTCTGTTGCGTTGCCGTCGTGTGTCGATTTGGCCGAGCGCGTGACCCTGGTCACGTTCTTGGTCCACTATGGCAAGTCAGCAATCCCCCTCAGCACGACGAAGCCCCAGCGATGATCGCCGGCGCAATCCCTGCGCCGGAACCCCAGCCGAAGCACCGGAGGACGATGAAACAGTCAGCCAGCGACACCGAACACATCCACGCTGCCTCCTCAACCGATGACCTTCTCGTTGTCGAAGACCTTCGCACCCACTTCGCAACCGCTGCCGGCATGGTCAAAGCCGTCGACGGTGTCAGCTTTTCGTTGAAGCGTGGACGGACGCTGGGCGTCGTTGGTGAGTCAGGCTCCGGCAAGACCGTGTTGGCCCGCTCGGTCATGCGCCTCAACATCGCCCCGAACGTGGTTTCTTCTGGCAGCGTCATCTACGACGGCCAAGACCTGATGACCAAGACCAATGCCGAGATGCGCAAGCTCTGGGGCATCGAGATGGCCATGGTCTTCCAAGACCCGATGACCTCGCTCAACCCCGTTGTCAAGGTGGGCCGTCAGGTCACCGAGCATCTTCGCTATCACCTTGGGGTCTCGAAGGACGAGGCACGCCAGACCGCCATCGAACTGCTGCGCAGTGTTCGCATTCCCGAGCCAGAAGAGCGCTTCGACGTCTACCCCCATCAGCTCTCGGGCGGTATGCGCCAGCGAGTCTCGATCGCCATCGCCTTGGCCTGTGGTCCGAAGATGCTGTTCGCCGACGAACCAACGACCGCCCTCGACGTCACCGTGCAGCACCAGATCCTGAACCTGTTGCGTCAGCAGCAGCGGGAACGGTTCATGTCGATGATCCTCGTCACCCACGATCTTGGCGTCGTTGCCGGACGAGCCGATGAGATCATGGTCATGTACGCCGGCAAGGCGGTCGAGAAAGCAACGACCAAGAACCTCTTCGCCCACTTGAAGCATCCCTACACCGAGGGTCTGCTCAACTCGATTCCAAAGGTCTCGAATCCCAAGCACACCCGGCTCCAGGCCATCACCGGACGACCGCCAGATCTCATCAACCCGCCAACCGGTTGCTCGTTCTCGCCTCGTTGCCCCTACGCCCAGCCCAAGTGTTTCGTCGAGGAACCAACATTGGTATCAGCCTCGACCGCCGATCATTCCTTCGCCTGTTGGTACCCGGTCGGCACCCAGGCCAACCGCGATGCCTACGAGTCCAATCTTGCCGAGGGGAACCCGGTCACCCTTGCTGCTGCCGGTAAGACGTTGGCCACCGAAGAACTCACCGCATGACCACCATCAGCGCACACTCGAACACCATGCACTCGAACACCATGCACTTCCAGGAGAACCACTGATGGCCGGCTCGGGTAAGGCGCATTTGCGTCCAGCAAGCGACACCCTCCTCCGGGTGGAAGACCTCACGGTCGAGTTCCCGGCTGGCCGCGGCGCCGTCGTCCATGCCGTCAGCGGGATCAGTTTCGACATCGCTCGCGGCGAAACCCTCGGTTTGGTCGGCGAGTCCGGTTGCGGCAAGTCCACCACAGGTCGAGCCATCCTGCAGCTACCGGTTCCCACCGGTGGATCAGTACAGCTCGCCGGCAAAGAACTCACCGGACTCAAAGGGGAAGCGCTCCGCGAGATTCGCACCAACCTCCAGATGATCTTCCAGGACCCGATCTCCTCGCTCAATCCGAGACGCACCGTCGGCGATGTCGTTGCCGAACCACTGCGGGTGTGGGGACCGACCGACGAAGCCAAGCAGAAAGAACTCGTCGACGCCATGCTAAATGCGGTCGGTATCGATCCCGACATCGCCCGACCGAAGTATCCGCACGAGTTTTCCGGCGGTCAGTGTCAGCGCATCTCGATCGCACGATCACTCGTGCTCGAGCCCGAGCTCATCATCTGCGATGAGCCGGTCTCGGCTCTCGACGTTTCGGTGCAGGCGCAGATCCTGAACATGCTCGAAGACCTCAAGACCCGCTACGGCCTCACGCTCGTGTTCATCGCCCACGATCTCGCCGTCGTCAAGAACATCAGCGACCGAGTGGCCGTGATGTATCTGGGCAAGATGTGCGAAGTCTCCGAGTCAGATGAGCTCTACGCCAATCCGGCCCATCCGTACACCCAGTTGCTGCTCAGCTCGGCCCCGATCCCTGATCCGATGATCGTCCTCGACGAAGAGGTGATGGTCGACGAGGGACTTCCGTCGCCGATCAACCCGCCCTCGGGGTGCCGATTCCGCACCCGGTGCCCGTTTGCCGACGAGGTCTGCACGACCACCGAGCCACAGATGCGTCGCGTTGGCGATGATCATTTCGTGGCATGCCACCATCCTCTGATTCCCGTCCGGGAAACAGAGCTCACGACCACCTCATGACACCGACCAGCCGTCGGATCGGCTGGCATGGACGATCGAAGACTGCGGCGGAAACGCGGCAGACGAAGGACTGCAGAAAGCAAAAAATGCAGAAGATGGTCGGGCCAAGTCGGTTCGCACCAAAGCGAAGTAGGGGAGATACCTGAATGAAATGGCATGAGTTGAAGAAGCTCATCGCTGTCGTCTTCGCAGTCTCGCTCATCGCCGCCGCCTGTGGCGGCAGTGGTAGCGAGGGTGCTGGTGACGGAGATGGTGGCGAAGAAACCACCGACACAACGGTCGCGGCGGGAGCTGTTGCTGCAGAAGAAGTCGAAACCGAGGTGGCCGAAGACGACAGCGAACGAGTCTACGGTGGCACCGTGACCATCGGTCTCGAGGCCGAGGCCAACGGCTTGCGTCCGTGGCAAGATGGCTGTGCGTCGGCTTGTTACACCATCTCGATCGCGATTTACGACAAGCTCATGGAACAGACCAAAGAGGGTTTGGTCGAGCCGTGGCTGGCCGAATCCATGACTCCCAATGACGACCTCACCGTGTGGACCATGACGTTGCGTCCCGACGTCACCTTCCACAATGGGGTGCCGCTGACCGCACAGACCATCGCCGACATGTTCGTTCTCCAGCAGGAAGGTGCTACCGCTTCCGGCCAGATTGCCGCCGCAGGTATCACCAGTGTCGAAGCCACTGGCGAACTCGAGGTGACCTACACGCTGGCTACCGGAAACGTCGCCCTGCCGACCTTCCTGGCTCGTGCTCCGCTCGGGTTCGTGTTCGAGCCTGCCGCAGCAACAGCCGATTTCGAAGGCTTCACCATGGCTCCGGTCGGTACCGGCCCGTTCACCATGGTCAGTCGCGACCTCGACAACGAAACAGTCGTCGAACGCAACGAGGCCTATTGGATGAGCGATACCGAAGGCAACCAGTTGCCGTTCCTCGACTCCATCGTGTTCAATCCGATTCCCGACGAGGGAACCCGCCTCGACTCACTGTTGTCTGGCACGACCAACGCCATGCAGACCCTGCGTCAGGGCACCATCCGTGATGCTCGGGCCGCACGCGACGGAGGCGGCGAACTCACCCTGTATGAATTCCAGGGCAACAACGCCGGTGGCGGCATGTTCAACGTGCTCGTACCTCCGTTCGATGATCAGCGGGTCCGCATGGGCCTCACGTTGATGAACGATCAGAATCAGGTCATCGAGGCGCTCGGCGGCACCGGCATTTCCTTGCCGGCCACCCAGTGGTTCAGCCCCGACAGCCCATGGTGGAGCCAGAAGGTGGCCGACGCGTGGCCTCAGTTCGACTTCCCCGCTGGTCAGGCCATGCTCCAGACCTACGTTGATGATCCCGAGCGCTCTGACGGTCTTGCCGTCGGCACCCCGATCGAGGTCGAACTGTCCTGCCCGCCCGACCCGACGCTCATCGCAGCGATGCAGGTGCTCGAGCAGGCCTGG
>JBBQUN010000067.1:0-18850 GCA_038212405.1 Acidimicrobiales bacterium | reverse complement strand
CGACAGTTGGTGTCGGTTGGTGTTCCCGGCAGCCAGATGGGGGCCTATGCCCAGGATTTCGGGGGTCCACTGACTTCCGAGCAGATCAAGGCCATCTCGATCTTTGTTCGGTCGTGGGAAGAGAAAGCCCCCGACAATCCCGAATGGCGGGCGATGATCGGCGGCTGAATCGATCCATACTCTGAGGCGTGACGATCGACGGGGCACTCGACAACGACCAAGAACTGATGCGGAGCCGAGCTGATGGCGCCGAGCAGCTACGCAGACTCCACCACGCCCTGGTCGGCCGTGAGCACGACCTCGAAACCCTCGAGACCATGGTCGAGCAGTGGCGTCAAGCCGCCGAGCAGCTCGAAGCCGGACCGAAGCGGTCGCGAGCACCCTGGACCGGTCGCAACGAGAAGGACATCCCTCCCGACGGCAGCGCGTTCGAGCTCGACTTCGATCGACCGGTGTCGGGCCCGGGCAATCCTTGGAGCATTCCAACGCCGATCACCCGAGAGGGGGATCGGGCGGTGACCACCGTCGTGCTCGACCAGGGCTACGAGGGCGCTCCCGGTCGCAGCCATGGAGGAATCGTTGCCGCGGTCTACGACGATCTGTGTGGCTACAACCTCGTGCTCGAAGCCGAACTCGCGTTCACCGGTTGGCTACGCATCGACTACAGGGCAGCGACACCACTCCACGAGCCGATCACCTTCGCCACCTGGGTTGGGTGGCGTGAGGGTCGCAAGATGCAGATCCTCGGTGAATGCCGCACCGCCGACGGCACGCTGCTGAGCACCTGCGACTCGGTGTTCATCAAGGTGGCGCCAACCCCTTGATCAAGAGCCGCCTGACCGGGGGACCACTCCTCAGTCGACGGGCCGCTTCCAAGCGTTGCGATAGGTGATGTCTCGAGCCGGTCGCCGAGGCGCAGGGCTGAAGGTGTCGCCGGTGTAGTGGGCAACGGGCAACAGCGCGACCTGGGTGACCGTCGGCGGGATCCCCAGCATCTCGGCGACCTCGGTTTCATGAGCCAGGTGGAACGTGGTCCAAGTGGAACCGAGTCCTCGAGACCGGGCGGCCAGTTGGAAGCTCCACACGCCGGGGACGACCGAACCGAAGTAGCCAGCCGCTTGCGACGGATCCGGTCGATCGAGCCGCATGGCGAGCAGCAACACCGGCACCTCGGCCAAGTGGTCGACCAGGAACTCGCTCGACTCGATCACTCGCTCCTGACGAGACCCGGTCTCGACGGTCTCGGCGTTGGCCCGCAAATAGGGACCGCCGACCTTGGCGTAGATCTCACCGATCTTGGCCTTGAGCGCCGGGTCGTCGATGATCATCCAACGGTTACGTTCCAGGTTCCCGCCCATCGGCGCCGCCTGAGCGATGTCGATGCAATCCAAGATGAGTTCGAGATCGACAGGACGCTCGAGGTCGAGCCGCTTGCGGACTTGCTTGGTGGTGGTGAGCAGTCGATCGGTTTGAGAGAGGTCGAACTCAGTCATGCGCCATCCTCGATCAGACGGGCGAGGGTGGCAAGCAGGAGCTCGACATTGCGCATCCGGGCGGTGTGGCCCATGCAACCAATGCGCCACATCTTGCCGGCGTAGGCGCCGAGCCCGCCGCCGATCTCGATGCCGTATTCCGACAGCAAACGGGAACGAATGGCGGCTTCATCGATGCCGTCAGGGATGTGCACCGTTGTCAGTTCGGGCAGGCGATACCCCTCGGCGGCGAACAGCTCGAATCCGAGATCGACCAGGCCTTCTTGCAGACGAGCACCGCAGGCAGCGTGGCGGGCCCAGGCGTTTTCCAGGCCCTCGTCGAGCACGGCACCGAGGCCGGCGTGCAACCCGAAGATCATGGAGATGGGAGCGGTGTGGTGATAGGAACGGCCGCCTTCACCGTCGACATACGCCGAGATCAACGAGAGGTCGAGATACCAGCTCTGTGACTTCTCGACCAGGCGCTCGCGGGCACGGTCAGACACTGTGACCGGGGCCAGGCCGGGCGGCACGCCAAGGCACTTCTGTGTTCCGGAATAGGCGAGATCGACGCCCCACGCATCGACGTCGACCGGAATGCCGCCAACGCCGGTGACCGAGTCCATCAGCAGGAGAGCGTCGCCCTTGTTCTGGCCAAGCCACTCCAGATCACTGCGCACGCCAGTCGAGGTCTCGGCATGCACCACGCCGATCACCTTGGGGTTGGGGTGCGCGGCGAGGAGTTGCTCGGGATCAACCGTTTGTCCCCACTCGAAATCGACCCGCACGACCTCGGCCCCGGTGCGAGACGCCACCTCACACATGCGACCGCCGAACACGCCGTTGACACCGATCACGGCCACGTCGCCTGGACCGAGTGTGTTGACCAAACAGATCTCCATGCCGGCCGATCCCGTGCCGCTGACCGGGAACGTCAGCTTGTTCTCGGTGCCAAAGACGGTGCGGAGGCGATCATTGGTTTCGTCGAGAAGTTCGAGGAACTCCGGATCGAGGTGGCCGAGCATCGGCCGACCGAGTGCTTGCAGCACCTCGGGGTAGGGGTTGCACGGGCCAGGGCCCATCAACACTCGATCGCTGAACGGTTTGTTGCTGGTTGGTGCAGTCACAGGGGTCCTTTTGGAGAGTCGTTTCAGGAAAAGCTGTCGCCCTCGGCGGGCACCGGTGGCAATGGTTCGCCAGTACCGGTCAACAGTGTCTCACCGCGACGTTCGGTCGTGGTCCAGGTTGGGTCCAACCCCGGACACGACAGCGCCACCGAGGAGCCAGCGTCGTTGGCTTCGAGATCCCACAACAGCGCGGGGCGAGCCCCATGCCAGCGAATGGCGAACGAAAGCGGACCAGCAACGGTGGCGGCCCGATGGATCTCGAAATTGCCGCCTCGCCAGGCCGTCGGGAACTGAGGCAGCATGGCTATCGCATCGAGCGAATCATCGATCAGCTGACGGCGAGCGCCCAACCAGAATCGCACCGCCGGTTCGAGGTCGTCGTCGCCCCAACTCCCAGCCGACGATGCCGACTCGGAAAGCACCGTGAGCGCGGCGAGATCGACTGGCAGATCCGACATTGCAAGCCCGGCGGGAATCGAACGAGCAACCTCGGCTGACGCCTCGAATTGGCCGATAAGGCGCAGCAGCTGTGACAGCCCGCCGAGCGCTTCGGCTGCCGCTGGCCGATCGCCGGACCGTTCGACGAGGTGGGTGATCTGCATGAGCGGTTCGAGCAGCGACTCGGCCGCTTCGGCGTCGCCGATCATTGCTGCTGCCCGAGCGGCACCGGCAACGATGGCGGCTGCAGCGCCGGGCGCGTGATGCAGCCGTACCGGGAAACTCGCCGAAAGCGCGCCGAGCGCATAGGAGCATTCTCTTGCCGAGCCGCTGACCGCGAGCGCTTCGAGGAGACGCCCCGCTCCCGGTTCGAGGTCTGCCACTCGATCAGGGAGATCAACCGCACCGCCGAGCACCCGCACGCGAGCGGCGTCCGCCCGCTCCCCCAGACCGGCATCGGGGAACACGAATCGACCGCCCGGCTCGAGCAGCGTGGCCCACCCGCTCTGCACCTTTTCGAGCTCGGGAAGGTGCTGCGGTACTGCGCCTTCGGGCCCAGGGATGACGAAACGGAGCGTGGTGGTGTGGGGAAGCGGGTAGAGCACCACGATGTTGGCGTTCCCGCCGGATGCGGTGGTCGGGCCGGTGAGTGCGTTGCCATTCACCAATCGGGCGAACAGGTCGGTCTCGGCCTCGGCTTGCGCCTCGTTTGGCCGTCTCGGTAGTTCCACCACGACCGTTCCGTCGACCACGATGGACTGTCCGTCGAGCATCACCGAGTGATTGCCCGTCGGGGTGCCGTCGATGCCGTACGGGCGAACCGCAATGGCGAGCGCAACCGGCACTGGCGACGCATTGTTGACCTCGATGATGGTGGCGGAACCCTTCGGGCTCGACACGGCGTAGCACCGGTGCACGGCATCGCCGGAAGGAATCCGCATGGCGGTCTCGATGACCGGACCGGGGCCGAGGCGGCGCTGACGAATGGTCGATTCCTTCGAGGGGAAGTACCAGCGATCATCGCCCCCGATCCACCAGTCGACGACGATGTCGGTCTCGGCCGGAGCAAACCCGCCGGCGTGATCGAGAGCACCGGGTGCCGGGTCGTCGAGAATGCGGATCTGGGTGAAACCGGCATCAGCGGGGCGCTCGACCGAGCGAGGGCCAACCGATCGAACGACACGAGGCGGCAGCGCAACCGGCGTCGGAACGGCTCCACCGTCAGCCGAAGGAGGAGGAGTCTCAGTCACCCGAACACCTTACGAGCTTGGTTCTGGAGTCGGCGAAGGCAGCAAGCGACACGATGAAAACGCAGACATTGCCTTGCTTCTCAGCGAGCGGTCTTGACGGCCAGTTCGAGGCCCCCCTCGAAGGGAAGCGTCTGGGTGGTGAAGCCCATCACCGGGTCGTCGAGCACGGCGAACAATCCGTCATAGAGGTTTCGTCGGGCGGTGGTGTTGTCGGCGACCACGACCCCGCCGGATCGCATCTTCGGCCCGACCAGTTCCAGGACATCGCCAGCGATCGGGGCCCAGATGTCGAGCAGCAGCAAGTCGACTGATTCGTCCAGATCGCGCAATGTGGATCGCACGTCGCCAACTCGCAGCTCGACGAACGCATCGAGTTCCACCTCAGCCAGATGGCGTCTGGCAACATCGACCTTGCTCTGCTCGATGTCACATGAGGTCACGAGCCCGCCGCCGTTGTCACGCACCGCAGCGGCGAGATACAGCGTGGATACACCGAAACTGGTGCCGGCCTCCACGATTCGTTGCCCACCGCCAGCTCGGGCCAGCGCGTAGACGAACTCGGCCTTGTCTCGCTCGAGCGCAACGAATTTGTCGAGCCAGAAGGTGCGGCCAAGCGAGCCTTCGGGTTCGAAGCCGGTCGGGCGGTCGGCACCCTCTGCGTAATAGCGACTGATCGCGCCATCCTGTTCGTCACTTCGGGCGTGGAGACGATCGAGGAGCGCTCGCAGCATTGCATCATCCTGGAGGCTGTTCACGGTGTCACCTCACCGTGTGTCATCAGCCGCGGCGAGCGTGGCGACCGCTCTCGTGACCGACCTTGCCTTTGAGGAGATGATCGGCGGCCCAGTCGGACTTCTGGCCCTTCCAGCACACTTGGTACACGCTGTGGGCGACCGGCAGGAGCACCTTGTATTCGATCGCCAGTTCGTGCACGACCTTCGACGCTTTCACGCCCTCGGCCACCTGATTCATCTCAGCGAGGATCTCATCGAGGGGTCGCCCTCTCCCGAGCTCTCGCCCAACGAAGGAGTTCCGACTCTGCTCACTCATGCAGGTGGCGATGAGGTCGCCCATGCCGGCGAGGCCGGCGAGCGTCAGCGGTTCACCACCCATGGCGGTACCGAGCTCGATCAGTTCGGCGAGCCCTCGGGTCATCAGCGCAGCCCGAGTGTTGTTACCAAGCCCGCGACCCTCGGCCGACCCGACGGCAACCGCGTAGACGTTCTTGAGCGCTCCGCCGAGTTCGGCACCGACCACGTCATGGTTGAGGAACACTCGGAAGGTGCTCGTGGTGAAGAGACTCTGGAGACGCTCGGCGATATGGAACTCGGTCATGGCGATCACCGCAGCGGCGGGCTGACCGACGAGGATCTCCTTTGCCAGGTTCGGTCCGGTGAGTACCCCGACGGGCCGACTCGGCAATTCTTCCTGCAAGATCTGAGTCATCCGAAGATGGGTCGACTCCTCGAATCCCTTGGCCAGACTGACGATCGGCACCCAGGGGCGAACAACGCCCGCCACCCGACGCGCCGTCTCTCGAAAGGCCGAGGTCGGCACGCCCATGATGATCAGATCGGACTCGATGACCGCGGTGTCGAAGTCGCTCGTTGCCTTCAGCTCTGGGTGCAAGGCATAGCCCTCGAGGTAGCGCTCGTTGACATGACGCGCATTGATCGACTCGACGGTGGCCTCGTCTCGGGCCCACAAGGTGGTCGGCGCATTGTGGGCGCAGAGATGGGCAACAGTGGTGCCCCAACTCCCACCGCCAAGCACCGTCACTCGAATGTCTTCACGCTTGACAGCTGTACGTTTCGTCACCGCTTGGTCCCCGATTCGGATCTTGCCCCTGGCTCGTCTGACCGTAGCTGTCGGCTGAACGCTCCGCCTGCCCACCACGCAACCCGACCACGACGCGGCCCGACTACCAACGTTGGCGGATTGCGACCTAGCCTGACCCCCATGCGAGCAGCGGTCTTGATACCCATCAAGTCCTTCGACGTTGCCAAGGGACGCCTCGCCGGCGCCCTCGATCTGGAGCAACGGTCTGAGCTGGCACGCCGTATGGCCGGCGGCGTCATCGCTGCCTGTCACGATCTGCCAACCTGGGTGGTGTGCGACAACGCAGCGGTTGCCGAGCTTGCGGTCTCTTGTGGCGCCAACGTGCTGTGGCGTCCCGCTCGCGGACTCAACCCGGCAGTGACCGACGGGCTCGAGTTCTTGACGGTCGAGGGGTATGACCGAGTGGTGATCTCCCATGCCGACCTGCCGCTCGCTCGAGACCTCACGTGGGTGGCGAGCGCCGGATCCGGAGTCACGATCGTGCCCGACCGTCGAGACGACGGCACCAACGTGATGGCCGTGCCAACTGGTGTTGGCTTCGAGTTCGCCTACGGCGTTGGGTCGGCGGCGCTCCATCGGGCCGAAGCGTCCAGGCTCGGGCTCGACTGCCGGGTGATCCCCAACGCTGAGCTGGGTTGGGATGTCGACCTACCCGAAGATCTGACCGCGCTCGATGGTGGCTGAACGTTCTACGCTTCGGCAATGACGCAAGCGCAGAACCCCCTCACGCCCGCACCGGTCTCCTTACGGCTGACGAGCTCGAACCTGGCGACCCCAGAGCGAGCGCTCGCGATCGGCGCACACCCCGACGACGTCGACTTCGGGTGCGGAGCCACGCTGGCGAAATGGGCGGCCGACGGCTGCGAAGTCAGCGTATTGGTCTGCACCGATGGCTCGAAGGGCACGTGGGACCCCACTACCGACCAAGCCCAGCTGGTGACCACCCGTCAGCGCGAGCAACGCAACGCAGCCAGAGCACTTGGTGCCACGGGCGAAGTCGTTTTTCTTGGTTGGCCCGATGGCGAGCTCGAATCGACACTTCGCCAACGGTCCCAAGTCGCCTTCTGGATCCGCAAGCTCCGCCCGACCGTGGTGCTCGGGCATGACCCGTGGAAGCGCTACCGATTGCATCCCGACCATCGCAATGCTGGCTGGCTGGCGACCGACGGCATCGTCGCGGCCCGAGATCCTTTGTTCTTCCCAGAACAGAACCTGGCCCATCATCGACCCGACCGGTTGCTGCTCTGGGAAGCCGACGATCCTGACCACGCCGAAGATGCCCTCGGCTGGCTCGACACCAAATACGCAGCGCTACTGGCCCACGAGAGCCAGTTCGAGTCGACGATGAAAGCCACCAACGACGATCAGATGACCATCTTTCGTCAACGAGTCGAAGCCAAGCTGGCCACCGCCGGCGCCGCCGCCGGCATGGAACAAGCCGAAATCTTCAAGCTGATCGACGACCTCTAGCCGGCAGGGTCGACGGTGACCTCGACCGTGTCGCCTTCACCGATGACTGCGGTTGCTGAGGCCACGTCGCCATCGTTGTAGGTCACCGTGCACGCAAACGTCGTGCCAACATCGGTTCCGCCCGGGTCATCGCACGATGCGGTCGCGGTGAAGTCCGGATTGGCTTCTTGCGCAGCCTCGACCGCTGTCTCCTCGGCCAGCGTCTTGAAGTCAGTGGCACTGGCGCTGCACGCACCGGCAAGGACCATGACCGACATCATCATTCCAACAGTCTTCTTCAACACGTCGTTCCCTCCATCGTGTTCATGTTTTCGCCGTCGTTCTAGCAGATCCATCTTCTCGAGGACAGGTCCGCAAAAAACTCGGGTTGTGGCGGTTGCTCAGGTCCCCAACGGCTCGCGACCGCCGCCGGGAGGACCGGCGAAGGACTGCGCAATCGATGCCCATTGCTTGGCGGCGTCGCCGACGACCTCGAGCGTGGTGTCATCGAGATGGCGTCGCTGGGTGACGAGCAGGCACCAGTCGAGTGCCTCACCCTTGATCGAGTCGACCCATTCGGCTTCGCCCCAGGTCCAGGTCTCTCCCGATGGCGACGTCAACTCGACGTACACGCCCGGCTCCGGAAGCTCCAACGAGTTCACCATGTAGGCGAAGCGCCGCGCCCCGACACCGATGTGAGCGACATGGCGCAAGCGGTCGGTTGCTTCACGATCGGCACCGAGTGTGTCGATGACGTCTTGTCCGTGAGCCCAGGTTTCCATCAGCCGGGCAGTGGCGAATGATCGTGCACCCATGTCGGGCCCGTACCACGGCAGACGATCCTTCGGGTCGAGAGCCCGGAAGGCGGTGACCATCGCCGAGCGAGCGGTGCGCCACCATTCGAGGACCGCTTCCCCCGTCATGCCCCGACCGATGTCGCTCACCGAGTCGACACCGCGCTTGTTCTTCATCAGTTCTGCTGCCCCGGCACGAAACGCGTCGTGATCGACCGCAGCTGCTGTGCCGGTTTCGTCGAAGTAGGCGAGGTGGGTGATGGTGTCTTTGATCGTCCAACCCTCCGCCGGGGTATCGGCGTTCCACTGGTCTTCGCCGAGACCATCGAGCACGGCATCGAGTGCTGCGTGTTCGGCTTCGAGATCGTCACAGATTGCGTCCATCGGCCAAGCATGCCCCACCCACCGAGCAGGAGCGAACCATCAACACCGAGCAGGAGCGAACCATCAACACCGAGCGGGAGCGAACCATCAACACCGAGCGCTTCTGTGTGCACGAGTGACCGCCACCATCGTTTTGTGTGCAGTAGTTGCCGCTGGCGACCACTTCGGCACACAGAACCGATGAGTCGGCAACTTTGGCACACAGAACGGTGACACTGGGTGCTGTGACCTCTTCGATGTCGGACGAACGCACCCTGGCCGGTATCGACGGCTGTCCCGGCGGCTGGGCGGTGGCCCGACTCGAGGGTGGGCGACTTTCGATCGAGCGAACCGAGTCGCTGGCAGGCGTCATCGAAGCGACGAGGAACGGCTCGCTCGAGGTGGCTGCCATCGACATGCCCATCGGGTTGCTCGCCGACCGAAGCCGATCGAGCGATGCTGCGGCCCGCAAGGTACTCGGGCCACGGCGATCATCGGTCTTCGCCACGCCGGTTCGCTCGACCCTCGAAGCCACCGACTACCTCGATGCCTGCGAACGGTCACGAGCCGCGAGCGGGATGGCGTTGTCGAAACAGGCGTACCATCTCCTCTCGAAGATCCGCCACATCGACCAGCTCATCGAGCCGAGCGACCAAGAGCGAGTCGTGGAGGCACACCCGGAGTGCGCGTTCGCTCGCCTCGCTGGGCAGCCGTTGCTCCATCCCAAAGCCACCGCCGAGGGCCGCGCTCTGCGCCGTCGATTGTTGGAAGCAGCACTCCCCTCGCTCAGTACGACGCCGCTCGACGGGCTGATCGATGCCCGGGTCGTGCCGGTCCTCGACCTCTTCGATGCTGTGGTGCTGGTGTTCACGGCGAAGCACGTGGCCGATGGGACCCAACGTCGCCTGGGTGGCGACATCGATCCCACCGGCCTCTTCGCCGAGATCGTCTACTGAACGCGCTACGACGCGAGCATCAGGTCGGGTCGGAATTCATCTCCCAGTGTTCCGGCGAGCGCCACAACGCCGACAACGTCAAATCCCTGATGGCGAGCAGCTCCTTCGGGATCCGATCGTTCAGCTTGATGAACAGCTCATCGTGGGAAAGGATCTCGCGGTCCCAGTCTTCCCTGTCGAGCGACATCGCCTGGCGGAAGTCGGCCTCGGAGAAGTCTTCAAGACCCTTCCAGTTGAGGTCTTGATGACGAGGCATCCAACCAATTGGGCTTTCGAGGGCATACGCCTTGCCCTGCGAACGCTCGACGATCCACTGCAACACCCGCATGTTCTCGCCGAAGCCAGGCCACGCAAAGCTGCCGTCTTCGTTGCGACGGAACCAGTTCACACCGAAGATGCGAGGCGGGTTCTGGATCGTGCGGCCGAAGGCGAGCCAGTGATTGAAGTAGTCGGCCATGTGGTAGCCGGCGAAGGGAAGCATTGCGAACGGATCACGACGAACCACACCTTGTTGCCCGAAGGCTGCTGCGGTGGTCTCCGAGCCCATGGTGGCGGCGAGGTAGACACCGTGCGCCCAGTTGAACGACTGATAAACGAGCGGCATGGTGTCGGATCGGCGGCCACCGAACACGAAGGCCGAGATCGGCACGCCCTTGGGGTCGTCCCACGCCTCATCGACCACCGGGTTCTGGAAGGCCGGTGCGGTGACGCGCGAGTTGGGGTGAGCGGCCTTGGTTTCCGAAGCCGGCGTCCACTCGTTGCCCTGCCAGTCGATGGCGTGGGCCGGTGGTTCACCGTCCATGCCCTCCCACCACACATCGCCGTCGTCGGTGAGGGCGACGTTGGTGAAGATCGTGTTGGCTCGGATCGTTGCCACTGCGCTGGGGTTGGTGCTGAGAGAGGTACCGGGAGCGACACCGAAGTAGCCGGCCTCCGGATTGATCGCATACAACTTGCCGTCGTCGGCTGGTTTGATCCAGGCGATGTCATCGCCGACGGTGGTGACCTTCCACCCTTCATCGGCAAAGGCCGCAGGCGGCTCGATCATGGCGAAGTTCGTCTTGCCACAGGCGCTCGGGAACGCAGCACCGATGAAGGTCTTTTGGCCACTCGGCTCGCGCACGCCCATGATCAACATGTGCTCGGCCAGCCAACCCTCCTCACGACCCATGGTCGAGGCGATTCGTAGCGCCAGGCACTTCTTGCCGAGGAGGGCGTTGCCACCGTAGCCGCTGCCGTAGGACCAGATCGCTCGCTCTTCGGGGAAGTGCACGATGTACTTGGTGTCGGGGTTGCACGGCCAGGAAACATCGGTCTCACCGGTTTCGAGCGGAGCCCCGACGGTGTGCATGCACGGGACGAATTCGCCCTCTGTCCCGAGAACGTCGAGGACAGCCGACCCCATGCGGGTCATGATCTTCATGTTGACTGCGACGTAGGCCGAGTCGGTGATCTCGACGCCGATCTGGGCGATTGGCGATCCCAGCGGTCCCATGCTGAACGGAATGACGTACATCGTTCGGCCACGCATCGATCCGGTAAAGAGACCGTTGAGGGTCTCCTTCATCTCCACCGGATCAGTCCAGTTGTTGGTCGGGCCCGCATCCTGTGCCGAGCGACTACAGATGAAGGTGCGGTCTTCGACTCGGGCAACGTCGCTCGGATCTGAGCGGGCGAGAAAGCTGTTCGGTCGAAGCTCGTCGTCGAGCTTGATGAACGTGCCGGCCTCGACCAGTTCGGCGCAAAGTCGGTCATATTCTTCGGTGCTTCCATCGCACCAAAGGACCTCGGCCGGCTCACAGAGCTCGACCATTTCCTCTACCCAGATTCGAAGCGCGTCATTTTTCAGATTGGCAGGAGCATTCATCCTGAGAATGTAGATCACATCCGCGCCGATCATGAAGAGGCGAACGTCCTATGCATCACCCGGCACGCCCTGAGCCAGTTCAGAGCCTCTGACCTCGCAGCGGCAGCCCAGCGGCGAGGTACGCCGCGTCGATCAACTCCATCGTGGCGATGGCATCGCTTCCGCCGGTGAGCTGGGGCCCACCGTGCAGCACCGCATCGCGAAACGCCTCGAGCTGATGGTGATAGGTGGTGCGACCCTCCACCACTTCGGTGTGGTGGTCGCCTTCGACCTCGACCGTAAGCAGATGACCGCGGTGGGGGGCAATGGGGTTCAGGACATGCAGCCGACCCGTCGAGCCGATCACTTCCAGCTCGGCGAGAGGTATCGCCGTCTCATCCATCGCGCAATGAATCGTGCCTGCGATGGGGCCTGCGCTGGTCGTTGGGTCCCACGCCAATTCGATGTCGGTGATGACATCGGTGTTCGGCCGACCTTCGACCATGGTGGCAAACAACACGCGCGGCTCGCTGCCTGCGAGGAAGCGAACCCACTGCGCCGCATAGCAACCGAGGTCCATCAGCGCGCCACCCGAGAGTTCATAGGCGTGGCGCACGTCGTCAGTGGTGTCGATCGGGACGGAGAAACCTCCGGCGACGGAGGTGATCTCGCCGACGATCCCATCATCGAGAAGCTGACGAAGGCGGGTAGCCAGTGGATGAAAGCGCCAATGGAAGGCTTCCATCATGACCAACCCAGCGCGATCGGCGGCAGCAACCAGCTGGCGGGCTTCGGCGGCGTTGCTGGTCAGGGGCTTTTCCTGCAGGAGGTGCTTGCCGGCCTCGAGGGCCTTCACGCCCCACTCCAGGTGAGCAACAATGGGCAGCGGGTTGTAGATCGCGTCGATGTCGGGGTCGTTGATCACCTCGTCGTAGGAGTCATACACCCGCTCGATGCCGAACTCATCGGCCTGCGACTGTGCCCGGTCCCGATCACGAGCGGCGATCCCCACAACGACGACGTCGTTGGTTTCGAGCGCCGGGGTCAACAGTGCCGGTGGCGAGATCTTGGCTGCCCCGAGCACGCCGATTCGCAATGGTGTGGTCATGATGCTCCTCCTTGGATGCAGGCTAGTGGCACCAACTGCCGGCCTCTCTGCGCCATTCTCGACCGCTCCTCGTGGGTGACAGGTTGCTCAAAGCGAAATTTGCGCGCTAGGTCGTTGCCCTGGGACACCCAGCCTGGCACACTCATCGATGCAGAGCGGGCGCCGAACTCACGGGCATCCATCACCGTCGCGGCCATACGTCGTACGGTTTGGAAAAAGCCCAGAAGGATTGCCCTCGTGCCTGCCCTCCCGCTCATCTACGGCCTCGACATCGTCACCAATACCGAAGGACCGGTCATCGACCTGACGTCGGATCGGATCATTGCCATCGGTCTCAGCACCGAAGCGGGTGAAGAGCTTTACGACGGCGACGAAGCCGAGCTGCTCACGATGGTTGATCGCCGCCTCGAGATGCTGCGCGACGGCGTTCTCACCACGTGGGGCGGATCCGTGCTCGCACTCCCCGTGCTCGCCGGTCGGATGTCGGCGTTGGAACTCGAACTCTCGTTGCGAATCTTTCCCGACGATCGTCGCAACCCTCGCAATGGTGCGGCGGCGCCAATCGCCGGCGCCGGCAAGCCGATGTGGGGAGCATGGCACAGCCATCCGCACCTCGACCTCGCCCGGGTCTACGAGGATGACCAGCGCCGCTGGAACCCGTTGCGCGCCCGACGCACCACGCCTGATGACCACTTTCCCGCCACCAACGAGCTCGCCGCGCGCGATCCCCAGAAAGATGCCCGCTTGGCCAGGAACCTGGCCGAGCGCCGCTGGTCGAAGGCAAAGCGTCTGATCGACCGCATACCGTCGAACTACCAGCCCCGGGCAACGGGCACGGTCTCCTCTACTCGCTGATCCGTTTTGGCGAGTCGGCCACTGAGTGGGTGGGTGGCTGGCTGGCCGGGCTACGCTCCTCGAATGCTGTTGGAGCTGGGCCCCCTCGCCGCAGACGATGTCGTGCATTGGGCACGATTCACTCGCCGGATGCTCTGTGAGTTCCGAGTCGACCCCGGTGACCTCAAAGGGGTCGCCACCACCGACTTCTTGACGCAGTGGCATTCCTTGATCGACGCCTGGGATCGCCACGCAAAGGCCCAGGGCCCAACGTTTCGCTGGTCATCCCACCTCGACATCGAACTTGCGGAGTACTTGCTGCACGGTCTTGATCGCTGCGTTCGATCTGACGCAGTGCAAATACTGGCCACCCAAGAAGAACGCAACACCCACTCGGCCTTCACCTATCACGTGATCCAGGCGTTCGTCGACGGCCTCAGCGGCCAGGGTGAAGGTCATGAGCATCTGATCGATCAAATCCGAGGCTCGATGGGCGCTCGCCTCGATCATTGAAACGAGTCGGCTACAACCCGGGGGTTGCGCTGAGCATCGGCCGACCAGGGCGAAGCGATTCATCGAGTTGGCCGAACCGCATGATGTGGTTTCCCTCGACCAAGACGTGATCGAACCCGACCGAACGCAGTTCCGGCTGGGCAACGGTGGCTTGATCGCGAATGGTCAGAGGATCGAACACCACGATGTCGGCATCGGCACCTCGCTGGAGGCGGCCCTTGCGGGTGAGGTCGGGAATCATCGTTTCGAATCGCTTGGCCGGCTGCACCGTGATCTTGGCCAGCGCAGAGGTGAGGTCGAGCACCTGACGTTCGCGGACGTAGCGTCCGAGTAGCCGAGCGAAACACCCAGACGAACGTGGGTGATTGTTCAGCGAACGGGTGAGGATCGCATCGCTGCCCACCATCATCCACGGGGTCCGCAATGCCAGCTCGATCGTTGCTTCGGGAATGGTGCCGTGCGCAGCCACCAACAGGTTCGCCGCTTGTGCTGCTTCGAATGTTTCAACGCTCAGTCGCCGACCTTCACCGGCGACCTCGAGATCCTCGAAGGTGATGCCGTAGCGCTCTGGCCAACCAAGCGCGAACCGGAAGCTACCGAGCGTGGTGGCCCAGAAGTCGTAGGGATAGACGCAGGCCGTGACGTCGAGGCCGCTTGCCCGGGCTGCTTCGATCAGCGTGATCGACTCGGCCATGGCTTCGGGCTCTGTCCCACCGGTGCTTGCGAGGTGTTCCAGGTGCACCGCCGACCCGGTGTCGGTGGCGATCTGAATCGCCTCTCGCACACCATCAGGGCCGGTGCCGGGCTCGGAATGGCGTAGATGGAAGTACGACATGTGGCCGAGTCGGTGTGCAGTGGCTGCGATCCGTCGCATCTCTTCGTAACTCGTGCCCGGTGCGTACTCCGGCGAGAAACACACGCCGGCGAAACCGGCACGAAGGTTCTTCTCGGTGAGTCGCTCGAAGGCCGCGAGTTGCGCTTCGTCGAGAGGGTCTTCGGGCGCCGATGCGATCTCTGGATCGACCGCTCGGATGAACTGCTGATGCCAGGCGCCTCCGAAGTGCAGCGGCGTTTGGCCGGTCCAGGTTCTGAAGAACGCCGCTGCATAGTTGTTCACACCGTGCATGGCCAGATTGGTGGTGACCCCATCGGCCAGCTTGTTCCACTCACCAAACCCATTGGGTTCCGCCGACAACAAATCGATGAAGCCGGGAGCAACGACACGAGCCGTGGCATCGATCACTGTCGAGCCCAGGTAGCCAACACCACCAATCGCCGTGATGACCCCGCCATCGATACCGATGTCGCCGAGAGCGTCGAACCCGGTCTCGGGATCGATCAGACGTCCGCCCGAAATCACCGTGTCGAAGACATGCCCTGCCTCGGGAGCAGCTGCTGCTCCTGGCAGCGCCACCGACGCCGGATCGATCCCAGGATCGGCCGACGCCGCAGGCAGGGTGCCGAGTTGGCGACCGACCATGATGTTGGCCGCGCCAAAACCCATGGTGACCAAGAGGCGACGACGAGTCACCGACGGCGGCCGCGACGACGACCGCGGAGTACGCTCCGACATGCCGGGCCATCGTAGAACCAGCAGCGGACCTAGCGGTGACAATCCATCGCTCTGACACTCGCCAGCCCATCGATCATCAGGCGAAACATGGCGCGCGCAGCAGCGGTGATGCGGTCATCGGTAGTCGCCAGCCGGTCGACTTCGAGTGAAGCCGAGCCGAGTTGGGTCGCCAGCGCCCGACCGAACGAGCTGTTGTCGAACCAGCTCGCCATGGATGGCGAACAGCGCCCGAGATCGAGCCAACCGTTTTCGGCTCCGCTACGAACACCGTCCCACCCCGTCAGCCGAGCATGTTCATAGAGCCGATCAAGGCAGCGCTCGACGACCTCGGCCGGGTCATCGGTGTCGTCGATCTCGTCGGGTTCGAGACCAGGGTGCCAGCGAGCGGCCTCGTGCACACCGATGACGCTGGCCCCGCACAGCGTGGCCAGATCATGGATCCACACCATCAGCCAGTACCAGGCCGGACCGAACATCGCCCGCGGGGTCGCCAGGCCAAACGCTCGGCGGAGCGCATCGACCATTGGTTCGTCGTTGCCGTGCAGCGAGTACACCGGCGTTGCCCAGGGGTCGCCGCTGCGACAGATGGCTCGAACGCTGGTGCCATTTCGCCAGACCAGGGAAACGATGCCGCTTTCGACGACGGCCATACCGTGTACCGCTGCGGCCGGCACGTGCCCGTGCAAGCGCCCGAGAACGGCGAAGGGCTCGAAGCTGGTGGTCTGGCCGGTATCGGGCGACGTCAGCTCGATGAGCAGGTCGTGCGCGGGATGGGTGGCCATTGCTTGGGCAACGTATGGTGCCGCCACCCCGAGTGTGGATCGCACGAGCCGGAGACCTCGATGCCGGTCGGGCTGGCTGTGGTCGGGCTGGCTGTGGTCGGGCTGGCTGTGGTCGAGCATGAGAGGGCCTTCGATTCACGGGAATGTCAGGAGGCTCACGCCGTCGATTCGACCACCCACTACCAGGGCTGGTCGAGAACACTCCATCATGGCTGCGACCTATGACAATGCTCGCTCGAGCGTCATCGATCGCGGCCGCCGACCCCGACGAGCTACTCTCGACACCGTGCCCAACGATCTTCCTGCGCTCTATCGACTCGGCATCGTCGGCGCAGGCCAGATTGCGCGGATGACCCATCAGGCATCGGTGAAACTCGGTATCACGCCGAGGCTGTTCGCCGAGAGCCTCGATGATTCTGCCGCCCTGGCCTCACCGAACACCATGTTGAGCCATCCAGACGCACTG
The DNA here is from genome assembly GCA_038212405.1 of Acidimicrobiales bacterium. Taxonomy (GTDB): domain Bacteria; phylum Actinomycetota; class Acidimicrobiia; order Acidimicrobiales; family SZUA-35; genus JBBQUN01. The sequence goes on along the minus strand of JBBQUN010000067.1, from coordinate 2,040 downwards.
CCGACCTTCGCCGAGAGTTGCGAGGTCATCACGTTCGAGCACGAACGCATCGACATCGGGATGCTCGAGCGACTCGAGGCCGATGGCACCGTGATCCGCCCTGGGGCCAAGACCCTTCGGGCCGCCTTCGACAAGCTCCATCAGCGACGCGTGCTCCTCAATCGCGGATTCGGGGTGCCCGTGTTCGCCGAGCTGTCCAGTCCCGACGATCTCATCGATTTCACCTCGGTTTTCGATTGGCCGGTCGCCATCAAGTCGATCCGAGCGGGGCGTCCCGGGGAGCGCGGCGTGTGGATCGTGGAGAGCCAGCCTGAAGCGCTGCGAGTGATGGCCGAACAAACCGGCCGATCCTTGATGGTCGAGAACTTCCAGCCGATCGTCACCGAGCTCGCCGTGCTCATCGTTCGGCGACCTGGCGGCCATTGCCGTGCCTACCCGGTGATCGAGCTGATCAACCACGACGGTTCCTTGCGAGAGATGCGGTCACCCGCAACCATTGGACCGGCAGTGGCCAAAGAGGCAATCGATACGGCGCTACGCATCGCCGACGAGCTCGATGCCGTTGGCGTCCTGGCGGTGGAGTTCTTCCTGACCAACGCCGGCCTCGTCGTCAACGAATTGGCCGCTCGCCCACACAATGCCGGACATCTCACGATGGATGCATGTGCCACCTCGCAGTTCGAGAACCACGTGCGAGCGGTGCTCGACCTTCCGTTGGGCCCGACCTACATGACCGTGCCCGCGGCAGTGACCGTGAACGTGATCGGTGGGTTCGATCATGTCGACCCCATCGACCATCTCGCCGACGCACTCGCGGTCGAGGGCGCGCAAGTCCACCTCTACGGCAAGCACCCGGCACCCGGCAGCAAGCTGGGCCATGTCACCGCCGTCGGCGATGACCTCGAACAAGCTCGCGACGTGGCCAAGAAGGCCGAAGCCGCACTCATGGGAAGGCGTTCCTGGTGAACGACGAAACATCCACAACCACCACGCGGCTCACGGTCCTCGCCCATCCGCTCGTCAGCCACAAGATGTCGCTGTTGCGCCAGGTCTCGACCGAGCCGCAGATGTTCCGGTCGTTGTGCAACGAGATCACCCTGCTGACCGCCTATGAGGCGCTGCGCGATCTTCCGACCGAACCAGTCACCATCGAGACGCCGATCACCACCACGGTTGCGCAGCAACTCACCAAACCGGCACCGGTCGTGGTTGGGATCCTGCGAGCCGGGCTCGTCATGGTCGAAGCCATTCTCACGCTGGTACCCCATGCCGCGGTCGGCCACCTCGGCATGTTTCGTGACCCCAGCACCCATCAGCCGGTCGAGTACTACAACAAGTTGCCAGTCGATGTTGCCGAGCGCGAGGTCATTCTCGTCGATCCCATGCTCGCCACCGGCGGGAGTGCCGTGGCTGCGCTCGATGCGCTCGTCGCTGCCGGCTGCACCAAGATTCGCCTGATCTCGATCATCGGCTGCCCGGAGGGTGTTGCCGCGGTGCACAACGCTCACCCTGACGTGCCAATCACCCTGTCGGCGCTCGATGAGCGATTGAACGAGCATGCCTACATCGTCCCCGGCCTGGGCGACGCTGGCGACCGAATCTACGGCACCAAATGAGCGGGGCCGATGCCAGCGAACGCGCGAGGGGCCCGCTGCCGTGGGATGAGCTGCGATCGGCTGCGATCGAGGCAGCACAGCGGGCCTATGCGCCCTATTCCGGGTTCGGCGTCGGTGCTGCTGCGCTGACCACCGACGGCCGACTGATCACTGGATGCAACGTCGAGAACGTGTCGTACGGCCTGAGCCTTTGCGCCGAATGTGGACTCGTGTCGGCACTCCACGCCACCGGCGGTGGGACGCTTCGTGCCGTTGTTGTGGTTTCCGCGTCGGGCGAGCCTTGTACGCCGTGCGGTCGTTGTCGTCAGTTGCTGGCCGAGCACGCAGGCCCGGGTTGCCTCATCGACGCCAGCGGCACCGCCGAGACCATCGATCAACTTCTGCCCGGGGCGTTCACGCCTGATCGGCTCGCAAAGGGCTGAGC
>JBBQUN010000066.1:0-19647 GCA_038212405.1 Acidimicrobiales bacterium | reverse complement strand
CGCCAGCGCTCTCCGCAGTCTTTCTCCTGGTGGCATGGTCTTTTCTGGTGGTCGATCGTCACCACGGAACGTGCCGACTACGCTACCCAGCGGGCGGAGTTGGTGCCGATGAGGATGTTTTGTGGCTCCAGCTCGTGTTTTGACCTTTCCAGCGAGTCCCGCCTATTTGCGGCGCTTCGCCCTCATCGTTGCGTCCTCGATCGTGTTCCTGCTGCTGGCCGGCACGGCTCTGGCCTCGATTGGCACCGCTCGACCGATGATGTCGACGCAACAGCTGGGCATGTCGGGGGTCGAGCCGGGTGACCTTCCCGATGTGACGCTCTTGGTCGGTGCAAACGGCACCGGTGACATTGCTCGGTCGATTCGCACGGACTTGCTTCCGGCGCTTCGTGAACTCGACGGTGTGCACTCGGTGGCGACCGAGCCGATCGCCAATGGTCGCCAGGCGGTGTACGTCTCGATCGACGACACCGCCGATGGCGAACTCCTCGCCACGATCTCGAGCACGGTGGCCACGACGATGCCGGGAACGCCAGCGCTCGTTGGCGGGCGTGCAGTGGCTGACCGTGATGTGCTCGACCGACTCAACCGTTCGCTCCTGGTTGCCATTGCGCCCGTGATGATTCTGCTTGCCGTGATGGTGACGGCGTCGGTAGGCGGGCGCTACGGACTGGCCGTTGCTGCCTCGGTTGCGTTGGCCACACTCTCCTCCGGCCTGCTCGGCGCACAGTCGGTCGGCCGATTCGACGGCTCGCTTGCCACCACTGGAGTCCCCGCCGTTCTTGCCGGTGTCCTTGTTTCTTCGGTGCTGGCCTTCCGGCTGCTCGAATGGTTCAAGCATCCGCAGGGCGATGATCCGGCCGAGTCGATCCGGTCAGCCATTCGACTCCTGCTGCCCGAAGTCGGCCTCTTGGCCGGTGGACTCGTCGGAGCCGCAATGCTGCTCGAGATCGTCGGCGCTTCCCGCACGCCGGCAACCGGGGTTGCCATCGGCACTGCGGTTGCCGCCGTGGTCACCTTCGCGGTGCTGCCGGCCATGCTCGCAACGTTGCCGCAGGTTCCCGACGAGGACGAGTACCGACTCTTCCGTCTGCAACTTCCCGACGGTCGCGACGTTCCGACTCCGATCCTCGCCGGCTTCGGGGTCTTCCTGCTCTGCCTTGGGGCATTCGCCACCCGCATGCCCAGCGGCGATCTGCTGGATGAGTCTGCATTGCCGTCGGGCGTCACCTCTCGAACGGTGGCCGAAACGCTGCGAGCAACCGGTGGTGATCCGACCTCGGCGCTGCTGGCGACCATTGGCAGCACCGATGGCGTCGTGCGACCAGAGCAGCTCTCGGCATGGGCCAGAGCCGTCTCGGCGATGCCGAGCGTTGGTTGGGTCGAGAGTGCGTCAGGCCGATACGTCGACGGAACGCTCGTCGTCGCCGCCCAAGCTGATCGGTTCGTCCAGGAAGACGACGTGCTCGCCGTCGTGACCCCGAGCGTCGCTGCTCGGTCGCTCAGCGCTCGCGAACTCGATCAGATGGTGCGCAGCGTCGACGTCCCCGACCTCGACATCACCCTCTCTGGCGTGCCGACCGATGCAGCTCGTGCTGCCGGCGCCGGGTCGGGTCTGTTGATCCTCCTCGTTGGCGCACTCGCCTTTGGCGGAGCGATCGCAGCCTTTGTCATCGTTGGCTCCCGTCGGACCGCAGCAATCGTTGCCGTCATGCGCCTCGTCGGCGTCGGTGGAGCACTCGGTGTGTACAGCATCGTCGTCGGCGATGCCTCGATGAGCGAGCTCCAGATCGTTGCCCTCGTGGTCTCACTCGGCGCTGGGCTCTTCGAGCTCGGTGTGCTTCGCCGCCTCGCCTTGCAGGGATCGAGCATCGACGCTGTCATTGCGTTCGACCCGGCCGCCATGGCATCGGCCGAGCAGTCCGGCTTCGACCACGGCGACATCGCCGAGGAGCGCATGAGTGCTGCATTGCGCTCCGAAGGTCGGGCTGCCGTCATCGGCATGGCCGTGGTGGCCGTTTGTGGCATGGGCCTGTTGGCCAGCGATCTCGAGATCGCTCGCAGGCTCGGCATCGGTCTTGCTGCGGTGATGATCGTGGAGTTGCTGATCGGCACATGGCTCTTGCGCCCGGCCCTGCTTGGCGAGCGCCTCTTCTACGTTTCGTTCCTCGATGCCGAAGCCACACGACGCCCCGGAGCCGAGGCCCTCGTGCTCGGCGCCGGCGCAACGGCGCCAGCCTCCAGCCTCGCGGCCGGCGCCGGACATGCTGCGGCGGCTGGGTCCACTCTTGAAAACGCTCACGTCCAGACGTCGGCGTCCGATGGAATCAGTACCACTCAGATCGTGGACTCCAATGGAGGTTCTGCCGTGTTCCCCAACCGTCGTTCAACCGATCGTCTCGACGACGACTCTGCGCTTGGCGAGATCCGCCCACTGATCGACCCGCAATGGCGACGCATCGTCCAGGGATTGCTACGAGCGGAGTTCAGCTTCCAGAACGATCCGGCAAACGCAGAGCTCTCGACGGTGTTCGTCGAAGACACGCCTGTCTTCAACGAGCTGATCGAACACAACATGGCACTGCGCACCAACGGCTTCCGAGTGGTTGGCAAGGGTCCGCGCCTGGTCAAGGTCCAAGCGGTCGACTCGTCCTCGCCGGTCACGATCGCCATCACGGTCGACCATCCCGAGCGCCGTTTGATGGATCGTGACGGCCGCCTTCTCGGCGTCCGCCGCCCCGAGCGTCGAGAAGGAATGCTCTGGCTCGCACAGGATCCCTCCGGCCGCTATCGCATCGCCGAAGCCGTGGATCTCGGAACTGCTGCCGACCCGATCGTCGCCGCGCTGCCGGTGCTTCCATCAGCAGTCGCACTCACCGTCTGAAAGCGCTAGAGATGCGAGGGTGAACACGCCTCCTCTCTCGAACACCGCTCATTCGAACGCCATCCCCTCGACCGTCACTCACGGCTCGCCACCCAAAGTGGCGGTCGAGCCAAAGAGTGGACGCTTCGACTCCCTCGAACTCGCCGTCACCAATGGTGGCGGCGAGGTCGTTTCCATCGACGAAGCCGAGGCGTTGGTCTGGGCTGACGCCCACGCTGCTGCGTCGTTTCCTGCCGTCATCGCCAACGGCCCCGGGGTCCGCTGGATCGGACTGCCGTTCGCAGGAATCGAACCCTTCGTGCCGTTCCTCGACACCCACAACGCCAACGGCGATCGCCGAGTGTGGACCGCAGCCAAAGGCGTCTATGCGACCCCCGTCGCCGAACATGCGTTGATGCTGGGACTGGCCGGCATGCGCGGGCTCGCCAGCTACGCACGGGCGAACACATGGTCAGCGCCCCAGGGCACCAATCTCGTTGGCGCGAACGTCGTGATCTTCGGTGCCGGTGGGATCACCGAGGCGCTGATCCCCATGCTCGAACCCTTTGGCTGTCGGATCACCGTGGTGCGACGCCAGGCCGACCCTGTCGTTGGGGCCAACCGAGTCGTCACGCTCGACGAACGCCTCGAGGTGCTCGCAACCGCCGACCTCGTGGTGCTCGCTCTGGCATTGACCGACGAAACGCGCGGCGTGATTGGTTCCCCAGAGCTCGAAGCGATGAAGCCATCGGCGTGGATCGTCAACGTCGCTCGAGGCGGCCACATCGACACCCTCGCACTCCTGGAAGCCGTGCGAAGCGGATCCATTGGGGGAGCGGGCCTCGATGTCACCGATCCCGAGCCGTTACCCGAGGGGCACGCCCTTTGGTCGGAGCCTCGGATCATCATCACTCCCCATGTCGGGAACACGCCCGAAATGGGGATTCCGCTGTTGGCGGATCACGTCACCGACAACGTCCGCCGGTTCGCTGCCAGCACCGAATTGGCAGGCGAGGTCGATGTCGAGGCTGGCTACTGAGGATTCGCCGACCTCGCTCATGGTCGTGGAGGCCCTCGCCGCAGGAGTCGAAGTGTCACGATTGCGTGTCGATCGTGAAGGCCTTCGCGATAGTAGTTGATCTGTGACCGTCGTCTCACTATGGTTCGCCCCTGTTGTTCGGAGCAACGGGATCGACCCGGTGTGACCCGACAGCGACAGACCTCGACACCGACAAGGGGACCACATGGCCGTCACGGCACCAGCATCCACGTCCCGCCACGCCGCGGCCGGGTATTCCACCGTTGCCTCACGAGCCGCCGAATGGGCTCGGACCAGCCCGAGCAATGTTGCCATGCGACACAAGGACCTCGGAATCTGGAATGAATGGACCTGGGCTCACACCTGGGAGACGGTGCTCGACGCCGCTCACGGGCTCTTGGCCATGGGCGCCGGTGTCGGTGACCGCATTGCCATCCATGCCGAAGACCGCCCGGAATGGGTGGTGCTCGATCTTGCCACGGTCGCGATTCGAGGGGTCACGGTTGGGCTGTACCCCACGAACCCTGCGGCCGAGGTCGAATACACCCTCAACGATTGCGGGGCGAAGATCATCCTGGCCGAAGACCAGGAACAGGTCGACAAGATCCTCGAAGACTCACCGGCCGACGCTTTTCCGTTGCTCGAGCGCATCATCTACATCGAGGAACGCGGTATTCGCAGCTACGACGACCCACGGCTGATCGACTGGAAGGACTTCCTCGAACTCGGTCGTCAGCATCGCTCGGCAAACCCGAGCGCCGTGACCGATCGCATGGCAGCAGCCGAGGCCGACGACATCATGACGCTCGTCTACACCTCGGGAACCACCGGTCCGCCGAAGGGGGCGATGCTCACCAATGCCAATGCCAACTTCGGTATCGACACGATCATCAGCACGCCGGAGCGAATCACCGGTGGCAAGTTGCCGAACGCCGACGACGAGATCCTCACCTACCTTCCGCTGTGCCACATCGCCGAGCGCATCTTCTCGACCTGGCACATGGTTGCCTACTCGGCCAAGCTGAACTTCGCCGAGGGTGTCGGCTCGGTCAACACGAACCTGCGCGAAGTCCAACCAACATTGTTCTTCGCCGTCCCTCGCATCTGGGAGAAGCTGCACGCCAGCGTCATCATCAAAGGCAATGACGCCAGCCGAATGAAGAAGTTCGTCTTCACCCGGTTCATGAAGCTCGCCGGCTGGATCGGTCGCAAGCGAACGGCCAACCAGGGTGCCTGGACGCCGGCCACTCGACTGGCGTATGCCTTTGGGTACGTGTTCGTCTTCCGGGCACTGCGCGATCGTTTGGGCCTGCGCAAGGTGCGTTACGCCGGCTCCGGTGCTGCCCCGATCGCTCCGGAAGTCCTCGAGTTCTTCCAGGGCATCGGCCTCGACGTCTTCGAGCTCTACGGCCAGACCGAGAACACCGCCGTTGCCACCTCGAACTTCTCGGGCCGAGTCATCCTCGGCACCGTCGGCGAGCCGTATCCCTCGATCAAGGACGGTGTGCGAATCGACGCCGAGACCGGCGAGATCCAGACAAAGCATCCGGCGAACTTCGCCGGCTACTGGGGCAAGCCCGAGCAGACGGCCGAGACCATGACCGCTGACGGTTGGTTGAAGACCGGCGATGTCGGCGAGTGGGTCGCCGGCACCCACATCAAGATCGTCGATCGCATCAAGCACATCATCATCACCTCCGGTGGCAAGAACATTTCACCGTCGGAGATCGAGAACACGCTCAAGACCTCGCCCTACATCAGTGAGGCCATGGTGATCGGCGACGGTCGCAAATATCTCACTGCCTTGATCGGCATCGAGCTCGAGACGGTCGGGAACTGGGCCCTTGGCAAGGGACTCGCCTACACCACCTATCGAGATCTCACCGAGAAGGAAGAGGTCATCAAGTTGATCGACGCCGAAGTCGTTCGAACGAACGAGAAGTTCGCTCGCGTCGAGGGGATCAAGGCCTATCGCCTGTTGCCCAAGGAACTCGATCACGAAGATGGCGATCTCACCGCAACCCAGAAACTGAAGCGCTCCGCCGTTGGCGAGTCCTTCCATGATCTCGTGGAGTCGATGTACCGATGATTGCTGTTTCTCTCCTGGGTTCGCCGATCCTGGCTTCGGCAGGCGCAACGTTCATCCAGACACTGACGAAGTCGATCGCCCTGGGCTGTGTCTACGCCCTGGTTGCTCTGGGGTTCGTCCTGGTGTTCAAAGCCAGTCAGGTGCTCAACTTCGCCACCGGCGGCATCGCCATGGCGGGTGCCATCTTCATGTCGATCTTGATTGCTGATCGAGGGTTCCCGTTCCTGCCCTTCACCAACCCGCTCGCCCCTGCCGTCGGCGAAACGGCAAGCGTGCCGTTGTGGATGTTGCATGTGGCCATCGCCATGATGTTCGCCGCCCTGCTGGCGGTCGTGCTCGAACGGGTGGCCATTCGGCCCCTGGTTGGCCAACCACTGTTTGCGCTCGCCGTGGTGACCCTTGGGCTCGAGGTGGCGATCACTCCGTTCAACCGAGATGCAACGGCCGTCAGTTCTCGCAGCCTTGGTGTGCCTTGGAAGACCAACTCCTGGGAAGTCGCCGGTGCGATCATCCCCAAGAGCTACCTTGCCGCTGCGGTTGCCGCTGCTATCGGGTTCGCCGCCATCTTGCTCTTCTACCGCTCCCGTCTCGGTGTTGCCATGCGGGCGGTGGCTTTCGACCAGGAAGCAGCCATGGCGCAGGGCATCAACGTCGGTCGGGTGTTCTCGATTTCCTGGGCCCTCGGTGCTTCGGTGGCAGCACTGGGAGCGATCATGTTCGGCATGGCCCCGTTCCCTCCCGGTGGAGCCGTCAGCCAGGAGGTCCACACCATCTTGGCCTTCCGAGTGCTGCCCGTCATCATTCTCGGTGGCCTCGACTCGGTGATGGGGGCGCTCTACGGAGGCCTCATCATTGCCTCATTCGAAGTGTTCGCTGGTGAATACCTGTCGGGCTATTCCAACATTCTTGGCCCGGGCTATTCCACCATCGTTCCCTACGTGGTGATGCTGATCGTCTTGCTGGTCAAGCCCTATGGGCTTTTCGGCACCGCAGAAATCCGGAGGGTCTGACATGGCCGTTGGTCGTCCATTACTTCGAACCTCCTACGACGAAGACGCCTCGATCTTCCCGTCGACGTTCCAAAAGAGCATGGTGGGGTTCGCCCTCTTCTGGATGTTGCTGGCCTGTCTCGGTGTGTCACCGTTCGACGCACCGTTCACTGCACTCCTTGGTGCGACGTGGCTCAACCCCATGACCAAGACCCTTGCTTTCGCCATCGTGGCGCTCGGGCTCAACATCTTGGTTGGCATGACGGGTCAGGTGTCGCTTGGGCACGCCTTCTTCATGGGTACCGGCGCCTATGCCGCGGTGGTGCTGGGTGGCGACGGCGACACCGCAAAAGCCTGTGTCCCGTTCCACGAGCAGCTTGGCATTCTCGATCGCACCCAAGACTGCGGACTCGGTCTGCCGATATGGATTTGGCTGCCGATGGCCGGCGTCGTTGCTTCCCTCATCGGGATTCTGGTGGCGCCGGCTGCAGTGAAGGTTCGCGGCCTCTACCTGGCCATCGTGACTGTTGGCCTCGTGTTCATCGGCCTCCACCTCGGACGCATGCTTCCCGAATACGCGGGCGACTTCGAGTCTGGTCGCAGGTGGCCGAAATTGGAGTTCCGCTTCTGGAAGGAGGAGACCCCACTGGTCGACTTCACCAGCAATGGCAAATGGTTCGGCTTCCTCGAGGTCACCGAAGAACAAAAGCAGTTCCTTCTGATCTTCGTCATCCTGCTGTTCTTCATCGTGCTGGCCAAGAACCTGGCCCGTTCTCGAACCGGCCGTGCCCTCCAAGCCATCCGCGATCGCGACGTTGCTGCTGAAGTGATGGGCGTGCCCGAGTTCCAGTACAAGCGGACCGCCTTCGCCATCAGTTCGTTCTATGCCGGTATCGGTGGCGCCCTGTTCGCCTCCTACACCGGGCGGGTCTCGCCGATCGATTTCGGTCTGCTGCTCTCGGTCGACTTCATCGCCATTCTCCTCATCGGCGGTGCCGGCACCATTGCCGGCACGCTCATGGGTACCGCCTTCGTCGAACTGCTGCCCGACCTGGTCGAGCGGTTCACCGGTTGGCTATCGGGCAAGACGGTTTCGAACGGGCCCATCGGCTGGTTCGCCAACATTCTGCTCACCGACGGCACCGCTGGTAACTTCGGTCCGATCTCGACGTCGGCGACCGCCCCCGGCTGGCCGATGAGCACGTTCCAGTGGAACTTCGTGATCTTTGGCTTGCTGATCGTGATCTTCTTGATCTTCGAACCGCTCGGCCTCTATGGCATTTGGTTGAAGTTCAAGAGCTATTGGAAGGGATGGCCGTTCAGCTACTAGCGGAGCGACGAGACCTACCATCGACATCGCTGACTCGGCAACCGCCGATCATCGAAATACAAAAAAGGGAGAAACACATGAAACTCAAGCGCCTGCTTGCGTTGCTCATGGCCTTCGGTCTCTCCGCTGCCGCCTGTGGTGGTAGTGGAAGTGACGAAGCCGCGAGCGACGGTGGAAGTGAAGAAACCGATGCTGGTGGCGATGAAACCACCACCAGCGCTGCACCGACTGAGGAGGCTCCCGAGGCCGCCGCAGAGATCCTGACCGACTTCGGCGTGACCGATACCACGATCAGGGTCGGTCTCAACGCCGACCTGTCCGGTCCATTCGCTGCTTTGGTGTCCGAAATCGTCGACGCCCAGACCGCGTACTGGGAATTCGTCAACGACAACGGCGGTATCGCCGGACGCATGGTCGAGCCGGTCATCATCGACTCGGGCTATGACACGGCCAAGGGCATCGAGAACTACGAGATCATGGCCCAGGAATCCGACGAGGGCGTCATCATGATCTCGGAGAACACCGGTTCCCCGATCACTGCCGCCATTGCCGAAGATGCAGCCGATGACAACATGCTGCTCATCCCGCTCAGCTGGGCCTCGCTGTGGCCAGATCCCGACATCGGCGCTGCGGTCATCGAGAAGCAGATCACCTACTGCGCCGAATCCATGAACGGCGTTGCCTGGCTCAAGGAAAAGGTCGAGTCCGAGGGTGGCGAAGCCAAGCTGGCCATCATCTCGCGCCCCGGTGAATACGGTGAAGACGGCGCTGCTGGCGCCGAGATCGCGGCCGAAGAGCTCGGTATCGAGGTCGTCTATGACGGCGTTGGCGCCGTTGCCGGCGACGATCGCACTGCGGTCATCTCCGAACTCGTCGGTTCCGGCGCCACCATCGTGTGGACCGTCGTCACCCCGGGAGAGCTCGCCGATATCTTCGGTGGCGCTGTGTCCCAGGGCTTCGAGGCCGTCTGGTCCGGCAACGGTCCGTCGTTCAGCTACCCCGTGTTGCTGGCGACCGACCTCGCACCAGACTTCGACAAGTACTACTGGCAGTCGGGCTACGCCGCTCCGTGGAAGGGCAACGACTCCGAGGGTATGAACGAGTTGGTCACCGAGATGACTGCTCGTCGTGGCGAGAAGAACCTGTCTGACCAGTACATCACCGGCTGGATGGAAGGCATGATCGTCAAGACGATCCTCGAGCAGGCTGCGGCCAACGGCGACATGACCCGCGCCGGTGTGGTTGCTGCTTCCCAGGAAGTCACCGTCGATTTCAAGGGCCTTTCACCGAACCAGTCATGGGGTGGCGATTACAACGACATCATCGTTCGTGAGAGCTACATCTACGACGTCGACGCCACTGCCTTCGACCTCCAGCCGATCAATGCCGGCACCGGTGGCACCGGCCTCATCGTCGAGGAAGGCCCGTACACCTCGGACCTCCTTTCGACCTACCAGTTCGACGGTCCCTGCATCTGATGCACATCGTTGATGGTCCTCACTGTGGTTTACCAATCGCAGTGTCGACCCCCTGAGTGATCAGTGAGTGAGTCGGGAAGCCTAGGCTTCCCGACTCGCCCTCCGACCATTCTGCGTTGCTCGGTCAATTGCTGACCCGCCCCAATCGTTGTCGACCGAGGAGTCGTACGTTGCTGGAAATCGCCAATCTCGAAGTGGTGTACAACGAGGTGATCCTTGCCTTGCGGGGGCTGTCGATCGAGGTGCCCGACGGCAAGATCGTTGCGCTGCTCGGATCGAACGGGGCGGGCAAGACCACCACCGCTCGCGCCATCACCGGGTTGCTGGCCAACCACGAGGCCAAGGCCACGAAGGGCTCGGTCACCTGGAACGGCGAGGACATGTTGTCCAACGACGCCTCGAAAATCGTTCGATCGGGCATTGCTCAGGTCATGGAGGGGCGTCGCTGCTTTGGTGAGCTCACGGTCGAAGAGAATCTCCAGACCGGTGCCTTCACCAACAAGGCCACCGGCAAAGCCCAACACGAAAAAGTGATGGAGATGTTCCCCCGCCTGGCCGAACGCCGCAACCAGCTCGCCGGCTACATGTCGGGTGGCGAACAGCAGATGCTCGCCATTGGCCGTGCGCTGATGGCCGATCCGAAACTGCTGATCCTCGATGAACCCTCGCTCGGCCTGGCTCCGCTGCTGGTGCAGCAGGTCCGAGACGTGGTTCGCCAAATCAACAAAGACGATGGCACCTCGATTCTGCTCATCGAACAAAACGCCATGATGGCGCTCTCGATCGCCGATCACGGCTACATCCTCGAAAACGGCAAAGTCGTGATGGACGGACCCGGCGAGAAACTTCGCAACGACGACGATGTGAAGGAGTTCTACCTCGGGCTCCACGGCGGCGACGAAGAAGACGGCGGGCGAAAGTCCTTCCGTGACGTCAAGCACTACAAGCGCAAGAAGAAGTGGGCATCATGAGCGATTCGTCAACTGGTACCCAGGTTCTCCTCGAGGTCGACAACATCGTGTTGCGCTTTGGCGGCGTGACCGCCATCGACGGCGTCTCGTTCAAGGTCGAGACCGAGGAACTGTTCGCGGTCATTGGCCCCAACGGTGCAGGCAAGACCTCGGTGTTCAACTCGATCAGCCAGGTCTATCAACCCCAGGAAGGCGATATTCGCTGGAAGGGCACGTCGATCATGGGCGAGCGGCCCGATGCCATCGCCCGGCTCGGCATCGCCCGTACGTTCCAGAACATCGCCCTTTTCGGGCAGATGAACGTGATCGAGAACATCCTCACCGGCCGCCATATTCGTATGAAGCAGTCCTGGGCCGCCGGAATGATGTGGTGGGGGCCCAAGGGCTCGCGCCGGGAAGAGATGGTCAACCGCGAGCGAGTCGAAGAGATCGTCGATTTCCTCGAAATCAGCGAATACCGTAAGACCCCGGTCGCGCTGCTGCCCTACGGCATCCAGAAGCGAGTCGAACTCGGTCGCGCGCTGGCGATGGAACCTGAGCTGCTGCTCCTCGACGAGCCGGTGGCCGGTATGAACCAGGAAGAGACCGAGGACATGGCTCGGTTCATCCTCGACATCCGCAAAGAACTCGGCATCTCGATGGTCATGGTCGAGCATGACATGGGGCTGGTCATGGACATCGCCGACCGTATTCTCGTCGTCGACTTCGGCAAGCCGATCGGTGAAGGCCTCCCGGCCGACGTCCAAGTCAACCCCGACGTCATCGCCGCTTACCTTGGTGCCGACTTCGAGGGCTGACGTCGTCGAGCCCTCTTGGCTTCATGTTTGAGCGATGAGTGCCGACAAGAAACGAGTGCGGCGCTCGACGATCATCCGACTCCTCCCGGTTGTCATTTTGTTGGCCGGTTTTGGCCTGACTGCCGGGCTGGTGTCTTCGGCTCGGACCCAAGCCGAGGTCAGCGAGCGAGCGATCGCCGGGGGGAACCGAGCGTACGTGTCGGCTGTTGCCTCTGCCGCCGAGGGAAGGCTCGATGGCGTCTCGGACCGACTCGCGGCGGCAGCGACCAGTGTCGCAGTCGCCAACATCGACGACACCAGCATTCACATCGCGAGCACCGGGCTCATCGACTCGAACTCGTTGATCGAAGCGATCTGCGTTCCTGCGGCCGCTCGATTGTCATGCGAGACGTTCAACGGCACCGTCGACCAGGGTCCGACACCGATCGAAGAACCGGGCCTGCAGATCATTGATCGAGGGTCGCTCCAGGGGAAGCTGGCCTACGCAGCGACGAACCCCTCAACGACGAACGTGTCGGTGATCTTGATCGTCGACCCAGAAATGGTCCTCGTCCGCGTGCAGCGGAACCTGCCATTGAACGTGAGCCTGCTGGGCTTGCCCGGCGGACCCGAGGTCGACCCACTCCCGACGACGGCAACCGATCTCGGCGCCGGGTTGTCGGTCGACGACGTCACCGCACAGCTGGTCTCGAGCCGCACGAAGGTCTTTCTCGGTCACAACGTCGAGCTCCGCACCGTTGCCGAACCCGATCAACTGGTCAACGTCGATCGAGGGTCATCGACCGTTGTCCTGATCGCCGGCCTTGGGCTTTCGCTCTCGGTGGCCGGTCTCGCGATGTTCGCCGGCCGATCGATCGTTCGGGTGATCGAAGAACGCGACGTCGCCGACGCCGCACGCGATCAAGCATCCCAACGGTTCCGCACCAGTTTCGCCAACGCTCCCATTGGCGTGGTCGAAGTCGACCCTCGAGGTCGGATCGTTGCCGTCAACCCCCGCTTCGCCTCGCAGCTGGGCTACAACGTCGACGAACTCGACGGCACCGAACTCCTCGACTTGATCGACGGCGAAGATCGTTCAGCGGCCCGTGGCCGACTCCAGCACCTGCTGGACGGCGAAGGCGTAGCCGACCAATCCGAGCGACGCTACCGAGACCGCAACGGCGGCGCCGTCTGGGTCCGGGAGTCAGCCAGTGTGCTCGAGCTCGGCGAGTCCCGGCGCCATGTGCTCATCCAGGCCGAAGACGTCTCCGACGAGCGACGATCCCGAGCCGAACTGCATCGCAAAGCGCTCTTCGACGACCTCACGGGTTTGCCGAACCGTGCCAACCTGACCGCCCGACTCAATCGGGCCATCGAGGCCGAGCGAAGCAATGACGAAGTCCTCGCCGTGATGTTCGTCGACCTCGACAAGTTCAAAGAAGTCAACGACACCCACGGACACGAAGCCGGCGATCTGCTGCTCATCGAGGTTGCCGAACGCCTTCGCCGGGTCTCTCGATCGAGCGACACGGTGGCACGACTTGGCGGTGACGAGTTCGTCCTGATCTGTGAGGGACTCGACAGCGAAGACGACGCCGAACGTTGCGCGCATCGCTTCTACGAAGCCCTGACCAAGCCAATGGCGATCGGTGACGTCGATGTTCTCGTGCAAGCCTCGATCGGACTCGTTGTCACGTCGGGTGCGACCACGCCCGAACAGGTGCTGCGTCAAGCCGACCAGGCGATGTACCAGGCGAAGACGAACGGTCGCAACCGTGTCGTGCGATTCGAAACGGTCGGTGACGACGATCGGCCATCAGAGGTGGTTTCGTCCGAATGCAGCGAAGCAGACCTTGCCGAAGCCGTTGCCGAGGACCAGTTCGTCTTGCACTATCAACCGGTCTTCGACACGTCCGACACCACACGGATCGTTGGAGTCGAAGCCCTGGTGCGGCTCGAACATCCGATTCGAGGGCTCGTGATGCCGACCGATTTCCTTCGCGCTGCCGAGAGAGCTCACCTCATTGCCGATATCGACCAACTGGTCATCGCCAAGGGCCTGAGCGCCATGCGCGAGTGGGTCGAGACCGATGTCCTCGTTGCTGACTGGTTCATCAGTTTCAACCTCGCGACCATCAACTTCCACGACCTGACCTTCGCCGACCGGCTCCTCGCACAGGTCGCTGCGTCTTCACTCGAACCGCGCCAGGTCGTTCTCGAACGAGCCGAGGCCGGCTTCATGAACCAGCCCCCTGCCGCGGTATCGGTTACCCGTGCCCTGCGCGAAGCCGGTGTGCGTATTGCCATCGACCACTTCGGCACCGGAGCGGTGTCGCTGTCAGAAGTTCCGACGCTGGAGTTCGACCTGCTCAAGATCGACCGCTCGTTCGTGCGTTCGCCGTCGATCCGTCAGCAATCGCTCCTCAACGCCATGGCCCAGATGGCCGAAGCCCTCGACCTGGTTGCCATGGTCGAAGGCATCGAGACCGCAGATGAGTTCAAGGCCGTCCGAGGAGCGAAGATCCCGCTGGCCCAGGGCTACCAGCTCTGCCGCCCCATGGACTTCCACGCCATCGCCATGCAGTTTCTGTCACCTGTCGATGGCTTCGCCATCGCGCCGTTGGCGATCTGATTCGAGCGCTCGTTAGCGCTCACTTCGTTGCGCACGCTAGACGCTCTCGTCTGTCGATGGCTTCGCCGGCGCGCCGTTGGCGATCTGACTCGAGCGCTCGTTGGCGGTCTGATCGGCTACCAAATCGCGGCGGGCTCGATCGAGATGACGGCCTGTAACGACTCGAGGAACTCGCCGAAACCGGCTTCTCGAACCGTTCGGCCGGCTTGAGCGGTGGGTTCGGCCGGCCAGGCAACGACCAAACCCAAGGCGGCCAGCGAGGCAACGGTGGCCTCAGCCCACCGTCGGCCAAGATCGGCGGACGACTCGCTCACCACGCCGAGTTCGAGGGCACGAGCCTCGCCGGCGACGGGCTCGAAGACACCGAGGGCATCGGGCAGGAGTCGCTCGATTGCTGCTTCGATCGCCGGTTTGGTTGGGGCACTCACCACGCGCTCGAGGAACATCACCGCATGATCGGTGTGGAAGGCTTCCTCACGCAAGGCTCGCCGCGCCAGCGACGCCAGTTCGGGGATCGATGACTGCACCAGCGCTCCCCAGCGAAGGGCTTCGGCGGTGTCGTACAACCAGTGCCGAATCAGCGCGTCATCCCATGTTGGTGCGGCACGCTCAGCCAGATGGCAGGACCGGTACTCCCCGGCGCTCCGCAGCAGGGCAAAGCGATCGATGTCGTTCGTGAGGAGGCCGTACAGGCCGAGGGCATGACCGAGTTCGTCCTGGGCGATCGAGCAAAAGGCCAGATCTTCTTCGAGGAACGGTGCCGTTCCGATCCACTCGGCGTGACGGGCGCCCACCATGTGCTCGTCATCGGCGAAGGCGAGCACGAATTCTGCGACCGCCGGATCGTTGATGAGGGACGAGGTGGTCATCGGGCTGCCTCTTGATCTTGTTCCTGGCGC
Source organism: Acidimicrobiales bacterium (assembly GCA_038212405.1). Lineage (GTDB taxonomy): Bacteria > Actinomycetota > Acidimicrobiia > Acidimicrobiales > SZUA-35 > JBBQUN01. The sequence continues at coordinate 4,581 of JBBQUN010000066.1, read as the reverse complement.
TGTTGTTCCTGGCGCTGTTCTTCGACCCGCTGTTCATCGACCCGCTGTTCTTCGAGACGGAGCCGTTTGCGACGGGCAGCGACCGACGAACCGTCGTTGTGGCGGTGGGGTTTGTCGGCATTCGGGGCGACGAAGTCCTCGTCGCCGAGGATCAGGTCGGCGCGATCGACCAGCCAGAATTCGGCCCCTTCGGCCCGGCGCAGATAGGCCTCTCGGGCGTACATGCGCGCCATCGCCGGGTCGGGTGCGGCCAGCGCGCCGGCGTGGCGGAACTCGTCTTTGCCCGACTTCTTGATGAACACTTCGTAGGTCTTCATGTGCGAAACACCTCGATGGGATTGCGGCAGTCGGGACACCAGGCGATGCTGCGGCAGCGGGTTGGCCCGGCCATGGATTGGTCTTGTACGGCGTCGTGCCCGCAGACCGGGCAGCGCAGGGTGCCATCTTTGCGGCGCAGGACCACCGTGAATTCGTTCGCCAGCCGCTGCTCGGCGAGCGGGCTCATGCGGGCCGTGGTCCAGACGGGGTCGCTCAGCCACTCAACTCGGGTGGCGAGTCCGGTGGCATTGGCGACAGCGGCGATGACATCGGCGGCGATCATGTGCAGCGCTGGGCAACCCGAGAAGGTGGGTACCAAACCGATCGTGACACCGCTGCCATCTGGGCCCTGGGTTGTTTCGACCTGTTCGACCAAGCCGAGGTCGACGATCGAAAGCCCGGGGTATTCCGGGTCATCCACGGTGCTGAGTGCGGCCCAGACCATGTCGAGGTTCACCGGTGTTGCCCGGGCGCTGTCGGTGGTGGCGGTGACGGTGCTGGCGGAGGCGACGGTAGTGGTGACCGCGGCAGCGGCCGGCGTGGTGGAGATGGTCATAGGGCCATGGCTGATGCGTCGAGGGCGTTGCGGACCCAGGCGGTGTCATTCCAGTGCCGGGCGGCGTTCTCGATGCGGCGCCGCGAATCGGGTCCGCCGTTTCGCATCGTTGCCTTGAGCGGTTCCCAGTCGATCGAACCAACGACCCAGCGTTTGGCCGCGCCGTCGTAGCGCAGTTCGGGGTCGGGGATCTCGAAGCCATAGCCCTGGAGCAGCGGGACGTACTTCTGTACGTAGGCATCGCGCAGGGTCTCGTTGCGCTCGGACTTGATCTTCCAGCGCAGGAGCGGGTCGGCGGGATCGGAGTCGGGGCCGAAGAGTTGCACGGCGGGCCACCACCAACGGCTCAGTGCGTCTTGGAACATGGCGTGCTGGGTTGGGGTGCCTTCGGCCAGACGAAGCAGCATCTCTTCACCGTGGCGCATGTGAAAGCCTTCTTCGGCAACGATCCGCTTCAGGACTCTCTTGTAGGGTCCGTAGCTGCACTCGGCGAACACAGCTCGCTGGCTGGCAAACGCAGCGGCGTCGACCAGGTAGGCGATGGCCACCTGGTCGGCCCAGGTGACGGCCTGGTAGTGGAAAACGTTGTGGAACCGTGACTCGCCCCGAAACAACTGCTCGATCATCTCGTCGCGAGTCTTGACGCCCATGTCGGCAGCCACCATGTACAGCAGGTGCGCGTGGCCGATTTCGTCTTGGGTCTTGGCCAAGAAGACTTGTTTGAGGCGTAGTCCAGGTGCCTTTGGGATCCAGTCTCGTTCGGTCAAACCACCCATGAGTTCGGAGTTGGCGTGGAACTCGATGAAGCGGAAGACCTCATCGCGGTAGGGCTCGGGGATGTCGTCGGTTGGTTCGACCATGCCACCGCTGTTGATGAACTCGTCGAACTCGGACAGGTCAGACCATGTGGTCATCGAGGATCTTTCTGGGGTCAAAGGGTGATCGAGGTGATGGGGAGTGAACGCCGGAGAGAATGGCAATCAGAGCTCTCGTTGGTCGAGGGTGCGGGCAAGCTTTCCACCTTCGGAGCGAGGGACCGATCCAACCGGCTCGATGCTGACGGTCACCCCCAGGCCGAGGCTGGAGCGCAGCCGGTCGATGATGGTGTGTTCGAGCTGGGAGGTCGCAGAGGTGTCGGCGGTAGAGGTGTCGGCGGTAGGGGTGTCGGCGGTAGAGGTGTCGGCGGCGGTAGAGGTGTTGGCGGCTTCGACTCGAAGATGGAGGTGATCGAGCGTTCCCTCGCGTCGAACGACCAATTGGAAGTGGGCACTCACACCGTTGACGCCGAGCAGGGTGTGCTCGACCTGGCTGGGGTAGACGTTGACGCCGCGGATGACGAGCATGTCATCGGCACGACCAACGATGCCCGACATGCGGGCGTGGGTGCGGCCGCATGGTGAAGGCTCTCGGGTGATCGAGCAAAGATCGCCGGTCCAGTAGCGCAGGACGGGAAAGGCTTGTTTGGTGAGACTCGTGAGGACGAGCACGCCGACCTCGCCGTCGGGCAACCGCTCGCCGGAGTCGGGGTCGACGATCTCGGGCAGGAAGTGGTCTTCCATGATCACGAGCCCGTCCTGATCGGCGGTCTCACAGGACACGCCGGGTCCGATCACTTCGGAGAGTCCGTAGATGTTGATCGCTCGCAGCCCCAGTCCGGCTTCGATGGTGGCGCGCATCTTCTCGCTCCACGGTTCGGCTCCGAGGATGGCGACCTGCATCGATGAGGCGGGTCCGCCAACGGGCCCGAGGAGTTCGGCAAGGGTCAAGGCATACGAGGGTGTACAGCAAATCGCCTCGGGAGCAAAGTCTTCGATCAGCATCAGCTGGCGTTCGGTGTTGCCGCCCGAAACGGGCACGACGTTGATGCCGGCTGCTTCGGCACCGCCGTGCAGGCCGAGTCCGCCGGTGAACAGGCCGTAGCCGTAGGCGTTGTGCAGCATCCAACCGGGTTCGATCCCGGCGCCGCGCAGGCAACGGGCGACGCACTCGTGCCAGAGGTCGAGGTCGGCACGGGTGTAACCAACCACGGTTGGCTTGCCGGTGGTGCCCGAACTGGCGTGCACACGAGCCAGTTCGGATCGCGGCGAGGCGAACAGTCCGAATGGGTAGTTGTCTCTCAGGTCGCTCTTGCGCAGAAACGGAAAGGCAGCGAGGTCGTCCAGCGACGTGGGGTCGGGAATGTCGAGGAGGCGATCGGCCATGACCGGGACGCGGTCTCGGAGCCGCTGGATGGTTGATTGGAGCCGGGCGAGTTGGATCGCCTCGAGCTCGGGCCGAGGCATGGTCTCGACCTCCGGCCGGTGGAAGCCAGCGACACTGTTACGCATGTCACCGATCCTACGGACCTCTCCCGAGATCGTCAAGGCCTTAATGATTTTCGCGGTGTTGGTGAGATCGCGTGTTGGTGAGATCGCGTGTTGGTGAGATCGCGGGTCGGGAGATCAGGCGCCGAGGCCGGGCGAGGCGAGGAGGCGGCGGATGAGCATGGCCAGATGGTCGAGTTCGCTGCTGTCGAGTGCATCGAACAGGGTGCGCTCTCGCTGATTCTGGTCGCGGTAGGCCTGCTCGACGCGCTCGGCGCCCGTCGGCGTGAGGCGAACGTTGACCAGCCTGCCGTCGGTCTCGACTTTGTTGCGTTCGACCAGTCCATCGCGTTCGAGGGTGTTGAGCACACCGGAGATCGCAGCACGGGAGACGCCGGCGAGCTGGGCGAGCTGCCGGGGCTGGAGTTCACCCAAGGTCCACACCGTGAAGAGGATCCGAAAGCCGGCAACAGAAAGGCCGAGCGGTCGGTGGACGTTGGACTCGAGGTCTTGCACCAATTGGCTGGCGGCACGGAAGAGGTTGAAGGCGGCAGCGAAGGTGTGAAGGTCGATGTCGTCGTCGAGATCGTGGACTCGCGCTCGGGCCAGCGACTCGAACGCGGCACCGGTGTCGACAGCGCTGGCATCGACGGCATTCGAGTCGGCAGCGTTCGACTCTCGCTGACTCGTTGGCGCGGGATGGTCGTTGAAGGAAGCGTTCGTCATGAGGAAGAGGTGGGTCGGACCTCAGCGGTCGCCGACCGTCACGGTGCGGCCACGGAACTCGGCAATGGTAGCGCCGTCTTGATTGGTCACTGTGGTGTCGTTGAGCGCGCTTCGGCCGGGTTTGATTCGCTCGTCACAGGTGGCGCTCAGCTGGTCACCGATGCGGGCTGGTGCGAGGAATTCGATGGCGGCGCTCGATGCCAGCGTGCGGCTCCCGCACGTGTTCGATGCCACCGCCATTGCGGTGTCGGCAAGGGTGAAAATGATGCCGCCGTGGCAGACCGAGAGCCCATTGACCATGTTCTTCGTGACGGTCATGGTGAGCACGGCGTGGCCGGATGCGACCTCGACGATCGTGATGCCGAGCGCCGTTGCCGCCGCGTCGGCATCGAGCATCGACTGTGCCGCGTCGAGCAACGACGGCCCCGAAACGCTGGCAATCTCGACATCTGCGGTTTGGTCACCTGACAGCATGGGCAGACCCTACTCGCCGTTCGGCTTCTGCTCTGTCAACCAGAGACGCTAGCCTCGGATCACCAACACCTACCTCTTTAGGAGCATCACCCATGATCAGTCGTCTCCTCGACCTCCTCGAACGTCGTTCGCCTGCCCTCATCGCCGAGGCTCACTGCGACGGTCCGTGCGGTGTGTATGACCCGGCATCGGCTCGAATCGCGG
>JBBQUN010000065.1:0-19655 GCA_038212405.1 Acidimicrobiales bacterium | reverse complement strand
CAAGCACAGGTTCGAGGCGTCAGTCGCCGATCGGCAGCGACGAGGACCAGGCCGCGGCGAGGGTGTCGGCGAGGTAGACGACGTCGGCGGTACCCGCCATCTCGCGGATGCTGTGCATGGCCAGCTGAGGAGCACCGAGATCGATCGTTGGAACGCCGAGTGCCGCTGCGGTGGTCGGCCCGATCGTCGAGCCACAGGGCAGATCGTTTCGGTGGTGGTAGGTCTGGAGTGGCAGTTCGGCGTCGGCACACACCGATCGAATGAACCACTCCGAGTCGGCGTCGGTGGCATAGCGCTGATTGGCATTGCGCTTGACGACGACACCCCCGTTGATCTGGATCAAGTGTCGTTGATCGTGTTTGTCGGCGTAATTGGGGTGGGTGGCGTGGGCCCCATCGGCCGAGATCACGATGCTGCGTTGGAGCTGTTCCAGGAAGCCGACACGATCGACGCCGCCGCTGGCGCTGATTCGCTCGAGCAGCGACGCAACCATGCGGCTACCGGCACCCGTCGCCGTCGTGGAGCCGATCTCTTCGTGGTCGAACATCACGAACACGGGGACTCGGCGCGGAGCCGCGTCGTTCGCCGCGACGGAGAGCAGGCCCTCGATCGCAGCGAAGCACGAGAACTGATTGTCGATACGGGCCGTTGCCAGGAGGTCGCCGTCTCGCCCGACGACGGCTGCGGGCTGGGTGTCGAATGCCATGATCTCACTGGCCACGATTTGCTCGGGTGTCGCATCACAGAGCTCGGCCAGATAGGCGGCAAAGGTGCCGGGTTCGTCGGCCCCAAGGGCCCACAGGGGGTTCATTTGGGTTTGAGGGTTGAGGAGTAGGCCAGTATCGCGGATGTCGCGGTCGAGGTGGATCGCCAGTTGCGGTACTCGCAGTAGGGGTCGTCGATCGACCACGAGGCGAGTTTCGATTCCGTCGCCATCGTGACCCGAGTCGGTCCGCACCTTCACTCGGCCAGCAAGTCCAAGGTCTCGATCGAGCCAACTGTTGAGCAGCACGCCGCCGTAGACCTCGACGCTGAGCTGGGCCCATCCGGCGGTCGAGAGTTCGGCCTGTTGCTTGATCCGCAGGTTCGGTGAGTCAGAGTGGGCTCCGACGAGCGTGAAGCCCTCGATCGGCCCCTCGGGCTGGATCCAGGCGATCAGCGCCCCACCACGACGCGTGAAATAGCAACCCGCCTCGCCGACCAGGGTGTTGCCGAATGACTGCTCGCTGAACCCAGCGTCGCTCAGCCGGTCTCTGATCTCTGCGACCGCGTGATACGGAGTCGGCGAGGCGTCGATGCCGCTCATCATGCGGCCAACCGGCGAGTCGGCAACTGGTCGATCCGAAGAGAGATGCGAGGTCATGAGGCGACAGTAGCCGCCGTGCTCCGTTGCAGCGCTGTCGCTGAGCCATCTGCGAACTGACTAGGAGGAGCGGTCGCCATCGGCCGCAGCGATCACTGATTACGGAAAAATGATGCTTTTGCGGTAGGGTATCCGAGCCTCCTGGCTGGGCCAGTGCCGTCCCCGCCGTAGCGATCGCCACTCAGAACCGGGAGAATTCGATGGAGCATGAGCTTCTGGCTGCGTCCGAACGGGCAGCAGCGCAAGCCCAACTGACGCCACAGGGCCTACCAGCAGCACAGGGTCTGTACGACCCTAGCTTCGAGCACGATGCGTGTGGCGTTTCCTTCGTTGCCGACCTCCACGGGCGAGCGAGTCACGACATCCTCGAACGAGGGCTGTACGCCCTTCGATGCATGCAGCACCGTGGCGCAACGAACGCCGAGCCGAACACCGGTGACGGCGCCGGGGTGATGCTCCAGATTCCCGACCGTCTCTACCGTGATCTCGTGCCTGAGCTACCGCCAGTCGGGCATTATGCGACCGGGATCGCCTTCCTCCCCGCCGATCCCACCAATGCTGCCAAGGCCAGAACCTTCATCGAGGAGGTCGCAACGAGTGAGGGTCTGACGGTCATTGCTTGGCGAGACATGCCGATCGATCCCACCGATCTCGGCACACAGGCGGCCAGCGTGATGCCGTCGTTCCACCAGCTCTTCCTGACGTCCGACGCCGGTCTGGCTGGTATCGATCTCGATCGCGAGGCCTACCTGGTTCGCAAACGGGTCGAACACGAGGTGTCGGCCGCCATCGGTTGCCAGGTGTACTTCCCGAGCCTCAGCGCTCGCACCATCGTCTACAAGGGCATGCTCACCACGCCCCAGCTCACCACATTCTTCCCTGATCTCCTCGACGAGCGAGCCGAAACCGCGATCGCCCTCGTGCACTCACGGTTCTCCACCAACACCTTCCCGTCGTGGCCGCTGGCGCACCCCTACCGTTTCGTCGCCCACAACGGCGAGATCAACACGGTGAGAGGCAACCGCAACCGCATGCGGGCTCGTGAATCGCTGCTGGCCTCGCCCATTTGGGGTGATCGCATCGAACGTCTCCTCCCGATCGTCACGCCCGACGCCTCTGACACCGCAAGCTTCGACGAAGCGCTCGAACTCCTACACCTCGGCGGGTATTCGCTTCCCCACGCGGTCCTCATGATGATCCCCGAGGCATGGCAGAAGAACGCCGAGATGGATCCGGCACTGGTCGACTTCTACAAGTTCCACTCCTCACTCATGGAACCGTGGGACGGACCGGCGTCGGTTGCCTTCACCGACGGCACGATCATCGGCGCCGTGCTCGACCGCAACGGTCTCCGTCCGAGCCGCTACTGGATCACCGAGGACGGCATCGTCGTTCTCGCCTCCGAGGTCGGCGTGCTCGATGTCGAATCCTCGAAGGTCATCAAGAAGGGCCGTCTCGAACCCGGCCGTATGTTCCTGGTCGACACCGAACAAGGCCGCATCGTCGATGACGCCGAGCTCAAGCGTGAATTCGCTGCGGCCAAGCCCTACAGCAAGTGGCTGGAGAACCTCGTCGAACTCGGCGATCTCCCGCGACGAGACATTCCTCATCCGGTACACGAGTCGCTGGTTCCGCAGCTGGTGGCCAACGGCTACACCGAGGAAGAACTCGAGCTCCTCATCGAGCCGATGGTGCTCAGCGGCGCCGAGGCGATCGGATCCATGGGAACCGACACCCCGATTGCGGTGTTGTCCAGCCGCCCGCGTCTGTTGTTCGACTACTTCGCACAGCTCTTCGCCCAGGTGACCAACCCACCGCTCGACGCCATTCGTGAGGAACTCGTCACTTCGAGCAGCCGTGCGATCGGGCCTGAGGCCAACCTGCTCGATCCTGGACCCGATTCGTGCAACCAGATCAATCTGCCATACCCGGTGCTCACTCGTGAAGAACTGATCGAGATCGAGCACGCCAACGCCGAGGGCAGTTTCCCCCAGTTCGTCACCCACACGGTTCAGGGTCTCTACCCGGTCAATTCCGGTGGCGCCGGCCTCGAGCAACGCCTCACCGAGATTCGAGACGAGGTGTCCGGAGCCATCCGGTCCGGGGCAACGATCCTGGTGCTGTCGACCCGCAATGCGACCGCTGACTTGGCACCCATCCCTTCCTTGCTCCTCGTTGGTGCGGTCCATCAGCACCTCCTGCGAGAGAAGACCCGCCTGCAGGTCGGCATCATTGCCGACGCCGCCGACGCTCGTGAGGTGCATCACTTCGCACTGCTGCTCGGTTTCGGTGCCGGTGCCGTGTGCCCGTCGGTGGTTTTCGAGGCCATCGAAGACCGCATCGCCTGGGATCGCTCCAGTGCCGAGTTCCTCACTGGCTCCTACAACTACGTTCGAGCGGCATCGAAGGGTGTGGTGAAGGTGATGTCCAAGATGGGCATCTCGACCGTCAGCTCCTACGCCTCGGCCCAGATTTTCGAAGCCATCGGTATCAGCCAAAGCGTGATGGACGAGTACTTCACGGGAACCACCTCGAAGCTTGGCGGTATCGGACTCGACGAGATTGCCCGCGAGTGCGAACTTCGCCACAAGCGAGCCTTCCCCGATCGTCCCGAGATGTTGGCCCACCGCGAACTGGATCTGGGTGGCGAATACCAATGGCGTCGGGAAGGTGAGTTCCACCTGTTCAATCCCGAAACGGTCTTCCGGCTCCAGCACAGCACCCGTACCAAGCGGTACGACATCTTCAAGCAGTACACCTCGGCTGTTGATGCCCACTCCACGCAACTGGCAACGCTGCGAGGCCTGTTCGCCTTCAAGTCACCGACGGGGCCCATCCCAATCGAGGAGGTCGAGCCGATCACCGAGATCGTCAAGCGGTTCGCCACCGGAGCCATGAGCTACGGCTCGATTTCGGCCGAGGCGCACGAGACCCTTGCCATTGCCATGAATCGGTTGGGCGGAAAGTCCAACACCGGTGAAGGCGGTGAAGACGTCGAGCGCAACGCGATCGATGCGAATGGCGACACCAAGCGATCAGCAATCAAACAGGTTGCCTCGGGTCGATTCGGGGTGACGTCGGAGTATCTGTCGAACGCCGATGACATCCAGATCAAGATGGCCCAGGGAGCAAAGCCTGGCGAGGGCGGACAGCTACCGGGCAAGAAGGTCTATCCCTGGATCGCGAAGACCCGCCATTCCACCCCAGGTGTCGGCCTCATCTCCCCGCCGCCCCACCACGACATCTACTCGATCGAAGATCTTGCCCAGCTGATCCACGATCTCAAGAACGCGAACCCGGCTGCTCGGATCCACGTCAAGCTGGTTGGCGAGGTCGGCGTTGGCACGGTCGCTGCCGGCGTTTCCAAGGCCAAAGCCGACGTGGTACTCATCTCGGGTCATGACGGCGGCACCGGCGCTTCGCCGCTGACATCACTCAAGCACGCCGGAGGGCCGTGGGAGCTCGGGCTGGCCGAGACCCAGCAAACGCTGCTCCTGAACGATCTGCGCGATCGCATCGTCGTGCAGGTCGATGGGCAGATCAAGACGGGCCGCGACGTCATCATCGGCGCCCTGCTTGGCGCCGAGGAGTTCGGCTTTGCCACGGCGCCGCTGGTCGTTTCGGGTTGCGTGATGATGCGGGTGTGCCATCTCGACACCTGTCCCGTTGGTGTCGCCACCCAGAACCCCGAGCTTCGTTCACGCTTTTCCGGCAAGCCAGAATTCGTCGAGACCTTCTTCGAGTACATCGCCGAAGAGGTCCGCGAGTACCTCGCTGAGCTGGGTTTTCGTACGATCGACGAGGCCATTGGTCGGGCTGATTACCTCGATGTTTCGTCGGCGATCGAGCACTGGAAGGCGGCAGGTCTCGACCTTTCGCCGATCCTGTACGTCCCCGAGATCGAGGAGAACGCTTCTCGACGGTGCGTCACGACGCAAGATCACGGACTCGATGCCGCACTCGACAACACCCTGATCGAGCAGTGTGCGCCCGCACTCGAACACCAAACGCCGGTTCGGTTGGAGTTCCCGATTCGCAACGTGAATCGAACGGTCGGCACCATGCTCAGTCATGAGGTCACCAAACGCTACGGAGGTGCTGGTCTTGCCGATGACACCATCGAATTGGACTTCGCTGGTTCTGCCGGCAACTCATTTGGTGCGTTCGTGACCAAGGGGGTCACCCTTCTTCTCGAAGGTGACGCCAACGACTACGTCGGCAAGGGCCTTTCCGGGGGGCGCATTGCGATCTTCCCGCCTCGTGCCTCGTCGTTGATCGCCGAAGACAACATCATTGCCGGCAACGTCATCCTCTACGGCGCGACCAGCGGCGAGGTCTACATCCGTGGCCAGGTCGGCGAACGGTTCTGTGTCCGCAACTCTGGATCGACCGCAGTTGTCGAAGGCGTCGGCGACCATGGCTGTGAGTACATGACCGGCGGTCGAGCGGTCATTCTCGGTCCGACCGGTCGCAACTTCGGTGCCGGCATGTCGGGCGGTGTCGCCTATGTCTATGACCCCGATGAAAAATTCGAGTCCCGAGTCAACCTCGAGATGGTCGAACTCGAACCCCTCGAAAAAGACGATCGAGTCGAACTCCAAGACATCGTGCGGACCCATTTCGTCGAAACCGGTTCGGCGGTTGCCGACCGCCTCCTCGCCAACTGGACCGCCGAAGTCGAGCGGTTCATCAAAGTCATGCCATCCGACTACAAGCGTGTGCTGATGGCTCGGCGCCAAGCCGAGGCCGATGGCACCGATCCGATCACCGCAGTCATGGAGGCTTCCCGTGGGTGACCCAAGAGGATTCCTCGAGCACGAACGAGTCACCCCGACTCGTCGACCCGTACCGGTCCGCCTGCGAGACTGGAAAGAGGTCTACGAACCATTCCCGGTCGACGAACTCCAGATCCAGGCGTCGCGGTGCATGGACTGCGGTATTCCGTTCTGCACCAGCGGCTGTCCGCTCGGCAACATCATTCCGGACTGGAACGATTTGGTCTATCGGGATCGCTGGGAAGACGCCATCGATCGGCTGCATGCAACCAACAACTTCCCTGAGTTCACCGGTCGGCTGTGTCCAGCCCCGTGCGAAGGCGCCTGTGTTGCCGCTGTGAACATCGATCCGATCACGATCAAGCAGATCGAGGTCGAGATCATCGAGAAGGCGTTCAAGGAGGGATGGGTCAAACCGATCATTCCATCGAAGCTGACTGGGAAGTCGGTCGCCGTCATCGGCTCTGGCCCCGCTGGCCTTGCCGTGGCCCAGCAACTGACTCGAGCCGGTCACGGGGTCACGGTCTACGAACGAGCCGATCGCATTGGCGGCTTGCTTCGCTACGGCATCCCGGAATTCAAGATGGAGAAGTGGGTCATCGACCGCCGTCTCGAACAGATGGAGGCCGAAGGCACGATCTTCGTCACCAACGCCTACATCGGTGGTCCTTCCGACGATGAGCGTTCGATCCCCGTTGCCGATCTGCAAGCCCAGTTCGACGCCGTGGTGCTGGCCGGCGGCGCCACCGCTTGGCGTGACCTGCCCATTCCTGGCCGGGAACTCGAAGGCGTGTATCAGGCCATGGAGTTTCTTCCCTTGGCCAATCAGGTCCAGCTCGGTGATATCGACGAACCACCGCTGAGCGCGGCAGGCAAGAAGGTCGTGATCATCGGCGGCGGCGACACCGGTGCTGATTGCCTCGGCACATCGCACCGCCAGGGGGCAGCTTCCATTCATCAGTTCGAGATCATGGATCGTCCGCCAGACACCCGCTCGGATCGCACGCCGTGGCCAACGTTCCCGCTGGTCTACAAGGTCACCTCGGCCCACGAAGAGGGCGGTGACCGTGTGTATTCGGTCAACACCACCGAGTTCGTCGGCGAGAACGGTGTGCTCACCGGACTGCGCGGGGTCGAGGTGGAAATCGTCATGGAGGGCGGGCGCCCCAACTTCGTGCCCGTCGAAGGCTCCGAGTTCGAGATGGACGTCGACCTCGTGCTGTTGGCCATGGGCTTCCTCGGACCAGAGAAGGGCACCTTGCTCGACCAACTCGGCGTCGAGCTCGATGATCGGGGCAACGTTGCTCGCTCGAATACGTGGGCAACGTCGGTCGACAACGTCTTCGCCTGTGGCGACACCGGTCGGGGTCAGAGCCTGATCGTCTGGGCTATCGCCGAGGGACGTTCGTGTGCGGCTGCGGTCGACGCCCACTTGATGGGCGACACGCTGTTGCCCTCGCCGGTGTTGCCAACCGACCGGCCGATGGTCTAGCGGGCTCGAGTCATCGTCGACGCTCAGGCGTCGGTGATGACTCCCTCGAGCAGAAGACGGTAGAGCGAGGTCATGATGCGGAACGCTCGCTCGCCGGTGTCGTCGATCAGTTCGGCCACCGAGCGGCCACCGCCGATGAGCGCGAGATAGCGCCACTCGTCGGCGTTGAAGACCCGTTCCTCCACACCCTGAGGTAGCGCCGGGGCGAGTTTGAATCGGATGCTGGTTGCTGGAATCCGTGACGCGATGTCGCGCCAGATCATGAGCCGTCGTTCGGCCTGGCCGAGCAAGTCGTCGACCGACTCGGCAAACCGCGGGCCGATTGGATGAAGGGTCAGCGGTTCGGTCGTGAAACTGCTGGACCCCGCGACCATCATCTCGAAGAGCGCCGTCAGGTTGTGCTCATGCAGCAACCGACCGAGGGTTGGCACAGCAGCGGGGTAGCGATCGGCGAGCGCAGCGGTGGCGTCGTTGGTGGGATCGCTGAGCATGGCTTGCAGTTCGCCAAGCGTGCCGACGTCTGCGCCGAAGGCAACTCCGGCGAGGTCATCACTCGACGGGGTGGTTGCCAGATAGAGACGACCACCGGCGAGCCAGGCTTCACCAACGACCTCACCCGAGCGCGTTGCTCGGAGGACACCAGTGAAACCCTTGGCAGCCAGGGGACGTAACGCATCACCGATGGCTCCCTCTGCGATGTCGTTGTCGTTGTCGAAATCAGCCACGAATCGGAACGGTATCTCAAGGTTGGGAAGGAGCGGCCGATGGACCAGGAACAGGGATGCCTACACGCCCGAGAAGGATCATGTTCAACAACTTGCCATTGCGCACCAAACTGATTGCGATCGTCGTTCCGCCACTTGTGGTGTTGGCGTTGATCGCAGCCTACGGCGTCATGCTCGGATTTCGGGGGGCGAAGGATCTCCCCGAACTGACCAACGACGTTCGCACTCTCGGCGGTATCGCCACGATCGGCCTCGTGCTCAGTGCGCTCGGCGTCGTTGCGATCTCTCGCACGATCACCGATCCGCTCCAAAGCATTCGAGAGTCGGCCGCTGATCTTGCCGAGAATCGGCTGCCGCTGTTGGTCGAAGCGCTTCGCTCGCCCAACCAGGTTGCGCCGACCTTCGAACCGATCGCCGTCGATACGAACGATGAGTTGGGTGACCTCGTGCAAGCTCTCAATGCCGTTCAGAACGCCGTGGCCGAAGTCGCTTCCGAGCAGCAGCAACTCGTTCGCAAGGGTCTCAACGAACTCGTGATCAACCTGGCTCGCCGCAACCAGTCGTTACTCGATCGCCAGATCGAGTCGATCGATCAACTCGAATCGCGTGAGCAAGATCCGGACACCCTGGAGGCGCTCTTCGGTCTCGACCATCTTGCGACTCGGATGCGCCGCAACGCAGAATCGCTGATCGTCCTCGCCGGCGCCGAAGCACCGCGTCGCCGCGGTGGTCCAGTCGCCACTGCCGACATCCTTCGAGTCGCCATGAGCGAAATCGAGGACTATCGCCGGGTGCAACTGAACGACATCGATCGTGGCGAGATCGGATCGCAGGGTGCGGTCGACCTGGCCCACGTGTGTTCTGAACTCATGGAGAACGCCACCCAATTCTCCCCGCCGAACCAGCCGGTGAGTGTCAACGGCATGAGCCAGCCTGACGGTTGCTACCTGATTTCCATTGCCGACCACGGCATGGGGATGAATGTCGAGCAGTTGATGACCGCAAACGACACGCTCGCCAACCCTCCCGACCTGGGTTTGGGACTCTCTCGTTCCCTCGGCTTCATCGTGATCGGTCGCCTGGCCAAGCGCCTCAACGTACAGGTGGAATTGATCCCAACCGAAGGCGGGGGCGTGACTGCGCTCGTCCTCGTGCCCGCCGTGCTCCTTGGCCACCAACCAGCTCCGGCTCCGGCTGTCGAGCGCAGCCAGCCAGCCCAGAGTGGGACGAGCTGGGTCGACGCGACGGCAACCGATGAACCGGCTTGGACACCGCCGGCCGCGCCAGAGCGAGGCGAGAGCCTGCTGGCCGAGCGCCCATCCGTCAACGATTTCCCTGCCGCACCAGCCGCACCAGCGGTGCCGCAAGAGCTGATGCCACCTGCGCGGGCAATGCAAGCTCCGCCAGCGATGCAACCGCCGCCAGCGATGCAGCCACAGCCAGCCGCAGAATCGTCGCCTGCGGAGTTCCAGCCAACCGCGCCGGCAACACCACCGCTCATCGTTCCAGGCCACCCCGAGATCCAGTCAGAGGCCCTGGCCAAGTTGATGGGTCTCATGCCGGTCGAGACGACTGAGGCCAACAACACCGTCTCGGTCAACGGCAACGACGCCGGCATATGGTCTGGCGCCGTCTTCGAGCCGGCAGCCGAGACCCTTTCCGGTCCCGCAGAACCTCCGACCACGCTCGAATCGGCGATGCCGAGTGGCGACGCCTTCGACGCTGGTATCGATTCGCTCTTGGGCGATGCCGGAGCGGGTCAGACCGACAAGGGACTGATGCGCCGGGATCGGTCGAAGTCCCAGGCGCCGGTCAGCGAAGGACGCCCCGTGGCTGCGAGCGTTCGGAGCCCCGACGAAATCCGACAGATGCTGGCCAGATATCGAGACGGCCGGGCTCGCCCGACCGGCGTCGAGCCCGCTGCTTCGAGCGAGCCCGCTGCTTCGAGCGAGCCGTCATTCGAGAACCAGCCGTTCGAGAACCAGCCGTTCGAGAACCAGCCGTTCGGCAACCCGACCGCCGATGACCAGCCGTTCCCCTCACATGGAGATCACCAATGACCGTCCTCAGCACCCAGGCCAGCAACGTCAATTGGCTCGTCAACAGCTTTGTTGACCGGGTCCCTGGTGTCACTGACGCTGTCGTCGTCAGTTCTGACGGTCTACCGATCGCTGCGTCGAGCGGCCTCGACCGAGACGCCGTCGATCGCTTTTCGGCCGTCTCCTCTGGTTTGATCGGACTGGCTTATGGCGCGTCGAGCCGCTTCGGCGGCGGCGCAGTCACCGAGGTGATCGTGGAGATGCAGAACGCCTTTTTGTTCGTGACCGGCATCTCCGACGGCTCGCTTCTGGCAACGTTCGCCGAGTCGAACTGCGATGTCGGGCTCGTTGCCTATGAAATGGCTGTCCTGGTCGAGAAGGCCGGCGCCGTCCTGACGCCAGAGCTGCGGGCCGAACTCCAGTCGAGCTTGCCGCGATGACCTCCGACGACCGTGATCAGTTCACCGCGCTTCGGGTGCGGCCATACCTCCTCACCGGAGGACGGACTCGCAGCGCGGTCGACCTGCCCCTCGAGGCGATCGTCCGAAGCACGACCGAGGGCGCCAATCGAGTTGGCACGCTGGATCATGAACGAAAAGGAATCGTCGAACTGTGTATGCAGCCGCAGTCGATCGCCGAGATCTCGGCCCATCTCCACATGCACCTCCAAGTGGCGAAAGTCCTCGTTGGCGATCTGATCACCGAGGGACTCCTCGGAAGCCATGCGACGACCACGCCGACGTCGGCTCGTCCCGATGTGGCGTTGCTCGAACGTGTCCTCAACGGCCTCCAGTCTCTCTGAGGGAATCATGACCAACGCAACCCCCATTCCTGTCAAGATCGTCGTTGCTGGTGGCTTTGCCGTCGGCAAGTCGACATTCGTGAACTCGATTTCCGACATCGAACCGCTTCGCACCGAGGCCGCGATGACCAAGGCGTCCGAGGCTGTTGATCACCTCGGTGACGCGACCTCAAAGCAGTCGACCACCGTTGCCATGGACTTCGGTCGTGTGGCACTGGGCGAGGAGCTGATGCTCTACCTCTTCGGTACCCCAGGCCAGGACCGATTCCATTTCATGTGGGACGAGCTCGTTCGTGGGGCCGTTGGTGCTGTCGTCCTCGTCGACACGGGTCGTCTCGATGCCTGTTTCCCCGCGGTCGACTACATGGAACGCCAAGGCGTGCCCTTCGTCGTCGCGGTGAACGCCTTCGACGGCGTACTGCGCCACCATCCCGACGATGTCCGTGAAGCGCTCGACGTGCCGACCCACATCCCGGTCATCGTGACCGATGCCCGACACAAGGCCGCCGTTCGCGACACACTGGTCACGCTGGTCAGGCACGCCATGACCGTTGCCAGGGCCCAAGCGGGCGTCTGATCGGTTTGCGGTCGGAATGGGGGGCGACGATAGGCTCGCCGCCCAATGACCGACCATCGTGAAGACCAAGCGTCAACTGCTACTCCTGCGCCTCGCCTGAGCAGGCTGAGTCGTTCGATCGAGGGGCGAGTGGCCATCGTCACCGGCGCCGCATCGGGGATGGGACGAGCCATTGCTCAACTCTTCGTCGATGAGGGCGCCAAGGTGGGTTTGATCGACCGAACCGCTGGCGGCATCGGCGTCGTCGCTGATGAGCTCAGCGCGGCTGGCGGCATCGTGTGTGGCCGAACTGCCGATGTTGCGAACAATGATCAGCTCCTGGCAGCCGTCGCCGAAATCCGGGCCGAGCTGGGGCCGATCGACATCTTGGTCAACAATGCCGGCGTGAGCATTCCTGCGCCGATCGACAGCGACGAATACACCAAGGCGTGGGACACGACCTTTGGTGTCAACCTCGAAGCCCATACTGCCTTGATTCGGGCCTGTCTCGATGATCTGCTGCGCAACGGCGAGGGGCGCATCGTCAACGTCGCCTCGACCGAGGGCCTCGGGGCAACCCCGTTCCACACGCCCTATACCGCTTCCAAGCACGGGGTGATCGGCTTGACTCGTGGCCTCGCGGTGGAACTGGGCCGTCGAGGTATCACGGTCAACTGCATCGCCCCCGGCCCGATTCGTACCGGCATGACCGCATCGATCGACGACAGCGACAAGGCCGCCTTTGCCCGAAGGCGTATACCCGTTGGTCGATACGGCGACCCCGAAGAAGTCGCCCACGCCGTTCTCTCGCTGGTGTTGCCGGCATCGTCCTACATCAACGGCACCGTGATGGTCGTCGATGGCGGCATGACAGCGCAGAACACCTGATGGCCGAACGATCCTCAACACCTCGAGCGGCCGAACCGACATTGCTCGACGGTCTCGCAACGACTCGTGCCATCCGTCGATACACCGCCGACCCGATTCCCGACGACGATCTGGCAACGATCCTGTTCTCGGCCACTCGCGCACCCACCGGCTCGAATCGCCAGAACTTCCGGTTCGTGGTCTTGCGTGACGGCCCGGTTGCGGCGAAAGCAAAGGCGTTGCTCGGCGGGGCATTCCGCGAAGGCTGGTCGAGCAAGCGGACCGACGATGGCTACGACGAGGGGAGTGGGGCGGTCGACAACAGCCCGAAAGCTCGCCAGGCTCGGGCCATGGACTACTTCGTCGATCACTTCGAGGAGACGCCGGTGGTGGTGTTGCCCTGCATCCGCCAGCGCCATGGCGGGCTCATCGATGGGGCATCGGTGTATCCGGCCTGCCAGAACCTGTTGTTGGCGGCTCGAGCGCTTGGCTACGGCGGCGTGCTGACAGGGTGGCATGGCATGGTCGAGGAGGAGCTGCGAGCGCTGATCGGCATTCCCGACGACCACACGATCGCAGCAACGATTCCCCTCGGTCGGCCGCAGGGCAACCACGGCCCCGTGAGGCGACGCCCGATCAGCGAGTTGGTCTTCGACGACACCTGGGGTGGCGCTGCTGGGTGGGCGGTCGAACCCGAGGGCACCCGCCACACCTCAGCCGGACCGCCGAAACAAGACTGACCTGTCTCGAGATTCGTGCCAATGCCTCGATCAGATGTCGAGGAAGTCCATCGATTTCATGAGGAAGTTCATGGCCTTTGGCAGGCCGAAATGGTCGACGCCACGCAGCGTGACGAGCGTTGCGTTCGGCAGTGCTTCGGCCAACGGTTCGCCAGGACCGGCGAAGTCGGCGTCGCCGATGATGACCAACGTTGGTGCAGTGACCTTGGCGGCGTCGTCTCGATCGAACCGCGGCTGGGAGCGCTTCAAGAAGGCGGCCAGCGCCAGCGGATCATTGCCGTCGGACTCCGCCATCTGCTTGAAATGCAGGCCAACCATGTCGTCGGCATCGGCCCGACCTTCGATGGCATCGAGGAGCGGGTTGTCGGTCCGAGGCTCGAACAGACGAGCGCCCATGCCGGCAATGATCAGCTTCCCGAACCGCTCTGGATTGGCCGCAGCCAGACTCAGCACGATGCGAGCACCGGCGGAGTAGCCAACGGCATCCACCACTGCCCCTTCGGGGATGGCGTCGAGAATCAAAGACTCGACCGCGGCGTAGGCCTCGGGGTCGTGAGGCTTGGCGTTGTCGTTGTCGCCATGGCCGAGCAAGTCCGGCGCAATGACCTCCCGACCAGCTTCGGTCAGGAGGTCGATCCAGCCTGGCTCCTGCCAGGTGCGTCGAGCCGAGGTGGCAAAGCCATGGACGAGGAGAACGGGGTTGCTCATGGCGCCAGACCCTAGCGAAACGCAATCGTGAGAGCGAAGCGCGATCGTGAGAGCGAAGCGCGATCGTGAGAGTAAAGCGCGATCGTGAGAGCAAAGCGCGATGGTGAGAGCTACGCAGCGATGAGGCTGTCGTTGGCGTGCTCCGCCACACCGGGGTGGCGCGAATCGTGTCTGCGGGCCCGGCAGCCCTGGTGGCGCTGCACGGCAACGATGTCGACGGTGCGGAAACTGGCGAGGCGCATCGACCACGAGTCGATGACTCGGCGGCCGTCGTCGAGTCGGAAGAACGTGGTCAGCGGGCCTTCCTGCTGGTAGGCGTCGGCGTCGGCGATCTCGATGGTGGACTGGTCGTTGAGCGTGACGTGGAAAGTGGCCATGGGGCAAACCTAGAACGGCTGCCCTGTGGGGAGGAAGGGTCATAACCCTGTGACTTGCCTGTGACTTGTCCAACCATCACCTGTGGACAACTCGGTGACCAGGCCAATCGCTCAGACCGTCTCGAACTCCTGTGGACGCTCAGCCACCGGCGGGGGAGCAGAGGCGGCACGGCGACGTCGTGCTCCCCAGTCTCGTCCGACATCGTTCATGGCGATACCAACCGCCAGCAGCACGAGGGCTGCGAATCCGTCGGCCCACCAATGGTGGCCGGTCGCCGCGACGACGAAGATGGTGAAAACAAGGTGAGCAATACCGAGCGCACGGGCCGGCCAGTGTTTGCTGGCGGCGTACAGGCCGAGCCCGACCACCGCTGCCCAACCCACATGAATCGAGGGCATGGCCGCGAACTGGTCGGACACGCCAGTGCCAACCGGGCCATACACATCGAGTCCGTAGCGCTTGGCCAGGCTCACGAACTCGAGTTCCGGAACGAATCGGGGTGGCGCCACCCGGATGAAACGAATGACCAAACAGAAAGCCGTGAGTATGACGAGTCCGGTGCGCCACCGCAGGTAATGGTTGCGGTGGAACGTGAACAGCCAGATCAAGAAGATGATGATCGATGGCACGTGGACTGCGGCGTAGTAGTAGTTGACGAAGCGAGCGAGCCACTCATGGCCGACGACGAAGTTCTGCATCCCGATCTCGGTCGGCAGATGGATTGCCTGCTGCCAATCGTTGATCAGTCGGGCCCGGTCGATGGCGCCGGCATTGTGTTTCAGCGGTAGGACTCGAGCAACTCGCCAAATCGAGTAGACCCCGGCAATGAAGGCGAATTCCTTGGTTGCCTCCCGGACGAAGCCGGTCACGCGGCTGGCCGGCAGCCTGGTCGAGGTCAGGGTGATGGCGCCGCTGAACGCCGAGGCGATCGCTGCTTCATCCCAGGTTGCCCATTTCATCGCCACAGCTTGCCGGAGAATGGCGGTGACACAAACGCACAGCACCCACAGCAACTTGTCATCGAGCCCCTGACGCGAGTCAACCGGTGACAAGCACCGGCCGACCCAATCCCCCGTTGTACCCCCAACGTTGACAAGCGTGACGCTCGACACATCGTCGGTAAGCCCAGAGCGTAGCGACCGAGCGACATCGGTGTCAATCGAGCCTGGTGCGACCTTGCGCTGGGGCCAACACGATTGCCGGCCATACCGGGCTTGCTCGCTACGCTGACGCCGTGGCGCCCCCGTCTGAACTTCGAGCGAATCATCTGGTGCCGCACCCTGACCGATTCGACGCCGCCAACCCCGCGAACCAGCAGGCAATGAATGTGCATGACGCGGCGGTTTCGGCAGGTCAGGGAGGCTATCTCGATCCTCGCACCGGACTCTTTGTCATGACGGCCTTCGGCCTCGCCGCCCGAGGCACCTGCTGCAGCAACCAATGCCGCCACTGTCCCTTCGTGGCGTGAGTCCTCAGCGCGCCGGGACTGGTCGTTTCGGCTCGAAATGTCGCCGCCGGCCAACACCATCTAGTGTCGCCGTGTTCACCAACCGACCGGGAGCCGCGCATGTCCACCACCAACGTTCTGGATCGCATTTCGATCACCATCGACGAAGCCGGGGTTGCCGACGTGCGCCTCAATCGGCCCGACAAGATGAATGCCCTCGATCCGATCATGTTCGATGCACTCATCGAGGCCTCCGACATGCTGGCGGCCGATGCTTCCGTACGCTGTGTGGTCCTGTCGGGTGAGGGCCGGGCGTTCTGCGCCGGTCTCGACTTCTCCAGCTTCCAGGGCATGGCGGACGGGTCACGAAACAATGACGGCGAGAAGCCAGCGGCCAAGCCTCGGTCAGCGCCCGATACTGCCGCTGATGGTCGCATCACGCACCGAGGCCAGCAGGCGGTCTATGGCTGGACCGAGATGCCGGTGCCGGTCATCGGTGCCATTCACGGTCACGCTCTGGGCGGTGGAATCCAGTTGGCGCTCGGCACCGATATCCGTTTCGTGCATCCCGAGACCAAGATGTCGGTGCTCGAGGTCCGGTGGGGCTTGGTGCCCGACATGACCGGCACCCAGTCGCTGATCAACATCGTTGGTCTCGACGTTGCCAAGGAGCTCACCTGGACCGGCCGCATGGTGCTCGGACCCGAAGCGGTCGAACTCGGATTGGGCACCCATCTGTCGGACGATCCGCTGGCCGATGCTCTGGCCATGGCAGCAGAGATCGCCCAGAAGTCACCTCATGCCATCCGCGCCGGGAAGCGGTTGTTCAACGAGGCGGCAAAGGTGTCGGTTGCCGATGGCTTCCAGGCCGAGCGCACCGAGATTTCTGCACTGATCGGCTCAGCGAATCAGAAAGAGTCCGTGATCGCCTTCTTCGAGAAGCGCAGCGCGAACTTCGCCAACGCCGACTGAGGAAAACGCTCAGTGTTCAATCACTCAGTGGCCAATCACTCAGTGGCCGATCGCGGCGCCAACGAGGGCCCGCGGATCGGCTACACCGGCCAGGTGGCTGGTGCCGTCGCCGTTGTTCACCACTTCGATGGCGTGGGCGTGGCCGTACAGGCTCAGGCCATACGCCGTCTCGTTGACGCGATGACCACGGTCGGCAAGGCCAGAGGCCCATCCGCTTCCCGCCTCGATGGCCACGGTCATCTGATCGGGCTTCGACCAGGTGTCGAAACCGACAGCGTCTGGCTGGGTCAAGGTGAAGCGAGGAGAACTCAGGTTGGTTCCGGGGCTCTGACCGAGCTGGAGCATGCGGGCCATCATCTGGAGGACCACCTGCGGCTGTCCGTCGCCACCCATGGTGCCAAGCACCGACCGTAAGTCTCCTTCGGTGGTGGTGACCAGGGCCGGGGCCAACGTGCTGGGCGGACGACGTCCGGGCGCCAGTTCCGCTGGGTGGCCTTGCTCGAGCGAGAACCCGATGCCCCGGTTGTGCAAGAAGACGCCGATACCGGGAACGGCGATGTGGGCGCCGAAGTCCGCGGCATTCGACTGGATCAGCGAGACCCCCATCCGATTGCGATCGGTCGTGCAGAGATAGATGGTGCCACCGGCGGCAGCCGGTGGGCGCAACGACGAGGCAACGTTTGGATCGATCGCTGCTCGGCGAGCGGCGAGTCGAGACTCCGCGACCAGCGCCTGCCCATCGGCGCCCTCGAACAACGATCCGGCGCGATCGAAGCCGGCCTGCTTGGCCGCCTCGATCAACAGATGCGCCCACAGCGGATCGTCTGGATCCTCGGGCAGGTCGAGTCCATCGGCGATCACGGCGCCAGCAAGCGAGAGGTAGCCCTGGGAGTTCGGCGGAACCGTCCAGAGGCGGTGACCCCACGCGTCGGCCGAGGTTGGCTCGACCCAATCCGCTTGCGAACGAGCGAGGTCGGCGCTCGAGTACAGGCCCTTGCCCAATTCGATCAGGGCAGCGCCGAATTCACCTTCGTACCACCCGCTCCGACCCCCGGCAACGATCGCTCGCAACGAACGGGCGATGCCGGGCCGGCGCACCATCTGCCCGTTCGCGACTGGTTTGCCGTCGACCACGTAGTCGTCGTTTCCTTCGACATCGCCGACCAATCGCGAGATTGCGCCAAGCATCGGAGACGCTGGAAAGCCAAGTTCTGCCAGCTCGACGGCGGGTGCCAACAACTCTTCGAGCGGCAGTGAGCCGTAGCGATCATGCAGTGCCGTCCAGCCGTCGACGCAACCGGGAACCGGCACCGCCCGCAGGTCACCACGGAAGGGCATCATCGTGAGCCCCTCTGATCGCATTGCGGCGGCATCGCTCCCGGAACCGGCCCTTCCCGAGGCGTTCAACGCTGCGGGGCTCGTGCCTGGTTCGTGAACGATGGCCCACAGGTCGCCGCCCATGCCACACATGTGCTGCGTGGTGACGGCAAGTGCGGCCGACGCTGCTATTGCCGCGTCAACGGCGTTGCCACCGTTGCTGAGCATGCGCAATCCAGCGCCGCTCGCGAGGTGGTCGACCGTGCACACCATCCCGTTTGGCGCACGACGAGTTGTTTCGACGTGGAACGAACGAGCGGTTGGCGACGAAGGAGTAGACACCTCGCCGTGTCTAGCACCCCTCCCGTCGAGCGAGCACGTCGCTCAACGCACTCAGCTTGTCGGAGATGAGGCCGTCGACTCCGGCGTCGAGCAATTCACGCATCTGCGCGGGATCGTTGATGGTCCACACATGTACTTGCAGATCGAGATCGTGGGCGGTTTCGATGAATGCCGAGTCCACCAGCCTGATCCCCTTCATCATCGGGGGAACCTGCAGACAGCCATGTTGGTCGGCGATCCGCTTGATCAGCGCGCTGGTGCGTACCGCGTTGATTGCTCGGCCTGCTCGAGCGGCTGCCCAGAGAGCGCCGATGTGTTTCGGACCAGCCGAGGTACACAGCCGAGGGCCGAGCGCCTCGGACATCCGGGCGATCCGATCGTCGCTGAACGCACCGATACAGACCCGGTCGACCGCCTCGTGCTCACGGATGAGGTCGATGAGCGGGTCGACCGCGGCATCGGCCTTCGGGTCGATGTTGAAGCGAGCAGTCGGGAACGCTTCGAACAAGGCCGACATCCTCGGGATCCGGTGGCCGTCGCCGATCTCGATTGCTGCCAGTTCCGACCAGGTGTGGTCGGCGATCGTTCCACCCAAACCAGCCACCCGATCGAGCTCGGCATCATGGAACGCCACCAAGACCCCATCGAGGGTGAGGTGCACATCGGTCTCGAGGTGATCGAATCCCAACGACACCGCATGCTCGAAGGCGGCAATGGTGTTCTCCGCCGCCACCTCGTTCCCCCCACGGTGAGCGAGGCCGAACGGCGTGGTCGACGGCAAAAAGGGGAAGCGCTCCATGGGCCCACACTACGCTCCAGAAAATCGGGCGCCAGGTGATCGGCGCCAGGTGATCGGGGTCGGGTGGCTCGGTACGTGGACCGACGCTACGGTCCCGGACATGACTGCTGAAGTACGGATCGAGATCGATGGCGCAATTGGTTGGCTCGTGTTCGACCACGAAGCGCGTCGTAACGCAATGACGCTCGACATGTGGCATGCGGTCCCGAGCCTGTGTGCCCAGCTCGAGGCCGATCCAGCGGTGCGCGTCGTTGTGCTGCGAGGCGCAGGCGACGTGGCCTTCATCGCCGGCGCCGATATTTCGCAGTTCTCCGACAACCGCTCGGGCGATTC
>JBBQUN010000064.1:0-19759 GCA_038212405.1 Acidimicrobiales bacterium | reverse complement strand
GAGGGCGTCGAAGGAAGACCACCGTCGTTCGCCAGACGGGAGCTCGCCGTAGTAGACCGACGCCATGGAGTCACTGTTTCTCGCACCCCGCCGCTTCACCGGTTTCGATCTCTCGCTCGAAGACCCCGGCATCGTCGTCATCACCTTCGACAACCCGGAGCGGTTGAACGCCTCGACAGCGGCAATGAAGCGAGATCTGCTCGAGGTGTTGACCCAATCCCAGATGGACGACAGCGTTCGGGTCGTGGTGTTTACCGGGAAAGGCCCGGCGTTCTGGGCTGGTGATGACCTGAGCGGAACGGCCCCCGACCTCGCCGATGCCGAGGTGCCGCCGATCTATCCCGGCCACAACCATGCCATGGGCACCTACAACGGCCTGCGGGTGATCTCGCAGGCCGTGAACACGGCGGTGCGTAATCTCGACAAGCTCACGATCGCGGCGATCAACGGCTACGCCATCCAGACGGGCTTCTCACTGGCCCTGGCGTGCGACTTCCGGCTGGCGGCTCGCTCGGCGAAGATGGGCAGTGCAACACTTCGCTTCGGGCTGTTACCCGACGAAGGCGGCCAATACCTTCTGGTCCAGCACCTCGGCGTTGCCGGGACCATGGATTTCCTGATGCGAAAGCGCATCATCGACGCCGAGGCGGCCCATGCGCTGGGTCTCGTGCATGAGGTGACCGAAGACGACAGCCTCATGCCTGCTGCCCTGGCCCTGGCAGCCGAACTGGCAAACGGGCCGCAGGCAGCGATGCGGATGCTCAAGCGTTCGATCTACCTGGCGGCCGAACAGACGTGGGCCCACTCCCTGGAAGACATCGCGGCACGTACCGCCGTGACCGATCATCATCCCGATGCCCGTGAGGGTGGTCGTGCCTTCGCCGAAAAACGAACGCCGATCTTCAACGCCGACCTTGGCGATCGTCAATGACCGATCTGGCCGAACCTGCGGCCGACGAGAGCGAGCTGACCCACCGCCAAGTCATGGTGATCCTGTCGGGCTTGCTGCTCGGTATCTTCCTGGCCGCCGTCGACGGAACGATCGTGTCGACGGCATTGCCGACGATCGTTGGTGAGCTCGGTGGCTTCGACCAACTCACGTGGGTGGTCACTGCCTACTTCGTGACGTCGACCGCTGCCACCCCGCTGTACGGCAAGGTCAGCGACTTGCTTGGCCGCAGGGTCGTCTACCAGTTCGCGATCGTGTCGTTCATTGCCGCCTCGATCCTCGCCGGCTTCGCCCAGAACATGACACAGTTGGTGCTGTTCCGTGCGTTGCAGGGCATTGGCGGCGGAGGATTGCAGTCGTTGGGTTTCATCGTGATGAGCGACATCGTTTCGCCCCGAGATCGCGGCCGCTACATGGGCTACTTCACCGGGACCTACGCCCTCTCGGGTTTGGCCGGCCCGTTGTTGGGTGGGCTTCTGGTCGATTCGTCGCTCGGGTGGCGTTGGATCTTCTTCCTCAACCTGCCGATCGGTTTGATCACCTTTGCGGTGATCACCGCCGTGTTACGCATGCCGCACACCCGCATCGAGCGCCGAATCGACTGGGAAGGTGCTGGGCTGTTGGTGGTGGGCGTCAGTGCGCTGCTGGTCGCGGCCAGCATCGGTGGCGCCGACTATGCGTGGTCGTCGCCGCTCATTCTCGGACTGGTTGCGCTCGGCCTGGCTAGCTCGATCGGCTTCGTGTGGTGGGAAGGCACTCGAGCCGAGGAGCCGATCTTGCCGCTCCGGTTGTTCTCGAACGACATCGTTGCCACCGGCATGATCCTCAGCGTGGTCACCGGTGCCGCGTTGATGAGCACCAACGTGTTCCTGCCTCTGTTTCTTCAGGTCGTGACCGGGACGAGTGCGACCGAGTCAGGGCTGATCCTGTCGCCAATGATGCTCGGCCTGACGGTGTCGTCGATCCTCGCCGGCGGAAAGTTGTCGAAGACGGGGCGCTACAAGCCGCTCATCCGCATCGGCCCGATCGTGGCACTGGCGGGAATCAGCGGACTCACGCTCTTGACGTCCTCGTCGCCGGTGCTGATGGCGGTTCCCTTCGTGATTCTCATGGGGATCGGCATGGGCATGTTGATGCCGCCGCTGTCGGTCTCGGTACAGAACGCCGTTCCTTTCTCCGACCTGGGCGTCGTCACGGCGGCAACAGCGTTCTTCCGTTCGCTCGGCCAGACCATCGGTGTCGCACTCTACGGAGCGCTGATGGCCGCGAAACTACGTTCCGAGTTGGCGGATCGGATCGACGAGACAACGCTCGGCAACCTCGATCTCGCCGAACTCACCGGCAGCCCCAAGAAGATCCGAGAGCTCCCACCGGAACTTCAGACTCCGGTCATCGAATCGATCGCCAGTTCGGTCCACCTCGTGTACCTGACCGCCGTTCCGATGGCGCTGTTGGTGGTGCTCATCGCCTTCCGACTCCGAGAAATCCCCTTGCGCACCCAATCACCAATGGCCGAGGCCAGAGCGGCCGCTGCCCGCGACGACTGACCCAGCCCTCCCAGCAAACCGCGGCCGACCGAAATCCGCAGCAAGGCCCCCGGCGGGCGGTAACACTGGACGCATGACCGTTTCCTTTCGTGTCCCGACCCCCGACGATTTCGGTCGACTCGCCGAGTTCGACGGGCGGGCGTTCGGCTCGGAATGGAAAGACGACGACCTCGCCCGGGTCAGGCCCACCATTCCCCTCGATCGCTTCCTCGTGGCCGAGGACGACACCAACAACGACCGGATCGTCGCCGCCGGCGGCGCCTACGAGAAGGAACTCACCCTCCCCGGCGGCTCGACGATCGACGTCGCCGCCGTCACCTGGATCGCGGTGGCGGTCACCCACCGCCGCCAGGGACTGCTGACCACGATGATGCAGCAACTCGATGCCACCGCGGCCGAGCGAAACGAACCGGTCATGATCCTGACCGCCAGCGAAGGTTCGATCTATCGCCGCTACGGCTACGGACCGGCAACGTCATGGCGGTCCATCACCATCGATCGGCGGTTCGGTCAGATCCAGCCGCAATTCCAGCCAACACCCGGCGCCGTGCGCCTCGTCGATCGAGAGGGACTCGATGCTGCGCTCGTCCAGCGCTGGGACCGCTATCGCCTCGACCAGCCAGGTGAGATCTCACGCGACGAGACCTGGTTCGCCGCCCACCTCGACAAGGGAACGAACTCGACCTTCGCGCTCCACGACGACGGCTTCGCCGCCTGGTCGATCACGCAGGACTGGGACCATGGCCACCCCAGGCACCAGTTGCAGATCCGAGACTTCTGCGCCGTCACGCCCCACGCTCACGCCGCGCTCTGGCACACGATCTTGTCGGTCGATCTGGTTGGGCCGATCAGCTCGATCGACGCCGTCGCACCTGACGATCCGCTCCAGTACCTACTCACTGATCCTCGTGCCCTGCGAACGGTCGAAACCACCGACTCGGTGTGGGTCGCAGTGCGCGACGTCGCCGCCGCGTTCTCCGCTCGGACCTACCGCACCGACGACCGACTCGTGCTCGGGACCCCGACTGGTGCGTTCGCGGTCAGCCCCGACGGCTGCGCTGCCACCACTGCCGAGCCCGATCTCGTTTGCGAGACCGACGCACTGGGTCCGCTCCTCCTCGGCGGTGTCAGCGCGAGCGCGTTGGTGAGGGGTCGACGGATCCAGGCTCAACCCGGCCTAGCGTCACGGGCCGATGCCTTCTTTGGACACGACCCCATTGCACACTGCCGTACATCGTTCTAGGGCGATTGCTGTCGCTGCTGTTTGCACGTTGCTTGCCTCCTGCTCGGGCATTTCGACCGAGAACGCAACGAGCACCGGCGATACCGCGGCCAGTGCGACCGCAGCACCGGCAACCGAATCGACGATCGCGACGACCGCGGCACCGACGACGACCACCACCGAAGCGACCACCACGACCTCGACGACGCTTCCTCCTGACGCCCGACCGCTGCCGACCGATGAGGCCGGACTGGGGTCGGCGATCAGCGAGGCCGAACTGGCGATCCGAAACGAGTCGAGCAGTGCCGACGATGCTCGCAGCTGGGGTCGGCGGCTCCAGCGCCTCTACCGGATACTCGCCGAGAACGAAGACTGGGCACCTGCGGTGTTGGCATCGGCCGACCCCGCCATTGCCGCCGACGTCAAGTCGAATTGGTCAGCTCGTCAACACCTGTCGGCGCTCGTGACCAGTACCGAGTTGGCCGAGAACATGCCGGCGTGGCGGATCGACGAACCGCTCCCCGTCGACGACCTGCTCGGTCACTACAAAGCAGCCGAGGCCTCGACGGGCGTTCCGTGGGAGATCTTGGCGTCGATCAATTTCATCGAGACCCGCATGGGTCGCATCGAAGGTCTGTCGACCGCTGGTGCTCTCGGCCCGATGCAGTTCCTGCCCTCCACGTGGGAGGGCTGCTGCGAAGGCGACCCGACCATCGACGCCGACGCCATCCAAGGCGCCGCCGTCTATCTCACATTGGTCGGTGCCCCCGCCGATATCGACGGCGCTCTCTTCTCCTACAACCGCTCGACGGATTACGTCGAAGCCGTGAAGGACTACGCCGCGGTCATGGAACGCAACGAACTGGCCTACCGCGGCTACCACGCCTATGAGGTGTTCTTCCGTTCCGCTGCGGGACTGGTGGTTCTCGAGCCTGGCTACTACGAACCCGAGCCGATTGACGCGGCGACGTGGATCACCAACAACCCCGAAACCTTGATCGCTGACTGATCAAAGGATCGAGGCACCGCCCCCACCACCGCCAGGCGGTGGACTCCAGGTGGCGTAGTCACCCTCGCCAACGAGGAACGGTCCGAACTCGCCTTCGATCAGCTCGACCCACACCCCAGACCGGGTACCGATCGTGCCGGCAAAGACCATGGCCTGGGCCTCGGGCTCCCACCGGTTCTGGCTCTGCGCATACTGATCGAAGAACGGCAGGTACGCCGACCGATCAAGGGCGGTCGGCTCGTAGGGCGACAACGCACGGAACTCACCAGCGACCGACCACACGTGCCACTGCACCCGTGTTGCATCGACCCGTCCCAACCACGACAACAACGCGCTGTTCGGGCTCCACTCGAATGCGATCGGCGCTTCTTCCGCCACCAACACGTCTCGCCCCGACGCAAAGTCGAACACCCGCAACCGAACCTCCGGCGTCCCATCCTGGTACGACACCTCATCCTGGAACGACACCTCATCCTGGTACGACACCTCATCCTGGTACGACACCGCATCCTGGTACGACACCGTCTGAGTGCCTGCCCGCACCGTCAAATACGCAAGTCGAGAGCGATCAGGGCTGAGGACGAAGCGAGTCACATCGCCGATTTCGAGCAGCTCGCGACGCTCGTTGGTCTCGACGTCGAGACCAACGAGTTTGCCGTTCTCGACGATCAACAGTTCGTCGTCGCCAAGCCACGCCGGGGCGGCAAACTGCCCTGCGGTCGGCGCAATGGGTAGCGCAACGCCCGGCGGAGTCGACAGCTCGATGCGGTCGGCGTCGGTGTGCAGAGCCAGATCGACCGCGTCCGGCCTCCACGAGAGGTAGAGCGGAGCACCAACTTGGCCAGCCGTTTGCGGCTCGCCGGGGATGACCGTTCCTGTCTCGAACCGAGGCCCGGTCGACTCCGACCGCAGATAGGCAAGCGTTGTTCCAGCATCATCCCATGCCAAGTAGAACGGGACGGCCCCGAAGTCCGACGAGACGACCGACTCACCACCGGGAACACCGGCAGCAACGGCAGCATCGATCCCGTCGGTCACCGACCAAGCGAGCCGGGATCCATCAGGGGACCACGTTGGCTGGCTGGCCACCTCGAGCTCGGACCCGGCAACGAGCACCGGATCCGAGCCATCGGGCTGCACGACCGACAGCTCATGGCCGTCGACGATTGCGAGTTGGCCGGCGAGAGCCACGATCGCCTCTTGCTCCGGTGAGAGTGGCTGTTCCTGGATCGGCGGCTGCGTGGTGGTGTCGCCTGGTTGTTCTTCGGATCCGGTCTCCGACGCGCTCGAGGTGCACCCGGCAACGGCGAGCATGCAGACGATGACGGCAACGACGAGGCGTCGAACGGATGCGGGGTGCTCACTCACAGCACACCATCCTGCCCTCGTTTCTCACTCGATGGATGGTCGCTCTTCGCAGCGCCCATTTCACGGCGAGAAGGTCGCCCACTACCGTGACCGAGGTCACCGACGAACTCCGGAGAAGACCACCGTGGATTCCGCATCCCCCCGCTCCTATGCAGCTCAGTTTGCCCATCACGCCGAGACGCAGCCCGATGCGCCCGCGGTCACGGTGAGCGGCAGCACGCTCAACTATCGAGAGCTCGATCGGGCCGCCACCCGCATGGCCCGAGTATTGCTCGATCACGGCGCCAAGGAGGGCGACTTCGTCACCATTGCCGAGCCGAACTCGACTCACTTCCTGATCGCAGCGGTGGCATGTTGGAAGATGGGCGCCATCCCCCAGCCGGTGTCGTCGCGCCTGCCTCGGCTCGAACTCGCCGCCATCATCGAACTGGCGAACCCCTCGGCGGTGATCGGTGTCGAGGTCGAGGGCCGCACGTCGTTCCCCGTCGGCTACGAACCAGGTGACGACGTCAGCGATGCACCGCTGCCCGACGTGGTTTCCCCCGCGTGGAAAGCGCCAACATCTGGCGGTTCGACCGGGCGCCCCAAACTGATCGTCTCCGGCGAACCATCGATGATGAGTGCCGACCTCGAAGCGAGAGCTCAACTCCTCGGAGCGGCGGCCAACGACACCATGGTCATGCCGGGGCCGCTCTATCACAACGGCCCGTTCGTCTGGTCCCTCCTCACGCTTCTCTCCGGCGGCCACCTGGTGCTACTGCCACGCTTCGACGCCGAAGGCACGCTCGCCGCGGTGCAGGATCACCAAGCGACGTCGATCTATCTCGTCCCCACCATGATGCAGCGCATGTGGAAGCTGCCTGATGCCGATCGAGACAGCTACGACCTGAGCTCGCTCCGCGTTGCGTTCCACCTTGCAGAGCCCTGCCCGGCCTGGCTCAAGGAAGTCTGGATCGACTGGATCGGACCCGAGGTGTTGTGGGAGTTGTACGGCGGGACCGAGGGTCAGGCTTCCACCGTGATCAGCGGTACCGAGTGGCTCGCTCATCAGGGGTCGGTTGGCAAGCCGAGCGGTGGCGAGATCAAGATCTTCGATGATGACGGCAACGAGGTCGAGCCGGGCACCGTTGGTGGTGTCTGGATGCGCCCCTCCGAACCCGGGCGCGTCACCTACCGCTACATCGGCGCCGAGGCCGAGGCTCGCGACGGCTGGGAATGCCTTGGCGACATCGGTTGGATGGATGAGGACGGCTACCTCTATCTGGCCGATCGCCGCAAAGACATGATTCTCGTCGGCGGCGCCAATGTGTACCCGGCCGAGATCGAGGCGGCCATCAGCTCACATCCGAATGTTGCGTCGTGCGCAGTGATCGGACTGCCCGATGAGGACAAGGGCAACCTGATTCACGCCATCGTGCAGCCCGCCGGAGAGCTGACCGACGACATGTTGCGAGAGTTCCTCGCCGAACGACTGGTTCGATACAAGCAACCACGGACGTTCGAGTATGTCGACGAGCCGTTGCGCGACGATGCCGGTAAGGTCCGCCGAGCTCAGCTCCAGGCCGAGCGTATGACGACGAGTGAGGTTCGATGATGGGTGAGAACGCCGAAGTACGCGGCATCAATCGAGGCCCGGTCTCCGACTGGCTCGAGGCCAACATCGACGGGGCCATTGGACCATTCGAGTTCGACATCATCACCGGTGGCCATTCCAACATCACCTACAAAGTCACCGCCAGCGATGGAGCGGCCTACGTGCTTCGCCGTCCACCACTGGGCGCCGTTCTTGCATCGGCCCACGACATGGCCCGTGAACACCGCATCGTCGCCGGGGTTGGCAAGACCACCCTGCCCGTGCCGCGAGCACTTGGGCTGTGCGAAGACGTGTCGGTCAACGACGCCCCGTTCTACGTCATGAACTACGTCGAAGGTGTCGTGCTCCACAACGACGAAACCGTGATCGCCGCCATGCCCGACGAGGCCAAGCGGACCGCAACGAGCCAGAACGTGGTCGAGGTGCTTGCACAGCTGCACCTGACCGATCCCGACGACATCGGCCTCGGCGAACTCGGCCGCAAGGACGCCTACCTCGACCGCCAGCTCAAGCGTTGGGCCGGCCAGTGGGAAAAGTCCAAGACCCGTGAGCTGCCGGCGATGGAACGAGCACATCAGTTACTGATCGAGCACAAGCCCGAGCAGAAGTACACCGGCATCGTCCACGGCGACTATCGACTGGGCAACATGCTCGTCGATCTGGACAGCTGCTCGGTTGCTGCAGTACTCGACTGGGAACTTTGCACGCTGGGCGATGTGCTTGCCGACGTTGGCTACCTACTCAACAATTGGGTCCAGCCCGGGGAGCAGTCGGCGCGCGGAGCAACGGCGAACCCGACCTCGGTCGGCGGGTTCCGCACCCGCGAAGAATTGGTCGCCCATTACTCCGAGCTCACCGGCTTCGAGGTCACGAGCATCAACTACTACCGGGCATTCCAGAACTGGCGTCTGGCCGCCATCGTCGAAGGCGTCCTTGCCCGCTATCTCCAAGGGGTCATGGCCGACGACACCGTCGACACCGACGCCTACAAGGAGCAGGTCGAGGGCCTTTGCGAACAGGCACTCGAGCTCTTGGCCACCTTGGACTGATGGAGGCGCTTCTGCCAGCGGCACTGGCAATCGCTGCGCTCATGCTCACGGTCTGGCTCATCAGCCTGGCGATCAAGGACGCGTCGATCGTCGACATCGCCTGGGGGTTCGGCTTCGTCGTCGTCGCCTGGGTGGTCCGACTCAGCGTCGATGGTGTCTCGGACCGCCAGAACCTCATCGTGGCGCTGGTGACCATCTGGGGTCTACGGCTGGCCGGGTTCCTGGCACGACGCAATCTTGGCCACGGAGAAGACCAGCGCTACCAAGCCATGCGGCGACGCCACGGGGCACGATTCCCGATCGTTTCGCTGTTGAGCGTCTTTTCGCTCCAGGGCGTCGTGATGTTCGTCGTCTCCATGCCTGTCATGCTCGGCCAGGCTGCTGATAGCCCCGGCTCGCTTGGTCCGCTGGCCTGGCTCGGTACCCTCGTGTGGTGCATCGGGTTCGGATTCGAGACCGTTGGCGATAGCCAGATGCGTCGCTTCCAGTCCGACCCGACCAACAAGGGGCAGGTCATGGACCAGGGCTTGTGGGGCTGGACCCGTCACCCGAACTATTTCGGTGATGCCACCATGTGGTTCGGCATCTGGCTGATCGCTCTCGAGACCGGATGGCCGGGCTTGATCGCCTTGATCGGTCCCGTCCTGATGACCTACTTCCTGCTCAACATTTCTGGAAAAGCCCTGCTCGAACGGAGCATCGGCAAGCGTCGCCCCGGCTACGCCGAGTACATCGAACGAACATCAGGGTTCTTCCCACTTCCACCGAAGTAGCAACTGCCAACTAGTCTCCGGCCATGAATGAGAGCCTCGATGCCGTTGTTGTTGGTGCCGGGTTTGCCGGCATGGCCATGCTGCACCGGTTGCGGTCCATGGGACTGTCGGTGCGAGTGATCGAACGGGCCGACGGCGTCGGCGGCACCTGGCACTGGAATCGCTATCCCGGCGCACGCTGCGACGTCGAGAGCATGGAGTACTCCTACCAGTTCGACGACGAACTCCAGCAGGAATGGGAGTGGACCGAGCGCTACGCCGCACAGCCCGAGATCCTCCGGTATGCGAACCACGTCGCCGACCGCTTCGACCTGAGAGACGACATCAGTTTCGAGACCAGTGTCAGCTCTGCCGTCTTCGATGACGACGCCAGTCGATGGACGGTCACCACTGATCAAGGCGACACGATCGACGCTACCTATTTCATCCTCGCCGTCGGCTGCCTTTCGTCGACGAACATGCCCGAGTTCCCCGGCGCCGAAAAGTTCCAGGGCAACACCTATCACACCGGCCAATGGCCACACGAGGGCGTCGACTTCACCGGCTTGAGGGTCGGAGTGATCGGCACCGGGTCTTCTGCCATCCAGTCGATTCCGATCATCGCCGAAGAAGCCACACACCTCACGGTGTTCCAGCGCACCGCCAATTACGCCGTTCCCGCCCATAACAGGTCACTCGACCCAGATGCCGTTGCGGCGATCAAGGCGGACTACGGCGACTTCCGGGCCCGCAACAGCTTGCAGAACGGAGCGTTCGGAGCAAACACCGATCGCAACGAGGCACCTGCGCAGTCGGCAACCCAAGAGGAACGCAACGCCGCTTTCGAGAGGCGCTGGCAAGAGGGTGGCTTCGGATTCCTTCGGGCCTTCGGCGACTTGGCCCTCGACCCCGTTTCCAATGAGTTCGCCGCCGAGTTCGTTCGAGCCAAGATCGCCGAAATCGTCGACGATCCGCAGACGGCAGCACTCCTCGCTCCGAAACAAACCATCGGCTGTAAGCGGCTCTGTGTCGACACCGGATACTTCGAAACCTTCAATCGGGACAATGTCGAGCTGATCGACGTGAGTCAGGCGCCGATCGAGCGACTCACACCCGCTGGCCTCGTCACCGGAGGACGCGAGCACGAGTTCGACGCCATCGTGTTCGCCACCGGGTTCGATGCGATGACCGGATCGATCCTGCGCATCGACATACGGGGGCGAAACGGTTTGGCGATTGGCGACGCGTGGGAGGCTGGACCAACGACCTACCTCGGCCTCGGCGTCGTCGGCTTCCCCAACATGTTCACGATCTCAGGACCGGGGAGTCCTTCGGTACTCACCAACATGATCGTGTCGATCGAGCAGCACGTTGGCTGGATTGGTGATTGCATCGACCATCTGCGCTCTCACGACCTCCAAACCATCGAGGCAACTGAGGAGGCGGCATCGCTTTGGGTCGACCACGTCAACGCGGTTGCCGAGATGACCCTGTTCACCAGCTGCAACTCGTGGTACCTCGGCGCCAACATCGAGGGCAAGAAGCGAGTGTTCATGCCCTTGATCGGCTACCCGCCCTATGTAGAGATGTGTGACCGGGTTGCGGCCAACGGTTACGAAGGTTTCGCCCTCGCCGGCGCTTCGGTCTGACACGTCCTTGATCCAACACGTCCTTGATCCAACACGTCCTTGATCCAACACGTCCTTGATCCAACGCGGTGCCCGACCGGGAACTACGGTCATGCGGTGACCAGTCTGTCCAATCCGATCGCCGCCGCCGAGACCCTCGTCCTCGACACTCCGCTCGACGCCCTGTCGTCGGGAGACGTCGATGAACTGACCGATCGAGTGCGTCGTGGCGCTCGCCTCTTCGTCGTGCTCCATCCGGGCGACCAGGCCGCTTCACTGCTGGCGGGGGCCGAGGTGGTCGACACCGAGCCGGTCACCGAGTGGTTCGTCACGCTGGCCGACCGTCCAGAGGCGGCCAGGCTCGACCGCGAGGTGCCGGTCAGGAGCGGCCTTCGCCATCTTCGGACAACGAGCGATGACGTGCAGGTTGCTGCCACCACGAGTGTCCGTTTCGAGCACCGGACGGTGCTGACGGTACGTCCGCTTGGTCAGGGCATCGTGGTCGGCAGCGGCCTCGACGCCGAGGCTGCCCGCAACCACCGCGTCATTGGCCACTTCATCGATCGGTTGCTGGCCGGCGCCAACGAACCGGTGATCACGACGATGGGGGTTGCCGTTGTCGGCTACGGACCCTTCGGCGGTATGGGCTACACGCACGGTCTGGCCTGCACCGAAACCGACGGACTCGAACTGGTCGCCGCGGTCGACACCTCACCCGACCGGCTCGAGGCGGCGCGAGCCGACTTCCCGGAACTGCGTGTGTACGCCGACGCCACCGCCATGGCAGCCGACGACGGTGTCGATGTTGCGATCATTGCCACACCGCCGGTCTTCCATGCGCCGTTGGCGCTCGAACTCTTGCGGGCAGGCAAGCACGTCGTACTCGAAAAACCCATGTGCCTCACCCTCGAACAGGCCGACGAGCTCCTGGCTGCAGCCCAAGCTTCGGGCACCACGTTGACCGTTCACCAAAGCCGACGCTGGGACCGCGACTACCTGGCCTTGGAACGTGCCATCGAACAGGGTCGAATTGGCGAGGTCTTCAACATCGAGACGTTCGTCGGCGGCTTCGAGCATCCGTGCCGAGCGTGGCACTCCGAAGACACCGTGTCGGGCGGCGCCGTCTACGACTGGGGTTCGCATCACATCGACTGGATCGTGCAGCTCTACGGATCGGCCCCGCGCCGAGTCATGTGCAACAGCCACACCCGGGTATGGCACGACACCAGCAATGTCGACCAGCTTTCGGTGTGGATGCAGTGGGATGACGGACGAGAAGCGACGTTCCGCCAGAGCGACGTCGCCGCGATCCGCCGCCCCAAGTTCTACGTGCAGGGCACCGAAGGAACCATCGAGGGCCGCTACCGATCGCTGCGCAACGAACGACTCGAAGCCGGTCGGGGACATCTCGACGGATGGCATCACCACGCCGAGGCCCCGGTCGATCTTCAACTGGCCCGCTATGAGAGCGACTACGGCATCACCGAAACGTTGCTCCCGCCAGTCCCTCACCCAGGTTGGGGTTTCCATCGCAACCTCGCCGATCATCTCCTGGCCGGTGAACCGCTGGCAGTCGACCCGAAACAGAGTCGGGCCGTTGTCGCCGTGCTCGAGGCGGCCCATGAATCGGGGGCGAGCGGCGGTGTCGTGATCGAGCTTCCCGACCTCGTCATTTCGTGAGCTACCACCCCGGCCGCTCTCGGCTCGTTCCGATCGAATCCGGGGTGGAGCTACGCACCGTGTGGTGGGAACCGGATGGACTGCCGGTGGGCTCTCCCTGGTTGCTCGTTCATGGACTGGCCTCGAATGCCAGGCTGTGGGACGGCGTAGGTCGGCGGCTGGCCGAGGCCGGACAGCTTGCGGTTGCTGTGGATCAACGATCGCATGGACTGTCGTCGAAGATCGACGGTCCGTTCGACATGGCAACCGTTGCCGACGATCTCATCCATCTCCTCGATGCCCTCGGCTGGTCAACTGCCAACCTCATCGGACAGTCGTGGGGCGGCAACGTGGTCGTCGAGGCGGCGGTGCGTCACCCTGATCGGGTCGACCTCGTCGTTGGCGTCGATGGAGGGGCGATCGAACTCCGCGCTCAATTTCCGAGCTGGGAAGAGACCGAGAAACGCCTGGCTCCGCCACGACTGGCCGGAACGCCGCTGCGCCAGATCGAACAGTGGCTGTCGTCTTCGGCTGCGGACTGGCCCGAGGAGGGCCGTCGAGGCACACTTGCCAACTTCGAGGTGCTCGATGGTGATGAGCCGACCATCGCACCATGGCTTTCGTTCGAGCGACACCTCTCGGTGTTGCGCGGGCTGTGGGAACACGATCCGAACGAGCGCATTGCCTCGCTCACCACCCCGCTTTTGTTGATCGGGGCTGACGACGGTGGCACTGCTTCGGCGGCCAAACACGCAGCGCTCGAGCGCGCGGTTGCCCTCGCCGCTCGAGCCCGCGCCGAGTGGTTCACGCCGGCGCATCACGATGTCCATGCCCAGAAGCCCGACGAGATTGCTGCACTGCTCCTGCGGGCCGCCAACGACCCTGACTTCTTTCCCGTCGCCCCGAACCAGACCTGACCTGGCGTCCACTGGTCTGACCTCAGCCGACCTGGGAGAGGCGACGGGCCACGTCTCGGCCTCGGTCGACATCGACCGAGCGAAGCAGGTAGATACCGGCGATGAACAAGATGGCGAGTGAGAGCACCGCGGGCCTGCTCGAGTCGAAGATCGTGACGCTCACGACGAAGATCAACGGTGAGATGAACGAGGCGAACTTCGACACCACCGAGAAGAAGCCGAAGAACTCGCCGCTGCGTCGCTCGGGGATGAGTCGGGTGAACAGCGATCTCGACAACGCTTGGCTCCCGCCTTGGCACACCGCCACCAGCCATGCCAGGAACCAGAACTCCACCACCGAGTCGAGGGCGAAACCCCAGACGGCGATCACGCAGTAGGCGACCAGGGCGATCGTGATCGCGCCCTTGGTCGTGAGATTGTCGGCGAGCGAGGTGAAGCGCCTACTCGCCATGGCCGCAACCGCTGCTGCCACCAACTGCGTGATGAGGATCAGGGCGAGGATGATGGGGATGCTCGAGGAGCGAGGAGGCGGCAATACCTCGATCGACTCGATCCGGAACTGGTCGCCCGATCCACTGATGACTTGGAGCGTCACCAGATGCGAACCAGCGTTGGCGAGCTCGATCACTTCGGACTCACCGGTCCGGACCGTCGAATTGTCGGTGTCGATCACCACCAGCTCGCCGTCGTCGTCGACCAGCGGTTCGCCATCGACCAGTACGGCAATGTCGCCGTGACTCGGCCCGGCGTCGTAGGTCACTTGGAGGGATTGACCGTTCCAACGGAAGGTGACCGGACTCGTGGTGTTGTCGATCTCGACCAGCCCTTCTTCGACGAAACCGTCGAGCGATGCGCCGCTCACATCGCTTGCCGCGAACAGCCGGGCTCCGATCCCGGCCGTTGGCAGCAGCACGATGTTGGCGATCACGAAGGCGGTCAGGAAGCGACGGCGAACCCGGTCGGCGGTGAGGAGTGAGCCGAACACCAGGCTGTAGGGGATCCCGACGAACTGGACGAGCAGAATGGCGAGTGTCAGCTCGAGGGCTCCGAACCCGAGTTCGGCTCCATAGATCGCAGCGACGGTGATGACGGCGTTGATGCCGTCGTTGTAGATCAGGAAGGCGATCAGGAATCGTTGGAGGTCGGGCAGCTCGCCGAGCCCACGGAGCGTCACGATGGCGTCGGACACGCCCGACTTCACCGCATCGACGACTCGACGGGTGCCGAGGCCCGGCGGTTCTGGCACCGATCGGATGAGTGGGGTTGCAAACAGTGCCCACCAGATCCCGACCGAAACGAAGCTCAGTCGGACGCCGAGGTTGTCATCGGGGAGGGCGAAAATGGCGACGACGTTTCCGGCGAGCAGCAGCCCCCCACCCAGGTAGCCAAAGGCATAGCCCCGTGTCGACACTCGGTCGATGTCCTCGGCGCGAGCGACGTGGGGCAGCAGCGAGTCATAGAACACGTTCGATGTGCCGAACCCGACACGGGCGATGGCGAACAAGACCGACGCCATCAGCCAGTCGCCGTCACCGATCCCGAACATCGAGATCGTTGCGACGATGCCGATCGTTGCGAAGATCAACAGGAAGCGCTTGCGCCAACCCGCCTCGTCGGCAGCGGCACCGAGGACGGGGCTAAGGATCGCAACGATGAGTACCGAAAGGCTCAGCGTCAACGTGTAGTAGCGCGTTGCCTGAGCTGGCGACGACAGCGTCGATCCGGCAACGGTGGCATAGTAGACCGGAAGTACCGCAGCCAAGATCGTGGTGGCGAACGCAGAATTGGCCCAGTCATAGAACACCCAGGCCCGAACACGCTCCCGGTACTGGTCTTCCTTGGTGGCCACCCGGAGAGCCTAGGCCCTAGGTTTCGCATCACCCGGCAACGACCTCAGGGCCAGCAGCCAGGCCGCGACGCCAGCGGAGAGTCGACCCAGGGACGGCGCGTCGGGGGCGAATCGTCAGGCTCTCCCGTCGCAGCCGTAGCCTTTCGCCGTGACTCAAACCAACGATCGCCGAGCGCTTCAGTCGGTCGCCGCCCAGTTCTTCGTGAACGGTGCCGTCGTTGCCTCGTTCGTTCCCCGTCTTCCCGAGATTCGCGATGTCATCGGCGTGTCGCTCGCCTCGCTCGGCCTCATCATCACGCTGGGCGCTGCAGTGGGGATCACTGGCAGCTTTGCCGTCTCGCCAATGATCGAACGCTTCGGCACTCGAGGCGTCATCATGGTCGGCGGCATGGTGCTCGTCTCCTGCCTGAGCGTGATCGGACTCGCGACTCACCCGATCGTGCTCATCGTCGGCCTCGCCGGCATCAGCACGTTCGACGTCATGGTCGATGTGTCGATGAACATGCAGGGCTCCTGGATTAGCGCCCGACGTTCCAAACCGGTGATGAACCGGTTGCACGGCGTGTGGTCGCTCGGCACCGTTGTCGGCGGACTGGTCTCGGCCCAGGTCGCAGCAGCGCAGATCTCACCTCGGTCCCACCTGCTGGGAGCGACCGGGGTCCTGCTGTTGACGCTGATCTTCATCGGCCGAGGCCTGCTCACCGAAGACGAAAAGGTGATCGAGAGGCCGAGTGCCGAGCCATCAGCCGACGGCGAGCGAACGCGTCGTCGGGCCACGCATCGAGGCTTGGTGATGTTCGCCCTCGCCGGCGGCACCGCCGTTGCCATGGAGATGACGTCGAGCGACTGGGCCGCCTTCCGCCTCACCGACGACTTTGGAGCGACGGCCGGGTTCGCCGGTCTCGCTTACGTTGCGAACACGGCGGGTATGACCCTCAGCCGACTCTCGGGCGACTCCATCGAGGCACGAATCGGCAACCAGATGATGATTCGGATCGCCATTGCGGTCACGGCCGTCGGACTCGTTCTTGCCTCGTTTGGCCCCAGTCGATTCGTCACCCTGGCGGGCTACGGCCTGACGGGAATTGGCATGGCCCCCTTCATGCCACGTCTCTACGACGACGCAGTGAAGCTGCCGGGCAAGGCCGGTGCCGGCGTCGGCGCCTTGACCGCAGGCATCCGCATCACCTTCTTGATCGTGCCGGTCGCCGTCGGAGCGCTGGCCTCGACCAGCCTCTCGGTTGGTCAGGCGACCGCGTTCATCACGCTGCCCGCCGTCGCCGCCTACGCGTTCCTCACCCAGCGTCGCGCTTGAACGCTTCACCGGGCTCGGCTCGCCTCAACTGTCGAACTGTTCCCGCTCGGCGTCGGTGACGCACTCACCGGCAGCGGTCGACAGGATCTCCTCGGCTGCTGGATCGCCCAGCGCTGACAGCCGGGCGTAGTCGGTTGGCCTGACCTTCTCGTCGATGCACGCCGCTGTCTGATTCGAAATCTCGATACCGAGCTCCTGTCAGAGCGACGCCTGATAGATGATCCCGGTGTTCAGGCAGGACAGCACGGTGCCGTCGAGCGCCAGCTTCATTGCGTCATCGTCCGCCTCGCGATAGACCACCCGGCGATAGCGCTGAAGCCAGAAGTTCACCTTCTGCTCGGGAGCGGCATAGATCGCCTCGAGGCACGCCTGGTCGACCGCTGGTGCCCTTCGGGGGTCCTCCAGCAGCGATGCAACCGACTCACCAAGGATCGGCGCCACGGGCGAGACACACGCCGATGCCCCAATGATCGCCGGGTCCTGCCCCGCACCGCTCCACGCCGGCACTTCGAGTCGGCCGTTCATGAGGTGCAGCAAACCAAGGAAAGCCATGCCTTGGGTCTCGGATCCCTTGATGGCGGTCGCCATGCAGTCGCGCTGCTCCTTGGTGAGCCAGGGCTGGTCTGCCTCGCCAAGCCGCAAACTGATGAGCTGTGGTGGCGAGCATTCGGTTGCCCGAGTCACGATCGTGACGTGTTCCTCGACCGGCAGTTCGATCGCTCCGCCAGCGGCGTTGGCCTTCTCGAGCAGGACCCCGAGCCCCGGGTCGGCAGCGATCAGCTCTTGGATACAGACCTCTCGAGCTTCTTCCAGCGCCGCCCTCTCGGCATCGGCCGGGTCGCTGAAGGCGGTGCCCGGCGCCGTATCGAGAGGCGCGGTGTCGAGAGGCGCCGTCGACGATGTCGGTTCCACCGGGCCGGCATCGCTACCGCCTGATCCGCAGGCCGAGGCGAAAACCGCCAACGCCAACAACAGCTTCGCCAATCGGTGCATGCCCAACTCCCTCGCGTGGCTTCCCTCCAGCGAGACGGACGGTAGTCGATGCCGGGCGCGCGATCCCCTTCAGGGGTTCCGAGCAACGAGAAGGAGGTATCCATCCTCGACCGTCGGCGTCACCAGCGATGCACCGCCTGGCGGCTGTCCAAGACAGCGATAGCTGCCATCGGCTTGGAGCCACGACGCCCGGGCATCCCCTGGTCTTGCCGACTGCCGCCACGCCCGGCCCTCGGCCAACGCCGCCAGGCGAACCGGCGTCCCGACGAATCGCACCCGCCCCCCGTCGAGCACGACAACGGTGTCGCAATGGGTCACCTCGTCGGTGAGGTGGGTCGAGAGGATGACCGTCGAACGATGGCGACGCTCGGCAATGACCTCTCGCAGGCGGAATCGTTCATCGGGATCGAGCCCCGCTGCCGGCTCGTCGAGGATCAGCAGCGACGGCGCCGCCAGTAGAGCTTGAGCAACGCCCAAGCGTTGCTGCATTCCTCCGGAGAGATCCTCGATCAACGCTCCCGCCCGGTCAGTCAGGCCAACACGGTCGAGGGCGTCGTAGATCATGTGGCGACGGGTTCGCTCGTCTCCGCATTGTTTCAGCACCGCAAGGTAGTCGAGGGTGTCGAAGACTCGGTTCGGGCCATTGAGGCCATGCGCTTGGGGGAGGTAGCCGAGCCGGCGACGGATCTCGATGCGATCAGTTTCGAACCTCGGGTCGAGACCGTCGATCAGGAGCGATCCTGCGTCGGCCGTGAGCACCGTGGCCAGACAGCGCAGCAAGGTCGACTTGCCCGCACCGTTCGGACCGAGCACCGCCGTCAGCCCACCCTGGATCGACAGGTCGACACCCCCAAGAACCGTTCGGCCGTCGAACGCCTTCTCGAGGCCAAAGGCCAGCACTGAGCTGCTCACGAGCGTCCCCGGAGCACATCGAATCGAGCTCGCTGCGAATGGAGAACCACGAGCGAAGCGGCGCCGATGACAACGGCAACGATCTGGGTTGCGGTCCCGAA
The DNA here is from genome assembly GCA_038212405.1 of Acidimicrobiales bacterium. Taxonomy (GTDB): domain Bacteria; phylum Actinomycetota; class Acidimicrobiia; order Acidimicrobiales; family SZUA-35; genus JBBQUN01. Next base: position 895 of record JBBQUN010000064.1, on the reverse strand, counting down.
TGCGTCCAGGCGATCCTCGAGCCGCGAACTGGCGATGAGCATCGTCAACACCCAGCCGACACCCGCCGCAGTCGCAGCTCGACGCGGGGCGAGAGGACAGCCACCAGCGCAAGGGTGATGGCAGTCAGACCGAGCGACGGCAACACCCACGCCAGCGAGGTCATCGCCCCAACCGGCGTCGCCAGCGACACCAAGCCGAGCAGTACCGTCGCGATTCCCTGCACCGTGGCGGCCCGTATGATCAGGAGCCGCAGACCCTTGCTGGGTGTTGCCAGCTCGATCTCGTGAGCGGGGTCGCTGGCTTGGCCGTAGGCCATCGCAATTCCCGCGAGCGGGACCAGCGGGGCGAGAACGGCCAAGTTGAAGAACGCGTCTCGTGGCTGCTCGGCGCCGGCGACCAGGAGCCCGATCACGACCACCACGAAAACCGCGGCAAACCACGATCGTCGCAGAGCTGGCGTTGCCAGGATGACGCGAGTGACGTCGGAGGGAAGACCGACCGAACGCAACGCTCGCTCGACCAAACCTGGGCGTGGCGCATCGAGCTCGATCGTGATTGCTCGCCAGTTGGCATCGATCCGAGACTGTTCGACCGGCTTCATGCGAGCAACTCCTTCATCGTCGATCGTGCCCGCTGGAGTCGGGTCTTGACGGTTCCTTGAGGTATTCCGAGCACTGCCGCTGCTTCCTTGGTCGTGAGGCCGTCGATGGCTGTCAGGACGAGGACGGCACGAAGGTCGGGGGCGAGGCGTTCGACTGCCGGACCGAGCGCTCCGTGGAGTCCGCTGTCGAGGAAGGCGTCTTCGAAGCTGATCACACTGTCGACGACGGCATCGGCTGGCACCGGAATTGGCCGCTTCTTGCGCAACTGATCGACGAGTCGGCGAACGGCGAT
>JBBQUN010000063.1:0-20040 GCA_038212405.1 Acidimicrobiales bacterium | reverse complement strand
CGACGAAGAACTCGCCATCATCGACGCCCACGACCAGTTTCAGTTTCTCTTCGTCGATCTATTGATCGATGACACCCTTGATCCAGAAGTCATTCGGTCGCTCGCCACCGTCGACCTCGGCCAAGCCATCGTCGACCTGATTCTCGAGCGGCGGGCCGCCGGCATCAGTTCCAGAGGCGACATTGAGATCCGACCGATCAGTGTTCAGCTCGTCGGCGACGACGAAGCGGAGGTGCTCGCATGCAAATGGGATCGAGTCGAACGCGTCGAGGACGGCGAAGTTGTCGTCCGTGCTGACGATAAGCCGCTCGAGTCCCTGACTGCGATGGTTCGTGAGGGCGGTTCGTGGCGTATCGCCGGTGTAAGCGAGATCGGAGTTGAGCGACCATGCGGCTTGTGATCGCGATTGCGATCTTGGCACTGGCAGTCGTTGCCCACCCGTCTCGAGTGTTGGGTGCGGATGGCACAACCGAACTTGCAGAAGTCACCCGTCGCAGTAACGGTATCGAGACGGCGATCAGCCAGACCGGCGCCAGTGGGTCGACTGTGACGGTGGGGGTGTCGAGGTTGGAGGGGTGCACGTTCGTGCCGTCGCTGGCGCCATCCGAGGTGGCAGTCGAACTGACCGGGCATGCCATCTTTCCGGCCGAGCCGATTCATCTCGACACCCAGCGCTACACGATGATCATCTGCTCCGAGACCGACGACCGTCCGCTGTTCTATGAGTTCTGGCCCGAAGGCAGCCCTCCCCCGCCAAGCGTCACCCGGTTTCTCGCCCGAGAAGCCCTCGCCCGCACCGAAGTCGCCTACCCGAGGCCCAAAGGCGCACCCGACGGAGTTGACGTCGACTACCTGGTCAACCTGGCGAACTGGTGGTGGCTCGACGACTGGAACGCGGCCACTGGAACCGCATCACTCCCCGCCCCGAACCCGGTGTCGGTCACCGCTGTCCTCACCCCGACCACCTCCACATGGATGGTCGAAGGCCACGACCCGATCGTCTGCCAACAGGGAAAACCCTGGAACCCGAGCCTCGACGACGACGACCCCGACCGATGCGGCATCACCTTCATCCACCATGGCGAACAACTCGAACAGACCGTCACGGTCAGCTACGAGGTGTCCTTCACCTGCGCTCCGGCCGCCCTCTGCGGCCAGATCCCGGCGTTCGAGCCCATCGCGGTCACCACCTCGACCACGGTCGACATCATTCAAATCCGAGGTCTCCTCGTCAGCTGAGCAGGGCCCGGCCGGGCAGATTCATGCTGCTGTTACGTTTCGACGTTGACGCCGAGCGGTTCTCTGGGCACGCTTCGTGCCATGAGCGACGCATCTTCCATCGTGATCGAGCTTCCGGCCTGGGTATGGGAGCGAGCTGAGGCGGTCGGCCGGCTGGCAACGGTCGAGGAACGCATGCAGTTCGTGCTCGAACTGGCGGCTGGCAATGTTGCCGATGGCGGCGGCCCGTTCGGCGCTGCGATCTTCGATGCCGAGGGCCATTTGATCGCCCCCGGCGTGAACCGTGTCGTGCCGGCGTCGGCCCCCATCGCTCACGCCGAGATCGTCGCCATTGCCATGGCCGGGCAGCGTCTCGGCACCTGGGACCTCGCTTCGGCCGGCGGGTTCGAATTGGTCACCACCACCGAGCCTTGCGCGATGTGTCTGGGCGCGGTTCCCTGGTCGGGGGTGAAGCGACTGGTCTGCGGCGCCCGAGACGAAGACGCTCGGTCGGTCGGTTTCGATGAGGGGCACAAGCCAACGGACTGGGTCGAGCGCTTGGCCGCCGATGGGATCGAGGTCATCCAGGACGTCGCCCGTGAGGCGGCAACGGGTGTTCTGCGGGACTATGCAACGAGCGGCGGGTCGATCTACAACGGCTCGACGAGCAGTGGCTCGACGAGCAGTGACTCGGCCAGCGGCGACGCCGCCACGATCGCATCGGAGGACCAAGATGCATGAGGTGCAGCAACCGGCAATCGAGCCGGCGCGATACGTCGCACCGACCACGATCGAGGAAGTGCTCGATCTGCTCGAAACGCACGGTGATCGGGCCAGGATCATCGCCGGTGGCACCGATCTCATGGTCGAACTCGATCGCCGTGTCGGTGGCGAAGTCGACGTGCTGATCGACCTCACCCGGGTTGACGGGCTCGACGCCATCTACCAGTCTCGCCACGGGCTGCACCTCGGACCGCTCGTCACCCACAATGCAGTTGCCACCTCGCCGCTCATGGTCGAGTTGGCCTTGCCGCTCGCCCAATCGTGTCTCGAGGTCGGCTCCCCGGCCTTGCGAAATCGGGCGACCGTGGTCGGCAACGTCGTCACGGCCAGCCCGGCAAACGACACCATCTCGGCCCTTCGGGCGCTGGGCTGCGAGGTGTCGCTCGCCTCCAAGCGCGGCATTCGTTCGATCTCGCTCGACGACTTCCACACCGGTGTCCGCACGACGGTGATGGCGCCCGACGAACTCGTCACCGGCCTCACGATCCGCCCGCTCGAACCCGGCGAACGGGGCCTCTACCTCAAGCTCGGTCTGCGCAAGGCCCAGTCCATCTCCGTCGTGCACATCGCCATCGTGGTCGGCTTCGAAACCAGCAACGAAGAGGGCGCCCAGACCGGCACCCAGACCGTGAGCTCGGCTCGTATCGCCCTCGGCTCGGTCGCCCCCACCATCGTTCGAGCAACCGAGGCCGAAGCCGCACTCGTTGGGTCACCGCTCGACGCTCGCTCGATCGCTGCGGCGGCCACGGCTGCGGCCGCCGCCGTGCAACCGATCGACGACCTGCGGGCAACGGCTGAGTACCGAACCGATCTCATTCCCATCATGATCAAGCGCATGCTCGGGGCGATCGCTCGCAACGAACAGGGCCAGACGTGGCCGACCATGATCCCGGTCATCGGCGGTCCCGCTGTTGCTCCAGTGACCCCGGCAGCAACGGTCGAGTTGGCCGACGGCGACCTCATCTCGGCGACCATCAACGGCAGCGGTGTCGAGGCACCATGGACGCCCTCGAGCCTGCTCGACTGGCTTCGCGAATCGGCCATGCTCACCGGCACCAAGGAAGGGTGTGCCGAGGGCGAATGCGGGTCGTGCACCGTGCACCTGGAGGGCACGTCGGTGCTCAGCTGCCTCGTGCCAGCGGGTCGGGCCCAGGGTGCCACCATCGTCACCATCGAGGGCCTCGCCAGCGACGCTGCACTTCATCCGCTTCAGCAGGCGTTCATCGATCATGCTGCGGTGCAGTGTGGCTACTGCATACCCGGCTTCTTGATGGCCGGTTCGGCCCTGGCCAACGAATGCGGCGACCTCACGGCGAACGACATCGAGCTCGGCCTGTCCGGCAATCTGTGTCGTTGCACCGGCTACTACAAGATCATCGAGGCGCAAGTGTCGCTGAACGGTTCGAAAGCTGTCTCGTCATGAGCGCGACGACGGGAGCCGACAAGACCAACCAGACCGGCATGGGCCAGGTCGTCGCCCGGCCCGATGCCGAGGCCAAGACCACCGGCGCCGCTCGTTACCCGGGCGACCGTTGGCCCGAGAACGTTGCTCACGCCGTCATCGTCTTCACCGATCAGCCGCACGCTCGCATCACTCGCCTCGATACCGCGGCAGCCGAAGCGGCCGAGGGTGTGCTGCTCGTGGTCACCGCCGCCGACGTTCCGGTGAACGAATACGGCCTCACGATGAACGACCAGCCGGTGCTGATCGGTCCGACCACGACGGGTCGGTCCAACGTGCCAGCCGACGTGTCTCGCTGGGAGGCCGATCAGTTGGCCGTTGTCGTCGCTGACACGGCGGCGCAGGCGTTGGCTGCTGCGGCTCTGATCGAGGCCGATTGGGAAGAGCTTGCCATCCTCGCCGATCTCGACGCCGCTCTGGCCGACGGTGCGCCAATGCTGCACCCCGAGAACGGACTCGACACCAACGCCTACTACCACCTGGTGGTGCGCAAGGGTGACGTGGCCGACGCGTTTGCTCGAGCCGACGTGATCGTCGAAGGCACCTACGAGATGCCCTACCAGGAACACGCTTACCTGCAGCCCGAGGCGGCGCTCGCCTATGTCGACGACGTGGGCAGGCTCACTGTCGAGATCGGTGGCCAATGGACCCACGAAGACCGCGAGCAGATCGCCCATGCCCTCGACCTTTCCGACGAGGCGGTCCGTGTGATCTATCCGCCGATCGGTGGGGCCTTCGGCGGACGCGAAGACATGACGATGCAGATCGTGCTCGCCCTCGCAGTGCAGAAGCTCTGGGCCAAGGGCATCGAGCGTCCGATCCGTTCGCAGTGGAGTCGTGAAGAGTCGATCGTCGGCCACCACAAGCGCCACCGCGGCCGAGTGCATGCTCGTCTGGCCGCGACGAGCGACGGCCTCATTCTCGGCGTCGAGGCCGATGGCTATCTCGATGCCGGTTCCTACAACTACACCTCCAACAAGGTGCTCGGGAACATGCATCTCACGGTGGCCGGCCCCTACGAGGTGCCGAACGCTCGCATCGATTCCTACGCCGTCTACACCAACGCTGTTCCTGGCGGAGCGTTTCGCGGGTTCGGCGGTCCGCAGGGTTGTTTCGTTTCCGAGAGCCAGATGAACAAGTTGGCCGAGGCCACCGGGATCGACCCGGTCGAGATCCGGCGCCGCAACTCACTGGGTGAAGGCTCGATCGGGATCACCGGCACCGAGATGCCACCGGGTGTTTCGATGCCCGAAGTGATCGAAGCGTGCGCCGACGCTGCGTCGTGGGACGAGCCACTCGGACCCGTGGTGCCGCTGGCGTCGTTTGCCTCGCTTGCGCCGTCCAGCGGAGCCGTCCGTCGAGGTCGCGGTTTTGCCTGCGCCTACAAGAACGTTGGCTTTTCGTTCGGCTTCCCCGAGCGGTCGGTCGCCAAGATCGTGTTGTACCCGAACGAAGAGGGCGACAGTGGCGACCAGCCCGAATGGGCCGAGGTCTTCTTGGCCGGTGCCGAGGTTGGCCAGGGCGCCCACACCGCCTTCGTGCAGATGGTGGCCGAAGCCGTCGGTATGCCGTTCGACCGAGTCCGGCCGACGTTTTCCGACACCGCAACCACGGGCGACTCGGGCTCGGCCTCGGCCTCCCGGCTGTCGTTCATGACCGGCAACGCCATCCTCGGCGCTGCCGAACAGGCCGACAAGGCGTGGCGTGATGGCGAGCGACCGGCCGTTGGGGAGTTCCGCTACGTGCCGCCACCAACCGAACCGCTCGACCCCGAAGGGGCGCCAACGACGCCCAATTTCGCGTACGGCTATGTCGCCGAGGCCGTTGATCTCTCGGTCGACATCGAGACGGGGCATATCGTGGTCCACAACGTGACCTGCGCGGTTGACGCCGGTCGAGTCATCAATCCGCAGCTGGCGGTCGGCCAGGTCGAGGGGGCCATCATCCAGGCCCATGGTTATGCGCTCTCGGAGAAGCTGGTGGTCGAGAACGGCCGGGTGCTCAACCCTCGATTCAGCGGCTATTTGATTCCCGGTATCGGCGACATTCCCGAGCACGTCGAATCGGTGTTGGTCGAGATCCCCGATCCTCGCGGCCCGTTCGGCGTCCGCGGCATCGCCGAGATGCCGCTCATTCCGTATGCCCCGGCCATCGCGGCGGCACTCCACGACGCCACCGGGGTGTGGTTCAACGACTTCCCGCTCACACCACCGAACGTTCGAGCACAACTCAAGAAGGCGGGCGTCGTGTAACGAACATCGCTACAGTATCGAACATGTGTTCGATGCAAGCGAAGATCGAGATCGAGGCGATCAGGGGCCCAGCTCCGGCCTCGATCCTCCACGCCGACCTCGACGCGTTCTACGCCTCGGTCGAGCAGCGAGATCGACCCGATCTGCGGGGGGTGGCAATGGCCGTTGGCGGCGGGGTCATCCTGGCGGCCAGCTACGAGGCTCGGGCCATGGGTGTTCGCACGGCCATGCCGATCCGGTTGGCCAGAGAACACTGCCCGCAGCTCATCACGGTGTCGCCCCGGATGGAGGCCTACACCGAGGCCAGTCGTGCAGTGTTCGAGATCTTCGACGACACCACGCCACTGGTCGAGCCCATCTCGATCGACGAGGCCTTCCTCGATGTGTCGGGTCTGTGGCGCTTGGTCGGCCCGCCCGAGCAGATCGCCATCGAACTCCGGAGACGGGTCGAGAGCGAGGTCGGCTTGGCCATCTCGGTCGGGGTCGCCCGCACCAAGTTCTTGGCCAAGGTGGCGAGTGGGGTGTGCAAGCCGAATGGGTTGCTGGTCGTCGAACCCGACGGCGAGCTCGACTTCCTTCACCCACTTCCCGTTGGGCGGCTGTGGGGCGTTGGGCCGAAGACGGCAACGAAGTTGGCCGAGCGAGGGATCTTCACCGTTGGCCAGGTGGCGGCGCTCGGCGAGGGGCCGCTGGCTTCGGTGCTGGGGAAGGGGTCGGGCCATCACCTGCATGCGCTCGCACACAACATCGACGCCCGACGAGTCGTGACCGGCAAACGGCGTTCGTCGATTGGAGCGCAGCGAGCGCTGGGTCGGCGGGACACGTCGTTCACCGACCTCGAGGGCGTGTTGCTGGAGTTGGTCGATCGAGTGTCTCGGCGATTGCGAAATGGTCACCGGGTCGGCCGCACGGTCACCCTCCGGTTCCGTTTCGGTGATTTCACCCGGGACACTCGATCGCACACGCTCCACGAGGCAACGGCCTCGACCGCGACCTTTCTCGACGTCGCACGAATCCTGCTGGTCGCTCGTCGAGACGAGATCGCTCAGCGCAAGCTCACGCTCCTCGGGTTCACCATCTCGAATCTCGCCTCGGCCGATGCGGTGCAACAGTCTCTGCCGTTCGACACCCGGTCGTCGGTCGAACTCGATACCGCGCTCGACACCGTGCGCGATCGGTTTGGCAGCACGGCCATTGGCCGAGCGGCCTTGGTCGGCAAGCAGGCCGGCTTCACCGTGCCGCTGCTGCCCGACCCGATCGACGGGGGGTGACAACCGTCTATTGACAGTTGGAGGTATCAGCCCGACGATGGCGGGCGTGACTGCCGTGAATCCCTCCACCACCGTCGACCGCGGTGCGCCGCTTCGGATCGATTCCGCTCGGCTGCAAGACCGTTTGGCGACCCTTTCGAGCATTGGCGGCATTCAAGGGACCACGGGTTCGGCGCGGTTGGCCTTCTCCGACGCCGATCGTCAGGGACGAGACCTCGTCGTCACCTGGATGGAAGATCTGGGGCTCGAGATTCGCGTCGACGCCATCGGCAACGTCATCGCGACGCTCGAAGGAACCGAAGACCTGCCGCCGGTCATGACGGGTAGCCACATCGACACGGTCCGCACCGGCGGTCGTTACGACGGCAACCTCGGCGTGCTCGCCGGGCTCGAGGTCATCGAGACGCTGCTGGCTGCCGGCCTTCGCACTCGTCATCCGCTGTCGGTGGGGTTCTTCTCCAACGAAGAAGGGGCGCGGTATCAACCCGACATGATGGGATCCCTGGTCTATGTGGGTGGACTGCCGGTCGAGGAGGCGTACGACACCGTTGGTATCGACAACACGACCGTTCGTACCGAACTCGATCGGATCGGCTATTTGGGTGCGGCGCCCGTTCCGGGGCTGGTGCCGCAAGCATTCGTCGAGCTCCATGTCGAGCAGGGGCCGGTGCTCGAAGAGGCCGGGATCCAGATCGGGGTCGTCGAGGGGGTGCAAGGGATCTCCTGGACCGAGATCGAGATCATCGGTCAGTCGAACCACGCGGGAACAACGCCGATGCGCCTGCGTCATGATCCGGCATGGGTGGCGGCAGAGATCACGACCTTCGTTCGGTGGCTGGCGCTCGAACTCGGCCACCCTCAGGTGGCCACCGTGGGCCGATTGGAACTGCGACCGAACCTCGTCAACGTCGTTGCCGCCAGTGCCACCATGACCGTCGACCTTCGCAACACCGACGAGCAGTTGCTCCAGCAAGCCGAAGAGCGCTTGGAGGCGAAGATCAAGGAACTGGCCGAACGCGAAGGGGTGACGATCAGCAGTCGACCACTTGCCCGCTTTGCTCCGGTTGCGTTCGATCCAATGGTCGCCGACCGGATCGAGGCGGCGGCCGTCGAGGCCGGACTGACGACGATGCGAATGCCGTCGGGCGCAGGCCACGACGCGCAGATGTTCGCCCGCGTCGCGCCAACCGCCATGATCTTCACGCCGAGCCATCTCGGCATCAGTCACAACCCGGCAGAGCACACCGACACCGACGACATCGAAGCGGGAGCCAACGTACTGCTGTCGGTGTTGCTCGATCTGGCTGGTGTGGTCAGTAGCTGAGATAGTCAGTAGCTGAGGTGGTCAGGGACTGAGGTGGTCATGGGCCGACGTCATCTGGTCGGATTGGGGGCGTTGATACGCCGAGCACGACGAGCAGGAGTGCAGCGAGCGCAGCGCCGAGGCTGAGGTAGGACCATCGGCTGTCGAGCAGAAACCCGGTGAGGCCGGCGAAGCCAATCGTTGCCAGGGCACCGGCCCAAATCACCGGGGTGCGCTGGCCGGCCAAGCCCGATTTGGCGAGGTGGGTCGGTGCCGACGGGCCTGCGCTGGTCGGAGTCGCGCCGAGCCTGGGTGGCTCGGTCGGCGGGGGACCGAACGGGTCGGGGTGGCTCGTCACGAACCTGATATCGGAACGATCACCGTCGGCCTTGACGAAGTGGCTGCTCGACTCGCCACACGGTTCCTCATCGCCGACTCAATCGGCGATTCTTGGCCTAGGTTCAATCCATGGCTGATGTCGAACCGCTGCCCGGTCAGGGCGTTACTCCCGGGCTGGTCTGCGCCCACCATCATCTGTACTCAGCACTCGTGCGGGGCATGCCGGCGCCGCCCCAGACGCCGACCTCGTTCAAGTCGGTGCTCGAACAGGTGTGGTGGCGAGTCGACACGGCGCTCGACCTCGAGATGCTCGAATGGTCGGCGAAGCTCGGAGCTCTCGAGGCGCTGGAGTCGGGCTGTACGGCGATCATCGATCATCATGAATCGCCGAATGCGATCGAGGGCAGCCTGAGTGTGATTGCCAACGCCTGCGCCGAGGTTGGGGTCCGTGTCAATTGCGCCTACGGCGTGACCGATCGTCATGGCCCCGAAGGCGCAAAGGCCGGCCTGGCCGAGAACGACCGTTTCCTCTCCGAGGGCGGTGTTGGCATGGTCGGGTTGCATGCCGCGTTCACCTGTAGCGAGGCAACGATCGATGCTGCAGCCGGTCTGGCCGATGACCACGGGGTCGGCGTGCACGTGCACGTTGCCGAGGGAATGGTCGATACCGGGCCCGGTACCGAGCTCGCTCGCCGGTCCGATATCGACTGGCTGCTCGTTCACGGAGTGAACCTGCCCGATGGGGTCGATTTCGACGGCATCATCGTGCACAACCCCCGCTCCAACATGAACAACGCCGTTGGCTACGCCTACCCCGGCCGGTTCAACACCTCCGTCGTGCTTGGCACCGACGGCATCGGCGCGAACATGATTGCCGAGTTCCAACTGGCCTTTCTCAAACAGCGCGAGATCGATGTCACCACGACGCCGGAGCAGGCGTGGGGCTGGCTCGAAGGCGGCTGGGAACTCATGCCCGACGCCAAGGACGACATCGTGACGTGGTCGTACCCAACCATGGATCCGTGGCATCTGGCCTACACCACTGACGTGCGCCCGATCGACATCGTGATCGAGGGTCGCAAGGTGCTCGACAATGGTGTGGTGACCACCGTCGACGCTGCCGAGGTGCGGGCCAAGGCCGCCGAGCAGGCCAAGCGGCTCTTCGCCAAGCTCTGAGCGACGACCGCATGCTCTCGATGGACGACGACGAACAGCGCAGGCACGACCTTCGCCGGATGAAGCGGTTCGCCACCGCGCTCTTGGTCTTCGCCGCGGTCGTATTCGTCATCGCCCGCTGGCAGGAAGCCGATCACCACTGGGTCGGCTACATCCGGGCAACCGCCGAGGCCGCCATGGTGGGAGCCATTGCCGACTGGTTCGCGGTCACCGCGCTGTTTCGCCATCCCCTCGGACTGCCGATTCCACACACCGCCATCATCCAGAAGCGCAAGGATCAGATTGGCGAGAGCCTTGGTGGCTTCGTTCGAGACAACTTCTTGACCAGAGAGGTGCTGACCGAACGGCTCGACGATGCACACCTCGGTCGGCGAATCGGTGAGTGGCTGACCCATCCGGCGCATGCGACCTCGGTCGGTGAGCAGAGTGCAGCCCTCGTGCGTGGTGTGACCGAGGTGTTGTCTGATGACTCGGTGCAGAGCGGGATCGAAGAGCTGCTGGAGCACCGAGTGCGGGCCATCCCCGTCGCCCCGTTCGTCGGCAAGGCGATCGATGCCGGGATCGAAGCGGGACATCACGACGTGGTGTTGGGCAGCACCCTGACCGGGCTGCATCGGTTCCTGCTCGACAATCGTGTTGCCTTCCGCAGGCGGTTGTCCGAGGAATCGCCGTGGTGGGTGCCCGACCAGATCGACGATCGCATCTTCGACAAGATCTACGACGCGGTTGGTCGCTTCCTCTCCGACCTCGGCACCAATCCCGACCACGAGCTCCGCCGGGAGATCAACGCTCGCACGCTGGAGTTCTCCGAGCGGTTGAAGACGAGTCCCGAGATGATCGAGCGGGGTGAGCAGCTCAAGCTCGAACTCCTGGCTCACCCCGAGGTGCGGGCGTGGTCGAACACGTTGTGGTCACGGGCCAAATCGGGCTTGATCGCAGCGGCGGAAGACCCCGATTCGGAGCTGCGAGTCCGACTCGAGGAGGCCCTGGTCGATGCGGGCAAAGCAATCGTCGCCGATCCGTCGCTCCAGGCAAAGATCGACGACTGGGTGAGCGGGGCAACGGGGTACGTCGCCGAGCAGTTCCGAGACGAGGTGGCCGATCTCATCGCCACCACCGTCCAACGCTGGGACACACAAGAGACCGCGGAACGGCTCGAACTCCAGGTTGGCCGCGACCTCCAGTTCATCCGCATCAACGGCACCGTCGTCGGCGGCCTTGCCGGGCTCACGATCTTCACCGTTTCCGAGCTGCTGCTGTGACCCGTGCTCATCGTCTCGATTTTCGGCTGGCACGCGTCCTGCGCTCCTCGCCGCGGCGGTGGCGGTAGGCAATGCCTGAGGGACACGTCATTCATCGAGCTGCCCGCCTCCAGGGCCGGAGGTTCACCGGGAAGTCGGTCTCGGCCAGTTCGCCTCAGGGTCGCTTCAGCGATGGCGCCGCGATGCTCGATGGGCGAACGATCGAGCGGATGCACGCCTACGGCAAGCACCTCTTCTATGACTTCGACAACGATGTGGTCGTCCACATTCATCTGGGGTTGTTCGGCAAGTTCCGTGTCTCGAAGCTGCCAGCCAAACAGGAACCGTCGCCGAACTGTCGTTTGTTACTCGAAAGCTCGACCGACCAGCTCCATCTGGCCGGCCCGACGGTGTGCGAAGTCATCGATCGCGACGGCGTGCACGCGATCATCGATCGGCTCGGGCCCGACCCGATCGTCAATCCTGATGACGGCGCCGACAAACTGGCGAAACGACTCTCGACCCGCACCATCCCCATCGGTGCTTCGCTCCTGGACCAGAAAGTGATTGCCGGGATCGGCAACGTCTACCGGGCCGAGTTCCTGTTTGCGCTCGGCATCCATCCGTTCATCTCGTCGAAAGACGTGAAGCGGGCCGACGTCGACGCCATTTGGTCGCTGTCGGTCGACGAGCTCAAAGCCGGCGAGGCGTTGGGTCGGATCGTGACCGTTGACCCCGTCGAGGTCGGCTACGACAAACGGTCCGAGATCCCCCGTTCAGGCCGTCTCTATGCCTACAAGCGCCAGGGTCAGCCATGTCGGCGTTGTGGCACCATGATCACCGCAGCCGTCATCGACGGCCGCAACATTTGGTGGTGCCCGACCTGTCAGCCGGGTTAGTGCCGCTAGGTCATCCGATCTGCTCGTCGAAGACCGCGGTCGGACTCGATTGATTCATGGACCTCGCCCTGGGCCGATCAACTCATCTTGCCTGCCTTTGACGTGCGATCTGTCATTCTTCGACCCCGCTCCACGACTACTGTTCCATGAACAAAACCACTCGTCGGGGTAAAGCCCGTCTCGTTCTCCTACCCATCGTCGCTGCGGCAGCCCCGCTCTCGGCATTCGTAGTCCCTGTTGCCCCTGCGGCGGCAACGACCGAGGCGCCGGCGCCGGCGCTTCCGAGTGTCGTCGAGAAGTTCCGTACCGACGGTTGGATCAACGGTGTCGCGGTCAGCAGCACCGGCCGGGTCGACGTGCTGACCGATTTCATGACCCTGGTGCGGATCGAGGGATCGGTGACGACCACGATCACGCTGGCTGAGCCCATCTTTGCCATCGCTTCGGGTCCCGGCGGAGTTCTCCACGGAATCAGCGAGACGATCGACGGAACACGGTTGGTCACCATCGCCGACGATGGAACCACCACGGCCGTCGGCCAACCGCTCGGCGACTTCATGCACATGATGATGATGGAAGGTCCATCGCTGCAGTTCGGCCCTGACGGCGCAGCGACCTTGACGATGCCGTTCGGGATTTGGACGCCGGAGGGGATGTACGACGTCGCCCGCATGGCCGAGGACGGATCCTGGGAGTACATCGATATCCCTTCCGACGGTGCGATCGTTGGGTTGGTTCCGCAGGCTGACGGATCACTGCTCTACCGCGTGGATGGAACGGGCAACCTCTATCGCTACACCCCTGGGGTTGGAAACGAGCTGGTCGCGGACCTACCCGATGGGTATTTCCTCAGCCCCCATCGAGGTGCTGTTGATCTCGCAGGGACCACCGACGGCACCGTCTACTTCATGGATGGAACCAACGTCCAGCGTCGACTGCCGAATGGGACGATCACCACCGTTGGTACGTTCGATGGCGTGGACGCTCTCGACATCATCCACTTCGAGAGTCCGCGCATCGTGATCGGATCCGAAGGACGGCTGTTCGCCGCAACGATGAATGTGGTGTATCAACTCGACCTCGACCTGACTGCGCCAACGATCACGGTGGTCGGGCTGACCAACGGTGCCACCCTCACCCAGGGCAAAGATCGTCAGATCACCATCAAGTGCGACGACACCTCGCCAATGGCAGCGTGTGACATCGCGCTCGACGGGAAATCGGTCGAAACCGTGTCGCTGTCCGGACTGGACCGCGGCCAGCATCGCCTGGTCGTCGAGGCCACCGACGTTCTCGGGAACTCGTCATCGAAGACGATCGAGTTCAACGTCGTCGGCGCACGAGAGATCCTCGGTGATCTCTCGGCGTCGACAGGAACCGACGGAACCGTGGCTCGGCTGTACATGGCGGTGTTCAGTCGGCAGCCCGACGGACTCGGTCAGAGCTACTGGGTCGCTCAGCATCGCTCCGGGACAGCGCTCCAGACGATCGCCAAGATGTTCGTCACCAGCTCCGAGTTCCGTACGACGTACGACGATCTCGATGACAACGCATTCCTCACCGTGCTCTACCGCAATGTGATGGACCGCGAGCCTGACGCCGCTGGCCTGATGTACTGGAAAAGCCTCATCGACGCAGGATTGTCTCGGGCCGAGACGACGCTGTGGTTCTCAGAGTCCGCCGAGTTCCAGCAGCTGACGTATACCAGTTGAGGCGAAGGAACCGAGCCTGCCAAGTGGACGAACACCTTGTTTCACTTGGCAGGCTCGGCAAGGACGTCGCCAACCGCGTTTGGGCTGGCCAGGTGTCATCTTCTAGGTTGTGTCCCCATGTCGCTGCCCGAGCCAACTGGCACCCTGATCCACCACCGCACCTACGACGTCACTGCCTACCGTCAAGGTCCTGACCGAATGCTGCTCGACGGCAAGGTGCACGACCAGAAGCCACCCGGGATCTACATCGAAGGCGACCCCGAACCGCTCTCGGTGCATCAGATGCATGTCCAGCTACTGCTCGACTTCCCGAGCATGACCATCCTCGAGGTGGCGGTCGAGATGCCGACGACACCGCACCGCGGCTGCACCGCCATCGAGCCCGACTACCAGCAGCTGGTTGGCATGTCGATCGCCCGGGGCTTCGCCCGCAAGGTGAAAGACACCCTTGGCGGACCCAAGGGATGCACCCACATCGGGGCGCTCCTCCAGGCAATGGCGCCGGTGGCGATCCAGTCGAGTTGGTCGATGCGCAGCCTGGCCATGCGCGAAGACCCGGGAGCAGTCCCGGTTGCGCTCACCTCTGAGGATCGCATGCGCAATCTCATGTTCAATCTCAATACCTGTCACATCTGGGACGAGGAGGGCGAACAGGTGGCCAAGGTTCGCGACGGCGTCGACGTCGAGATCCCGCTGTGGGCAGAGGAGCGCATGGTGGCATTGGGACGCATGCCCGACGAGTGGCGCAAGTTCTGATTTCGCCTGGCTTCAGCTACCGAGTTGTTGGGCCGCGAGCGTGAGTGGTTCCCGGGGAAGTCTTGCCGGGTCAAATCGTTCGAGCAACTGGTGCATGTCGGCCGGTTCGCCTGCGTTGCACAGGCCGAGGGTCGAGCCGAGGTACGAGCGCACCTGAGCCGGTGTTTCGCCAAGCAGTGCTCGGTCGGCCAGGGTGACAGCACCGTCTCGCTTGGCCAGACGGTCACCACTCGGTGCAAGCACCAGGGGTACATGGGCGTAGCGGGGTGGCGGCAAACCCAGGACCCGAGCCACCTCGATCTGGCGTGGTGTCGACGACAACAGATCATCAGCCCGGACGACCACCTCGATGTCGCTGGCGACGTCGTCGATCACAACGACGAGGTTGTACGCAGGCGTGCCATCGTTGCGTTGGATCACCAAATCATCGACGACCCCTTCGCTCGGCCCGGCCAGTAGGTCGTCGAACGTGATCGTTGGCTCATCGGTGCGGAGTCGGAATGCGGGCGGTCGCCCCGCTCGCTCGCGCTCGGATCGCTGGGCGAGAGTGAGGTTTCGGCACGTTTGCGGGTACCGGCCCGGGGACCAGGGTCCATTTGGTGCCTGGGTGGCCTCACGGATCTCGCGTCGAGAGCAGTAGCAGGGGTAGGCGGCATCGTCGGCGAGCAGCTGGTCGACAACGGCGTGATACACGGGCAGCCGGTCGCTTTGGCGAATGATCGGCTCGTCCCAGTCGAGCCCGAGAGCGGCAAGGTCGCCAGCCTGGCTTTCGTAGAACTCGGGTCGGACCGTCGCCGAGTCGAGATCTTCGAAGCGAAGCCCAAAGTCGGCGCCGTCGCTGCGGGCGAACAGCCAGGCGATCATGGCGGTGCGAAGGTTGCCGAGGTGGAGGTCACCGGTCGGGCTCGGGGCGAAGCGGCCAGAGGGCATCCTCAGTCCTCGGGAAGGTCTGGTCGTCGACCGGTTCCTCGGGCGACGACACGGAAGCGCACCGGCGGCTCGGTGAACTCCTCGATCGCGTGAGCAAGCCAGCCGACGGTGCGGGCAATGGCGAAGAACTCGCCGGCATCGTTGTCCATCTCGGCCAACCAGGTGAGAGCGCCGAGAGCGAAGTCGACGTTGGGCGGCGCGTCGAGGCGGGTGACGATCAGATAGCGGAGGTGCTCGACGGTGTCATAGAGCGGGTCGCCGCCCCAGCCGTCTTCGAGGAGCAGCAGCAGCGCTTCCTCGCGCGGGTCTCGCTTGCGGTACACCTTGTGGCCAACGCCGGGAATCTGGTGGCCGTCGGCCAGGTGTTGTCCGAATGCCTGCTCGACACCGTTGGTTTCGGCCGCCTCCAGGAACCGGTGAACCGCGCCGCTTGCGGCTCCGTGGAGGAGTCCACCGACGGCGCCAAGCCCGGTGGTCACGAGCGAATAAGGGTCGGCCCGCACCGAAGCAGCAACCCGAACGGCGAAGGTCGATGCGGCAAGGTCGTGGTCGGCGAGCAGCACGAGGGCAGCATTGAGAGCGGCTCGCTGTTCCAGGGTGCCGGGATCGGGGGCCAGCGCCATCCACAATTGGTCGGCCAATTGGTCGTGCGGACCCAGGTGCTGTTTGGGAAGTGCGGCGACCATGCCGAGTAACATCCGGCGGCCGGCGGCGATGACCGAGCCGGGTGAGGGGTCGTGGCGGAGCGGGTCGGTTGCCGACAGGGTGGCGACGGCAACGCGCAGCCGGTCGAGTAGCGGTGTCTCGCTTGGCATCGCCGCTTGGGTCGCCCGCAGGTATCCAAGGTCGGACGGGTCGAGTTGCCAACGGCCTTCGTTCCCCCAGATGAGGTCGGCCACCGACTCGAACGACGATGCCGATTCGACCAGGCTCACCGCGTCGACCCCGCGATAGGTGTGGCCCCGGTCGGTCACGGTGGTGATCGACGAAGCAATCACGGTGCCGACTTCGCCCGGCACCGTGCGGTGGCGCCGTGAGCGCAGCGCATCGACATCGGCCGGGTCGAACAGGCTGGTCTTGCCGTCGAGCGACATGGTGCGCGCCAGCACGCCGCGGCTGACGTATGCATAAAGCGTCTGCCGCTTCACCCCGAGCCGGGCTGCCGCTTCGGCCGCCGTGAGCTTTCGTTCATCGGTCACGGGCGGTGATCATACAGCATCAAGTAGTTGACAAGATGATCAACCTACTCACTTGGTTGATCATGTGAAGTGGCTACATCAGGCCCGATCTTGGATAAATCAACCAGACTCGACCTGTTCGTCGATGACCTCGAAGCCGAGGTCGCGCGCCCTATTGGCCTGGGCGCCACGGTGGTTGCCGAGCACGATGACGATGGCGCCTATCGGACGAACGTCTCGGCCGATCCCGAGCACAACGAGTTCTGCGTGGTTCAAGCGAGCTGAGCGGAGGATTCGGGATCTTTTCGGTGTCGGCTGTCGATTTTGGGGTGCGTCACGCGTCATGGTGGTGAGCGGCGGCCCTCGCCGATCGTGAATCAGGAGGAAGCAGATGAAGTACTTCGTGTTGCTCGCCGGTGACGGCGACGTCGGACCATGGGATCAACTCACACCCGAAGAGCAAGAAGCGACCTTCGACCACCCTTCGAACCACTGGCGGCGAGATGGTCATCACCGATGGACCGTTCGCTGAATCGACCGAGCAGATCGGCGGCTTCTACGTCGTCGAGGCGCCCGATCTCGACACGATGACCGACCTCTGCCGGATCCTGCCCGGCTATGACATCGAGATTCGCCCTGTCGTCGACATGGGCTGATCGGGCACGGTCTGAGAAGGGTCTGGCTGAGAAGGGTCTGGCTGAGCAGGCTCTCACCGACTGTCACCGCAACGAGTGGGGCCGTCTACTCTCGCTGCTCGTTGCGAGGACACGCCGCCTCGATCTGGCCCAGGATGCGCTGAGCGAGGCGTTCACTCGGGCGAGTGAACGCTGGCCAGCCGCTGGCGTTCCTGACAACCCGGCCGGTTGGCTCTACACCACCGCATCCCGAGTGGTCATCGGCCAGTTGCGCTCGGAAGCCATGCATGGCCGCAAGACGCCGCTGCTCGCCGTCAGCCCGAACTGGACGCAGCCGCTTCCGTTGGGCGACATCAGTGCAGTCGATGACGAACGCCTCGCGCTCATTCTCCTGTGCTGTCATCCGGCCCTACGCCCCGAGTCGAGATCGCCGCTTGCGCTGAGGCTGGTGATCGGGACGCCGACCGATCAGATCGCCAGGCTCTTTCTCGTTCCCCAAGCGACGATGGCCGCCCGAATCACTCGTGCCAAGAAGAAGATCGTCGTTGCCGGGATCCCGTTGTCCTCACCGGTCGATGATGAGCTCCGGATGAGACTCGATGCGGTCTGCCAGACGATCTACCTCGCCTTCACCGCCGGGTATGCCCCGGCGAGTGGGCCCGATCTGCTGCGATCGGACCTCGCCGGCGAAGCCGTTGCCTTGGCAGCAGTGCTCCTTCAGTTGGTGCCAGACGCGGAACAGGTGCAAGTGCTCTACGGACTGTTGTTGTTACAACACGCAAGGCGTGGGGCACGAGTGAGCGAAGGCGAGCTCGTCACACTGTCGGAACAGGATCGGTCGCTTTGGGACCATGAACAGCTTCGCCAGGGGATCGAACTGATCAACGGTGTGCCGGTCGGCAGCGGTGAGAGCGAGGTCCTCCGGCTTCAAGGTCTCATCGTCGCCGAACACGCACGAGCGGCGGTCGCCACCGACACTGACTGGTCGACGATCGCGCTCCTGTACGAACGCTTGGAGGCACTGACCGGATCGCCCGTGGTGAGACTCAACCGAGCGGTTGCCGTAGGCGAAGCCGAAGGGCCGACTGCCGGGCTGGCGGTGCTCGATGCCGAGGGGTAGCAGCGTCAGGCCCGCACCCAGGTGGCCCCGCTGGTGTAGCGGCGCAAACCCAAGTGGAAGGTGGCGATCGCCACAAAAGCGAACGCTGCGGTGACGGCCACGAAGCCGAGACCGAGTAGCGGGTTGAAGTCATCGATGAGTCGCACCGGCACCGTGGTGATGAAGCCGGCAGGCACGACGGTGAAGAGCAACACCTTGAAGACGCCGGTGAAGATGTCGACCGGATAGGACGAGAACAGCAGGACGGCGTGGAAGCCGAGCTCGCCGCCCTCGTTGCGGCCGACGAAGAACGTCATCGAACCCATCAACAGCAAGAAGCTCAGCAACAGGATCGACGAGCAGACAACGCAGATGGCGAACAGCAACGTCGGCAACGGTTCGAGACGACTGACGTAGACGAACAGGCCGATGCCGAACACCAGGTCGCCCAAGTTGATGGGGGCGACTGATCGGACCAGAAGATGTGAGAGCGGGTTGGTCGGAAGTGCGAGCGCAGCGTCGAGACCACCGTCGGCGACCAGCGAACCAATGTTTCGCACGTTGTGGAACAGCCCGAGGACGATGCCGCCGCTGGTGGTCATGACGGCGAGCAGGAGCAACACGAGGTCGACGTCCCAACCGCGGAGCGACCCGACCTTCTCGAAGAAGATGACCCAGAACAGCACCCACACCAGATCGTTCACGATCATGACGATCATCTGGATCCAGAGGGCGAGACGGTTGCTGAGCGCTTCCTGCATGGCGAAGCGGAACGTGATCCATGCGGCCCTCATGATGCGCCTCCGATCAGGTGTCGCTGCCCTCGGTCGAAGGCCCACCAAGCGCCGGCGGCCAGCACGACCAACCACCCAAGTTGGATGAGGAGGAGTTCGGGTTCGACATGCCCCGAAGCCAAGCGTGCGGGGGCGTAGGCCATGGTCATGAACGGCAGCCAACGTGTGATGTCTGCGAGTGCGGATGGCAGCACCTCGAGCGGCAGGAGCATCCCGCCGGTCACGAACACCAGCTTCTGGTAGATGAACCAGGCCGACTTCGCGTCGCGCACCCAGAAGGCTGCGGCAGCGCAGAAGTGCTGGGCGCAGATGTTCAACAGCAGTGCCAGCACCATCGATGGAGCAGCCAGCAGCAATGCCGGTCCGCTGATCGGGCGACCACCCGAGATCCAAGCGAAACAGAACCCGAGCGACGCGCACATGGCAAGACGCGGCAAGACGACACCGAACTCGGTGGCAACCCGAACCACGATGGGTGCGATCGGTCGCAGCATCTCGATGGCAATGGTGTCGTTGGCGATATCGACGCCGATGTCGTCGATCATCTTGACTGGCAGCGGGATCGTCACCGACTCCGATGTTGCGATGTACCAGACGAGTGCGGTTGCGCTGTAGCCCGCGACGGCACCACCGTTCGCCTGGGCTGCGGTCTTCCACAGCTCGGACAGGATCGCGGTCACCATCAGGTAGAAGCCGCCAGACACGAAGAGCCCGCCGCGGGCGGAAAAGGTTCTGGCGATGGCAACACCCATCGAACGACGGCCGACCCATGCGATCCGCAGCCCGCTGGTGACCGGGGCAGCAGCGGTCATGGCCCCTCCTCGTAGATCGAGGCGATGACCGATTCCAAGGGTGGATGAACGACGGCGACTTCCACCTGTGTGCTCGTCGGCAAACGTCGGCGCATGACGTCGACGGCGTCGTCGAAGATCACGCGCCCGTGGTTGACCACGATGGCCCGATCGGCGACACGCTCGATATCGGCGACGTCA
>JBBQUN010000062.1:0-20059 GCA_038212405.1 Acidimicrobiales bacterium | reverse complement strand
GAGCGGACACTGATCGAGGAGAGGTGGTCATTTCGCTCCTTCCGGGTCGATCTCGTCGAACTGCCCGGGTCCGAGCACGCGGTAGAGCACCGCCATGCGGACCGCGACGCCGTTCGAAACTTGGTCGAGAACCGCACTCCGAGGATCGTCGGCGACCGCTGGGTCGATCTCGACCCCGCGATTCATCGGGCCAGGATGCATGATGAGGGCCCCAGAGCCGAGGGCTCGTGCCCGCTCGACCGTGAGACCATAGTGCGCGCGATATTCGCGGTCGCTCGGAAGCAGCGCTTCGGACATCCGTTCCTTCTGGATTCGCAGGAAGTACGCCACATCGACGTCACCGATCACCTCGTCGAGCGAATCGGCAACACTGACCGGCCAACCCTGGAGTGTTGGAGGGAGCAGCGTGCGAGGGGCGACCAGCGTGACCGTTGCACCGAGTTTGGTGAAGGCCTCCACGTTGGAGCGGGCCACTCGTGAATGCGCGACATCGCCACAAATGAGGATGTGGCGGCCCTCGATCGAACCCAGCCGACGCCTGATGGTGAACGCGTCGAGCATGGCCTGGGTCGGATGTTGATGCCAGCCGTCGCCAGCGTTGATGACCGAGGCGTTGGTCCACTGACGGATTTGGGCGACCGCTCCCGAACTCGCATGACGAACGACGAGGCCGTCGATTCCCATTGCTGCGATCGTCTCGATGGTGTCTCGGAGCGACTCACCTTTCTTGAGTGACGACGAGCCGGCCGCAAAGTTCACGACATCGGCCGACAGGCGGCGTGCCGCCAAGTCGAAGCTGGTTCGCGTGCGGGTCGAGTCCTCGAAGAAGGCGAGCACGATGGTTTGACCGCGCAGCGCCGGAACCTTCGGGACATCTCGGCCGAGCACGGTCGAGAATTGCTCGGCCAGATCCAGGATTTCGGTGAGTTCGGGCGCGTCGTGGTCGGCGATGTCGACGAAGTGGCGCATCAGCGTTCCATTTCGCCGAGTGACACCCCGTCGAGCGTTGCGTTGACCACCTCGGAAAGCCGGGTTGGCAGGTTCTTGCCAACGAAATCGGGCCGGATCGGCACTTCGCGGTGACCGCGATCGATCATGACCGCCAGTTGAATCGCTCGTGGCCGGCCCTGGTCGATCAGCGCATCGAGGGCGGCACGAATGGTTCGACCGGTGAACAGCACGTCGTCGACCAGCACGACCACACTTCGAGAAATGTCGAACGGCACTTCGGTGATGGCTTCGGGAAGGACCGGGCGAAGTTTGATGTCGTCTCGGTAGAACGCAACATCGAGCTTGCCGACGGGCACGACCACCGATTCGATCTGACCGAGCGCTTCGGCCACTGCCTCGGCAAAGGGCACTCCTCCGGTCTGGAGACCGACGATGACGACATCGTCGAGGCCTTCGTTGCGCTCGATGATCTCGTGCGCCATTCGCCGAACCGCTCGGGCCACGGCGTCGGCGTCGAGAATTTCGGTCCTGGCAACAAAAACGCCCCCATATGGGGGCGTGCGTCGGCGTTCGCGTTCGGCCATGAACGTTCCTTTCGGGCTCCGTGCGGGCCTCACGGGACTCGCTTCACGGACTACTACGCCGAGGACCCTATCGGGCTAGGTCGACCAGCGCACGCGTTTCCCAGCGGAGATACCGGGGCGGAGCGACTCGACAAAGCCATCGCCCGCCGCGCCGCATCCTTCACCGATGTCGGCCACCAATTCGCAACACTGCCATCGCCGAGCGTGGGCAAAGACAGCATCGAAAAGCAGGGAGCCCACGCCACTGCGTCGATGCGCGCGCTCAACCTCGAGCGTTTCCACTCGCGCGACGGGCGGCCCATCAGGGCGTCGGTGCACCGATCCCCAGACCCAGCCGATCAGTTCGTCATTCGCTCCCATGGCGAGGAATGCGAACGACTGCTGGCTGGCAACGAATCCGGTGACCCATGAGTCGATGGCGCTCGTCTCTACGGCTCTGGAATCGGCAGGGCCAGCGAACTGCTCGACTGCTTGGCGTAGCAGCGCACGATCGGGAAGCCCGACTTGACGAACGGCGTGGCCGCTCATCGGCCAGTCACTTGCCGAGCGCGATGTCGAGTCCTCGTTGCGCCCCTTCGATCAACGCACTCGTGTCGGTGACCGCCGTGATCATCTTGAACCCCTGCGAACGCCGGAGCGCAACGAGGTCTGGCTGGCAGTGAATGCCGGCGATCACGCCGTGGCGTTGACACGAATCGATGATGCGTTCGAGGCTGGCCGTGAACAGCGGGTCATCATTGTGGTTGCCTGGAGCCAGCCCCAGGGAGAGCGACAGATCGGACGGGCCCACGTAGACCGCGTCGATTCCCTCGACCTCGAGAATGTCGTCGATTGCCTCGAGCGCCTCGGCAGTCTCGATCATCGGGATCACCGCGATCTTGTCGTTCGACTCTTCGAAGTACCGTGGGCCGAGCACACCGGCGGCTCGCAATGGGCCATAGCTACGGCGCCCGGCTGGTGGATAGCGACACGCGGCAACGGCATCGGCGGCTTCTTGCACCGAATTCACCATGGGGATGATCACACCCATTGCTCCAGCATCGAGCACACGGCCGATGATGCCGGGTTCGTTCCACGGCACCCGCACGAACGGCATTGCCGACGAGGCGCGCATGGCCTGGAACGACGCCAGCATCGAGGCGTAGTCACCGAGACCGTGCTGGAGATCGACGTTCAGGTAGTCGAACGGCAACGCTCCAAGCATCTCGACGGTGCGCGGATCGGCGGTGCCCAGCCACAGTCCGAGCGTTTCCGAGCCAGCAGTCCAACGGGTCTTGACAGTGTTTTCGATCACTCGCCGAGACTAGCCCTCAGGAGCGGGCGTGGTACTCGTCGCTACTCGCCAGCAGGCCGGCGAGGTCGAGGTCGTTTCCGGAGGACAGGACCCCGGCCCAGTAGTCTCGACCAGCGACATCTGGGTCACGATCGAGGAGCTTTTGGTACAGCGCGGTCACTCGTTCCTTGCGGCTCTCGAACGACTGGTAGAAGTCGAAGGCCACCGAATGCGAACCAACGATGTTTGCCTGACTCGCCCAGAACTGGCGTCCTCCTGGATCGGCCTCACGTGAGAGCAGCACACCGTAGAGCTGGCCGACCCACTGGTCATAGGTTCCACCTTGGCCGCGAACGTACTCAGGGCTGCCATAGAACGACGCGGCAACCCGGGCGACCGACACGTTGCTTCGGAGCTGCGATGACCAGTAGTTCCTGCCGCCAGGATCACCGGCTCGACCGAGCGTGTTCCGGTAGAGATCATCGACGACCACATTGGTCCATTCCTCGCTGCTCGCCAGTTGGTCCACGAAAGCGAACCGGGTGGTGCCCGAGTTGAGCTTGGCGTTCCACGAGGCGATTTCTGCGCCGCTGGGATTGCGACCCAGGAAGTCGTTGAAGGCGGTGGTGATGTACCGAGAGTGATCCGCAGAGGTGGTGCTGACCTGCTGGGCAGGACCGGCACCAAGCACGATCACGTCGTAGGTGTACGTCCGCTTCTGCGCCCCAACCGACACGCCCGAGACGGTCACGGTGTAGGTCTCGTCAGTCGCTGGCGAGGTGTTGACGCCCTGTGGCTCCCACACGATGCTCGGGAACGGCGCAGCGTTGGCCGTGTTGCTGCGATGCACCACGGTGTTCGACAGCGTCTGTCCGCCCTTCGCCACCGTGACGTTCGCCCCTTCGAACGTGGCGCCGCGGAGCGTGAAGGACCAGCGCTCGAAGACCAGAGCGCCCGGGTTGAAGCCGCGCACTGGCCAGGCAACGAACCCGTCGGCCTCTCGTAGCGATGGCTCGCTGGCGAAGGCCCGGTTCGGGTCGATCACCTGAAGGGTGTTGGCCGAGTAGTTCGTCGATGATGGCGGCAGATCGCCGACGCCGACTTCTTGGAGTGTCGAGTGGAAGATCCACGATCGGTGGCCGGCGCTGACGTTGCTGGCACCGGGGTCTTGCACGTAGCCGTCGATCGCGGCCGGTCCGGTCCGTCCGAGATACAGATTGCTGGCTCCCGCCGAGCTCTTGACGATTGGGCTGAAGCACGCGAAAGAGGAATCGGGGTTGTGGCTGAGTCGGCCGGTGGCGCTCATCGACACGGCGGCTTGTTGCGCTTGTGCCGACCAGTTGGTGTTTTCGACGACGCCGGTTGGCACTCCGGCCATCGCTCGGAAATAGTTGAGGCGCTCGACCACCGAGGTGCGATACGCCTGTGAGGTCGTACCGGGGTCGCAGGTGCTGCGGTTCCCCGTCCAGTCAATCGATGGCGTGACCTTCGCATACTCGTTCTGGTAAGCACCAACGACTGCGCTGCGGTCGTTGGTGTCGAGCCAAGCGCTGGTCGTCGCCGCTCCTGCCGTTCCGACTGCGCCGAGCCCAAACAGGGTCGAGGCGGCGAACGTCGTAGTTGCAACCTTGCGAATGAGGGAGGAGCGAATCACGCATTGGTTGTCGTCGGCGAACCGTGTGGACTTGAACAACCGAACGTGTGACCAATGTCACAGCCTGAGTGAGTCGTCTCCGGGTGATGACGTGGGGGGCAATGAGACCGGCGGTCAGTCCGGTCGAAGCTCGCTGGCGATCGCCGAGAGGACTCCGTTGACGAATCGCGTCGATTCATCGGTCGAATAGCGTCCGACCAGGTCGACGGCCTCGGCCAGGATGACGCCGGTCGGCGTGTCGGTCGTGATCATTTCGGCAACCGCCATCCGCATCACGAGACGATCGATCAACGGCATTCGGTCGAGGGACCAGCCGCGAGATCGTTCGGCGATCATCGCTTCGGCCCGCTCACGCTGGAGTTCTGATGCCTTCAGCAGGAGAGCGGCGAACGGATCGGGGTCGATGACGAGCCCCGCGAGGAGTGCGTCGACGCCGATACTGCGCTGCTCACATTCGTAGGCGAGTTCGATCGCTCGTTCGCGAGCATCGCGACGGGTCTGGGCCAGGGGGTTGCTCACGCTCGGGTCATGTATTCGCCGCTTCGGGTATCGACCTTGATCCGCTCACCGGGGCCGACGAAGAGCGGTACCTGTACGACCAGGCCGGTCTCGAGCGTTGCCGGCTTGCGGGCGCCCGACACCCGGTCGCCCTGCACACCCGGCTCGGTTTCGGTGATGGCCAGTTCGACCGATGCCGGCAGATCGACACCGACGATCTCGTCGCCGAAGGTCAGCAACGTGACAGTCGAGTTCTCGACCAGGTAGTTGACCGCGTCGCCAAGGGCCGCACCCGACACGTTGCGCTGGTCGTAGGTCTCGTTGTCCATGACCACGTAATCGTTGCCGTCGCGATAGAGAAACTGCTGGGTCCGCTTGTCGATGAATGCTCGCTCGACCCGCTCACCAGCACGGAAGGTACGGTCGACAACAGCGCCGCTCCGGACGTTCTTCAGCGTGGTGCGGACGAAAGCACCACCCTTTCCCGGCTTGACGTGCTGGAATTCAACGACGCTCATGAGGTCACCCTCGAGTTCGAGGGTCATACCGTTCTTCAAGTCATTCGTGGTCATGTTGGCCATGGGATGCGTCCTCACTGAGATTCGCTCGAGCAACCGCCGCCGGGTCGAGACCCTTTGGGCAGTGGGTGATGGGTACACACCCGGTGTTCGTCACGACCACGGTGTCTTCGACTCGCACCCCACCGAAACCGGGGAGGTAGGCGCCAGGCTCGACCGTGACGATCAGACCGGCGGTGAGGATACCCACCGAGCGGGCCGACAGGATGGGTTGTTCGTGGATCTCGAGTCCCAGACCATGGCCGGTGCCGTGGATGAACGCCTCGGCCAAACCGAATTGGCCCAAGACGTCGCGACAGGTCGTGTCGATCGATCGCTGGTCGGCTCCGTCACGAACTGCTGCGACTCCAGCAGCCTGAGCAGCAGCAACGGCGTCATAGAGTCGCTGTTGCTCGACCGACGGATTCCCACCGGCAACGAACGTACGAGTCATGTCGCTTCCGTACCCGTCGACCTTTGCGCCAAAATCGATGACCACCAGATCATCGGCTTCGATCACCCGACTGCCCGGCCGGTGATGCGGCAGCGCACCATTGGGTCCCGAGGCAACGATGGTCTCGAAGCTCACGTCGTCGGCGCCTCCCTGCCGCATGGCGTGATCCAACGCGGCGCCGAACTGTTGCTCAGTCGGCCGCTCGGCAAAAAGGGGAATCGTCGCCAACAGCGCTCGATCAGCGATGGCCGAGGCGCGTTCGAGTCGAGAACGCTCTCCCGGGTCTTTGTGCTGCCGCAGCGTCTCGATGAGACCGCTGGTCGCCACCACGGTCACCGCTCCCAAGCAGCGCTCGTATTCCGCAGCGACGTTCCACGTCACGTGATCCGCTTCGAGTCCAACGGTGGCCCCACCACCGACGTGCCGAGCGACGAGCCCGGCGACGCCATTCGGCGCGATCTCGATCTCGGCCTCGACGCCAGCGGCGGCGAGTTGGGTATGCGCCTGTTGGTCATAGCGGCTATCGGTGATCAACCTGATCCCGTCGACACCAATGAGCAGGGTGCCGTTGGAACCGTTGAATCCGCAGAGCCAGCGAATGTTGACCGGCTTGGTCACCACCAGGTAGTCGAGTTCCTGCTCGACGAGGGCCTCACGAACGGCGGCCCCCCGACGGGCAACGTCGGAGACGATCAACGCGGGAAGGCCATTGAAGAGTGAGGCACTCACGAGGTGCGCTCGATGACTCGACCGAGAGCTTCTCGTAACACTGCCGGGTCATCGATGACCACTGGTTCGACACCGTTTGGCCCGTCGAGCACGAACGTCACGCCGTCGAGCGCCTTCTTGTCTCGGGCGAACAAGCCGATGAGCTCATCAGGTTTGGCGTCGTCGGGAACCGAAACGGCGAGGTCATACCCGCTGACCACACCGCGGTGTTGGTCGACGCGCTCGGTGTCGATTCGCCCGAGCACATTGGCCAGTTCGGCGGCGTACACCAATCCAATGGCGACGGCTTCACCGTGGCGCAGGTCGTAACCGGCAGCGGTTTCGAGAGCGTGAGCGAGCGTGTGCCCGTAGTTGAGAATGGCTCGAAGACCGCCCTCACGTTCGTCGGCGGCAACGACATCAGCCTTGATCCGCACCGAGGCGGCAACCCGTTCGACCAGCGTCATGTCCTCGAACGTGCGACCCCTCAGACTGTGTTCGCCAATCGCGCCCTGCTCTCCCAGGGACGTCCCACCGAGAAAATGGTATTTGGCCATCTCACCGAGTCCGGCCCGATAGTCACGGGGCGGCAGCGTCGCAAAGAGGTCGGTATCACAGAGCACTGCGGCCGGCTGCCAGAAGGCTCCGACCAGGTTCTTGCCCTCGGGCAAGTTGAGACCGCACTTGCCGCCGATCGCGGCGTCGATCTGCCCCAGGAGCGTGGTGGCGACATGCACGACGGGGATGCCACGGTGGTAGGACGCAGCCGCAAAACCTCCGAGGTCGGTGACCACTCCCCCGCCAACGGCGACGACCACATCGTTGCGGTTCAAACCCCACTGGGCGAAGGATCGCATCAGCGACTCGAACTCGGCCATCGACTTGGCTCGCTCCCCATCAGGGACGGTGAACACCCGGTGCTCGATTCCGGGGTCAACCGTGAGCCCGATGTTCGCCTGGGTCACGATTGCGGCTTTGCGTGCGGTTGCCGGCACCACGCCGGCCAATTCGCTGCTCGCTCCCGGGCCGACCAGCACCGGATAGGAACGGCCGTCACCCAAGTGCACCGTTTCGCAGATCAGACCAGAGACGTCACTCATGGCGCTCAGGCTAGTTCCCGATCACGGATGCAGTGCTGCGCCGATCTCGGACAGACTCGGATCGGAGTAAACGATCATGGCCAAGGTGCCGAGAACGAGAAATGGACCGGCGGGGAGTTCCACCTTCAGGCCCGCTCCCTTCACTCGGCCGTACACGACGCCAAGCACGCCAAGCGTGAAGAATCCAACGAGCAGGGCGTACAAGACCATCATGACCGCCGTGATGGAATCAGCCGCAACCCACCCCATTGCCAACCCGAGCGTCGGAGCGAGCTTGACGTCGCCGAACCCGAGACCTGGCGGATAGGCCACGAACGCAATCCCGAGAATCGCGAAGTAGGTGATGGCACCGATCAACGCCGGCCAGATGCCGTCGGCATGACCGTTGGGACCCGACAGCACCAGCACGCCAAAGAGCGCAACCCCCAACGTCGGGTACGTCAAGATATTGAGCAGCAGCTTCTCCTCCAAGTCGATGATCGACATGGCGACGAACGAGACGAAGAGCAAAAGATACGGGACGAGCATCCACGTTGCCCCAAATCGTGCTCCAACGAACCCGAAGCTCATGGCAAGGGAGAGATCGGTGACGGGGTAGCGCCAGCGGGAATGGCTCGGATCGGTCGGGCATCGGCGAAACCACGAGACAATCGGAACGAGCGAGCCTGGCCCCAACGAGGAGCGGCAGCGCTGGCAGCGATGCTCGAACGCCGGCGTTTCGCGCTCGACTGCACGGTCGACCACGATCCCAACGAGAGGGCCGAGGATCAATCCGGCGGCACCGAGCAGCAACGCCAGCACCAGAGGTGACGACACGAGGGTCAGCTTTCGTCTCGCAGGTACTGCATCAACAGGCTGCCGTCATCGTCAGCTTCGGTGAGTTCAGGATCGGAGTCATAGCGCTCAGTGCCTCGACCCGACAGCAGACGTCGAGCCTCGGCGCCATCAATTCGCTCAGACGCAACGAGATCGGCGGGCGAGGGCGGTGCGGGAGGCGGTGGCGCTGACGCTTCGAACGGCTCGAAGGCGGCTGGCGGCGCTGGAGGAGGAGGCGGCACTGAATCAGATGCCCGACGAAATGGGCCGTCCTGGCGACCGAACACCGTCGGTTCTGGTCGGAAGGAGAATTCGTTGGCCTCAGCGGCGCTCGCAGCGACCCGAGGTGCGTCGGCTGGCGTTGATTCGACCGCCGGCGCCGCAACGGTATCAGCCTCGAACGCCGCGTCATACGCGGGCGGTTCGTAGGCGGGCGGTTCGAGGCCTGGCGCGCTGTGAGTTGCCGAGGATGCTTCGTGCTCCGCGTGCTGCTGCTCGCTCAGTGGGTTCCACGCTCGCTCGGACGGGTCGAGAAAGCCCGACTCGGTTGGCAGCGCTGCCGGCGTTTGCCCCAGGGCCTCAGCCCCGAAACGATCCTCCGCCTGCGGCGGCATCGGCGGCACTGCGACGGGCGTCGCATCGAACGCCCCCACCGTGGCCGAAACCGACATGTCGTCGTCGGTCGTGAGACCGGCAGGAGCCAAGCCGAAGTCATCAGAATCGGCGGCGGTCGATGACTCGACCATCGGCTCGGACTCCTTGACAGCGATGGCTACCGGCGCAACAGCAGATGGTTCGACAACGCTGGGTGCAACCGCAACGGGTGGCGCGGAAATCGTGATCAGCGAACGTTCGACGAGCATCTTGACGCGTCGGCTGCCCTCGACCTCGCCGAGACCGAAGTGCTCACATACGTTGCCGACCTCGACGCCGGCCCCGATGGCCATGAGCACGTCCCACTCGTCGGCGGTGATCGTCATTTCCGGTGCCGGGAGGGTCGATACCGGGGTAATGACGTGGGCCAGGGATGGCACGACCGCTTCGATGGCGCGCCATTGGGTCAGTCGTTCGAACGCAGCCTCGAGCACGCCAACGACCGGCTTGGCTTCGCTCGGCTCGGAGGGCAGTTCATCGGAATTGAACGAGAAGTTGCCGGTCGAGAAGCGCAGCAACTCGAACATGGTTTCATCGATCGAGCCGGTCGCATCGGCTCGTGATGCCTCTGAGCCGATGAGCTGACCGGAGGCAAGCCACAACGAACCCGATCCTCGGTCGCCGGTGATACGCATACGCCCGGTCTTCGCCGTGTCGGCAAGGAGGCCGAGGACCTCATCGAGTCCAAAGTTGTCGAGTGATCCTTGGAGCATTGTGGCGCCGTGCCCTTCATAGAAGACGTTCGATGGGGATCGAGCGGTGACCTTTGAACTGTAGGTGCATCCACCGTCGTATTCGGGGGATACTCCCCTTTCGGCTCGACCATGGCGTCGTTGAGCATGCCAATCGAAAATTGCGCCGACGAGTTGGGTTCAACCGCCAGCGCGAGCGGCCCTCGTCATCGCCTCCAGCGGTGCGGCCACACCGGTCCAGTGCTCGAACTGCGCAACGGCTTGGTGCACCAACATCGGCAGTCCCCCGAGAACGGCGATACCCGCGGCACCAGCGTCGGCGAGTAGCGGGGTCGCCAACGGCGAATACACCACATCGCACACCAGGTGTTGGCGATGCAGGAGCTCGGCCGGTACGGGGGAGGCACCGGGGGCAGGCCCGCCGGCCATGCCGACCGAGGTGGTATTGATCACGATGTTGGCGTTTGCAACATCGGCCATTGCGCCAACGGTGGCGACAGGCGAGAGAGCTGCGGCACCTCGGGCGCTCGATTCTGTACGATTGACGACACTGATCGACCCAACCCCGGCCCGACCAAGCGCTTCGATGATCGAGCGTGCCGCTCCTCCGGCGCCGATCACCACCACCGCTGCCCCCTCGAGGCGCACGTCGGTCTCGGCTCGCACCGAAGCGACGAACCCGTCGCCATCGGTGTTGTCACCGATCAGATCCCCTTCTCGACGAAACACGCAGTTGCAGACCCCGAGCGCCGCTGCAGCTGGTGTCAGGTGCGCCAGTGCTTCGGCGACTGCGGCCTTGTGCGGCATGGTGACCGACAAGCCGTCGATGCCGAAGACGTCCATGGCCTTGACGGCGTCGGCACCCCGACCAGCAGCGACCGGCAGGGCCAGGTAGCGCCAGTCGAGTCCGGTGGCAGCGAATGCGGCATTGTGGATGGCCGGTGACCGTGAGTGACGCACGGGGTCACCGATCACGGCGGCCAGACGAGTCGCACCACTGATGGGCAGGGCAAAGGACGAGCTCAGCACAACCCCTTCTCTTGACAAATCGCCTTTGCTGCTTCGAACTCTTCCTCGGTCTCAGCGAAGGTTTGGGTGCCGTCTTCGCCGGTGAGCACGTAGTACATGTAGGTGGTTTCTGCCGGCTGGAGCGCAGCCTTCAGCGACGCGGCGCCGGGTGAGTTGATGGGTGTGGGCGGCAACCCGCTGTTGAGGCGACAGTTGAACGGACCGGGCGTGTCGAGGATCTCCCGAGTGAGCTCGATGCCGCGCCCGCCGGTCGCATACACGCAGGTGGCATCGATGCCGAGAAGCCAACCTTCACGTAGCCGGTTGTAGATGACTGACGCAACCAAGGGTCGCTCCTCAGGGATGAGCGCTTCGGCTTCGATCAACGAGGCAACGATCAAGACCTCGTAGGCGGAGTATCCCAAGATCGACTCAGCCGCGCCGTACCCCATTTCGCCGGTGACCTTCGAGAACTCGTCGGTCATCTTGAGGAGCACTTCCTCGGCAGTGTCGTCGGTATTCACCTCATAGGTCTCGGGATAGAGCAGCCCTTCCCACGAAGTGGTGCCCTCGGGTCGATAGCGCGCCGGAATTCGCCCGCTGGCAAGCACCTCACGAAGGTCGGCCTCGGTCACGTTGTCGAGCTGTGCCGCAATCGATGGCAAGATCTCGGACTCCCACAGCCCTTCGCGAACGGTGAACCGTGTGGTCTCCTGCGGCTTGGGGCCACCGTTCAACACGGTAATCGCCTCTTCGACCGACGCATTGGTTGGCATCGTGTATTCGCCGGCCTGGAAGTTGCCCTCGTCTTTGGCCCGCGCGTAATAGCGGAAGAACGTGCTGTTGGGGATGACGTCGAGGTCTTCGAGCTGTCGGGCGATGTCGGCGGTGGTTGCGCCGCCAGGAACGATGA
Organism: Acidimicrobiales bacterium; assembly: GCA_038212405.1. Lineage (GTDB taxonomy): Bacteria > Actinomycetota > Acidimicrobiia > Acidimicrobiales > SZUA-35 > JBBQUN01. The sequence continues at coordinate 8,197 of JBBQUN010000062.1, read as the reverse complement.
GTGTGATGGGTGCGCCCTGTTCGCCCGGCGGGTCGAGCTGTTCGTCGAACCACGCACGGGACCAGCTGTAGGCCGTCCACAGCAGAGCAGCGATGACGGCAAGGACGATGAACCCTCGGGCCAACCGGAACCAGATGCCGCGAACACGGATGGGCGCTTCGTCTTCCCACCCGAGCATCTCACGTTGGCGGACATCGTCGGCAACGTCGAACTTGGCGGGACTGTCCGGATCGTAGACCTTCACACCAACATCGTAGGACGCTGCGCCCCGATCACGATGTCATCTCACGCGATCGAGCCACGCCTGCAACAGCACCGATGCCGCAACGGCATCAACGAGGTCCTTGCGTTTGTGACTCGCGATACCGGCACTGGCCAAGTGCTGATGGGCGGTGACGGTCGTGAATCGTTCATCGATTTCTTCGACCGGAACATCGAGCCGCTTGCGAAGACCACGGATCTCGGACCGAACAATGGCCACCGCACGACCCTCGTCGCCATCGAGTTGCAATGGCAGCCCGACAACGACCACATCGGCGCCGGTTTCGGCGACGAGTTCGGCGATACGACCGTGCTCGACGGTGCGATCACCAACTCGTCGAATGAGCTCGTAGGGAGTAGCGAGGAGCCCACCGGAATCGCTGAGGGCAACGCCGATGCGCTTCGACCCGAAATCGAGGCCGATGGCTCGCCTGGCGATCAAGCGATACCGGCGGCAGCGCGGGCGAGATCGAGGGCGGCGTCGATGCCGCTCGGATCCTTCCCGCCTGCCATGGCAAGGTCAGCACCGCGTCCGCCGCCACCCTTGATCTGCTTGGCGCCTTCGGCAATGAGTGCACCAGCATCGAAGCCAGAGTCTGGTGTGACGGCGGCAAGCAGCGCCGCTCCACCACCTGGTGGGTTGGTTGCCAGGACCACGGCTCGGATTCCCTCATGGCCGCGAATCGCGAGTGCCAGGTCGCGCAGGTCGTCGCGTTCGAGCCCCGGGACCGATGCAACGACCACACCATCGATCGCCTTCTCGACCAGCTCGCCGGACTGGCCGGCAGCAAGCTGCTGCTTGAGAGCAGCGATTTCGGACTGCAAGGCCTTGTTCTCGTTCAGGCGCTTCTGAATACCGTCGACGAGGTCGCCGCGAGGAACATTGAGAAGTTCAGCCGCAGTGTCGACGACCTTTTGCTCGGTGCGCAGCAATCCGACGGCGCCGGCGCCGGCGACGGCCTCGACTCGACGCAGGTTCGATCCGATCGACCCTTCGCTGATGATCTTGATGAGTCCGATGTCGCCAAGCGCCTTGACATGGGTGCCGCCACAGAACTCCAGCGAGGGGCCGGCGTCGAGGACTCGCACCAGGTCGCCGTACTTGTCTCCGAAGAACGCAATGGCGCCCATGGTCTCGGCCTCGGCCTTGGTGACCTCGGGATGGCGAACCTCGGGGTTGACGAGCAACTCGGCATTGACGAGATCTTCGACCCGTGCAATCTGTTCTGGCGTCATTGGCTCGTGATGAGCGAAGTCGAACCGCAGCCGGTCCGGCGCCACCATGGAACCCTGCTGCTTGACCCGATCGCCAAGCACCTCTCGCAGCGCCCAGTGGATGATGTGGGTAGCGGTGTGATGCCGTCGGATGGCGTCGCGACGCTCGACATCGATCGAGGCAGTTGCCTGCTGACCACCGAGGATCTCGCCCTGGGTCATGCGAACGAGGTGGCGGTGGAGACCAGGGACGGCGTAGACGGTGTCGAGCACCTCAGCCGAACCAGTCGGGGTCGTGATGGTTCCGGTGTCGCCGATCTGGCCGCCAGACTCGGCATAGAACGGCGAGCGATCGAGGAAGATCGACACCACGTCGGTACCGAGTCCGGTGATGGCCAACACCTTGGCCGAGACATCGATGAGCTCATCACGGCCAACGAACTCGGTGGTGCCGTTGGCTTCGAGTACGGCTTGGACCTGTTCGAAATCGGCCGCCTGGACGACACCCTTGCGTGAGGACTTGGCTCGCTCGCGTTGTTCGGCCATGTCGGCGTCGAAGCCGGCTCGGTCAACGGTGAGGCCTCGCTCGGCAACGACTTCCTCGGTCACCTCGTAGGGGAAGCCAAAGGTGTCGTGGAGCAGGAACGCGACCGAACCAGGCACGACGCCACAGCCCTGGTCGGAACTGCTTTCGATGCCCTCGAGCTGATCGTCGAGAATGCGCAGGCCGTTGGCCAGGGTGCGACGAAACTGGGTTTCCTCGCGCTCGACGACGTCGCGCACCAATTCGTGAGTGGTGACGAGCTGGGGATAATCCTCGCCCATGATGTCGACGACAGCGTCGACCAACTGCGGGGTGACGAGTGATTCGACGCCGAGGAGATAGGCGAATCGAACGGCTCGGCGCATGATGCGGCGCAACACGTAGCCTCGATCTTCGTTCGACGGGAAGACGCCATCGGAGATGAGGAAGGTCATGGTGCGGGCGTGCTCAGCGAGCACCCGTAGCGCCAGGTCCGCGTCGGCGTTCGCACCGAGTTGGTAGCCGGTGACCTGCGAGGCCACGGCGATGAGCGCTGCCATCTCGTCGATCTCGAAGACCGAATCCTTGCCCTGGAGCACCGAAAGGATGCGCTCGAGCCCGGCTCCGGTGTCGATCGAGGGACGGGGCAGCGGCTTGGAGTTGCCGGCCTCATCGGTCTCGAACTGCATGAAGACCAGATTCCAGATCTCGACGTAGCGCTCGTCGGCTTCTGGGTTCGCAGGACCACCCTCTGGCCCATACGCGGGACCCTTGTCCCAGAAAATCTCCGAGCTCGGCCCGTTTGGACCGGTGTCGGCCATCCGCCACCAGTTGTCATCACCGAGACGCTGAATACGTTCACGGGGAAGACCAACGGTCTCAGCCCAGATCTCTTCGGCTTCGTCGTCTGAATGGTGCACCGTGACCCAAAGACGATCGGGGTCGAGCTGAAGGACGTTGGTGAAGAAGTCCCATGCGTCGGGGATGGCCCGCTCCTTGAAGTAGTCACCGAAACTGAAGTTGCCGAGCATCTCGAAGAACGTGAGGTGACGCGAGGTCCGACCGACCTCATCGAGGTCGTTGTGCTTTCCTCCGGCCCGAACACACTTCTGCACTGACACCGCCCTTGGATGCGGCGGCACTTCCTCGCCAACGAAGTACGGCTTGAACGGCACCATCCCCGAGTTGGTGAACAGCAGGGTTTGGTCGTGAGGAATGAGGCTGGCCGAGGGGATCAGCAGGTGATCGCGCTCGATGAAATAGTCGGTAAATACGCGTCGGAGCTCTCGGGCCTTCATAGAAGCGTGAAGTGTAGGCCCGTGGTCCGAGGGGTCGGCCTATCGGTCGGTCGGGCGTTTCCTGGCCGGTCGATCCCACGAGTTCGCCGGTCGCAGATACGAGCGTTGCACTCGAGCGACCAACGGCGTCGGCAGCTCAGGCCGGTGTCGATTTCGTCCACGTTCGATTGGTGGCTTCACCACCGGTAGCGGTTCGCGCTCGACGATGCGCAGGTCGAGGAGGGCTTCGAGCGCCGCTGCTTCGCCCTCGGTCTCTCGCACGACGTCAGACTCGAGGCGTCGGCGGTCGCGCTCGATTGCGGTACCGAGCTCGGAGCGAGCAGTGCGCAGACGCTCACCGAGGTCACGAGGAGCACGAGACGCCGAACGGGCAACTCGGGTGACGGCAACGGTGGCCTTGGCCGCGGTCGCCGCGTTGTTCTTGATGACGATGGCAGCGCCACCGACTCGAGTGATGTCACCAGGAAGGGCGTCGGCCACACGATGCACGGACGCCGGCAACCGCTCGCCGAGACCATGGGTCGCCCGATCGATGTCGCGTTCGGTCTTGCGTTTTGACACATAGCTCACTGCTGCGCCCATCGCCATCCAACGCAGTCGCTTCACCAGCATCAGGTGGTCTTCTTTCGCCGGAGCCAGCCCTTTGCCACCCGTGACGTGCCCGAGGCGACCGCCAGCGTCTTGATCACGGGATCTTGCACCGCTTCATGGGTGCGACGCGAGGTTTCGGCCATGACCGAGGTGGCGTGATCGGCACGATCGAGCACCATGTCGACTTTGTCGAGTTCGGCGTCGGCATCGGCAACGAGCTTGCGGAGATCTTGAAAAGCGGCAACGCCCTCGTCGCGCAATTGGTGGGCGGTGTCTTCGAGCTTTGCCAGCGTGTTGTTGAGGTTGTTGACCGCGGTCACCAAGAACACAGCAGCAACCACCACGGAGATGGCAACGATCAGCGCAGCGAAATCAGCGATGCTCATTGCGTGCTCGGATCGATGGGTGATCTGCTCCAGCGCTGCATTCGCTCCGCCACCTCTTCCTCGTAGCCTCGCCCTGTTGGCCGGTAGTACCGCTGTTGTGCGACCTCGGCCGGGAGGTAGTCCTGTTCGACCCATCCCTCGGGATGGCTGTGAGGATAGTCGTAGCCCTCGCCGTGCCCGAGTGATGCTGCGCCGCGGTAGTGGCTGTCACGCAGGTGCATCGGGACCTCGCCAACCGGAAGTTCCTGCACGTCGTGCATCGCCTGATTGAGCGCCTGGTACGACGCAGCCGACTTTGGGGCGGTTGCGAGGTGCACCGTGGCCTGAGCCAGGGCGATACGGGCTTCGGGCAGGCCGACGAACTCGACGGCCTGAGCGGCCCCGGTGGCAACGAGAAGGCTCATCGGATCGGCCATGCCGATGTCTTCTGAGGCAGAAATGACGAGCCGTCGGGCGATGAAGCGCGCGTCTTCGCCTGCGGCAAGCATTCGAGCAAGCCAATACACCGCCGCGTCGGCATCGGAACCTCGGATGCTCTTGATGAACGCACTGATGACGTCGTAGTGCTCGTCGCGTCCGTAACGAAGCGATTTCAGATCGGTGGCCGCCTCGGTATGGCGCAGTTCGACGTGCCCGACGGGGCCGTCGATGGGGCCGCCGGCATCCTCGCATTCTCCTGCTGCCAGCGCGATCGCCACCTCGAGCGTGGTGAGCGCCTGGCGTCCATCGCCGGCGGCGCGTCCGGCCAGATAACGAATGGCTTCCTCGGTTGCCGTCGCCCGCTCGGCGGCCACCCCTCGGCGCAACAGCACCGCAAGGTCGTCTTCGCTGAGTGGTTCGAGGCGAAACAGTGTTGACCGACTACGAAGCGGGGCGTTCACCTCGAAGAAGGGATTCTCGGTGGTGGCACCAATCAGCACGAGCACACCGGATTCGACAGCCGGCAGCAATGCGTCCTGCTGCGCCTTGTTGAATCGGTGCACCTCGTCGAGGAAGAGGATCGTGCTCTTGCCGTGAGCACCGAGGCGTTCTTCGGCATCGGCGATCACCTGCCGTACGTCCTTGACCGTTGCGGTCACGGCCGAGAGTTGAACGAACGTCTTGACCGAGGCGGTCGCGACGAGGCGAGCCAGCGTGGTCTTTCCGGTACCTGGCGGGCCCCACAAAATTGCCGAGGACAATCGATCGGCCTGCACGAGCCGACGTAACGACCCGCCAGGACCGAGCAAGTGCTGTTGCCCGACGATGTCGTCAAGTGAAGCCGGGCGCAGTCGAGCGGCGAGCGGAGCCCGAGCTTCGAGCCGAGATTTCGCTGCTGCGGTGAAGAGATCATCGGCCACGGGTCATTGAGCCTAGTCTGGTCCCCATGAAGCCCGTCGTCGTCATTGCCTTCTACGTCTGGTTGGCCCTCACCGTTGCCATCGTGTTGGGCCGACTTGCCCGCTGGACCGCCTCTCGCCAGGCAGCCAAGCGCCGCCGCAAGGCGCGTGAACTGGCTCGCTCGCAAGGAACGATGTTTGCCGTCGACACCATCAGTCCCGAGTCCGACACCATCGACCTCGATGCCGAGTTCCCACCGCCGGTTCAGACTCGACCCGAAAAGCACGAGGTTGCGGCGTTGGCCCCGGTTCTGGTCGACCCAACCCGTGAGGTGGATCAGAGCCCAGCGGTCGAGGAACGCCGGGAGGCCGACCGTCGTATGGGCGACCGACGGGCGATCGAACGACGACTCGCCACTTTCGCCAGCGAGCCGCCGGCTCGAGCACCGACACCGACACCTTCAATGGCACCCACACCTTCAATGGCACCCACACCCACACCCACACCGACACCGGCCCCGGCTGTCCCCTCCATTGCCCAACTCCTGGCCGGCATCGCCATTGCCACCGACCTCGAGCCGATCGACCCGAGCGGCTCGACCAGAAGCGACCAGTCGACGGCGTTGATCTCGAGACAACGACCCGCTCATCAGGTTGGTACCGAGATCGCCGACGAGCTCGAACGCCTCGGTTTCGAACTCACGCCTATCGGCGAAGCGGCTCTCCTCGCAAGCCGAGGAAGCAATGCACTGACCGTTGCCATCGACCCGGCACCCAACACGCCAGATGCTGATGGGCACGTTCGCTTCCCAACGGCAAATGCCACCGATGTGGTCGTTGAGTTCTGGGTCGGCTCAGGGCCGCGACCCAGCTGAGGATCCACCTCGCTCGACGATGTGGCTGAGGCCCAGGTGCGCCCTACTGCGTTGGCGGCAGGAGGCGAAGTCCGAGTTCGCTCAGTTGCTTGTCGTCGATCGTGGTCGGCGCATTGGTGAGCGGATCGGCACCCGACTGTGGCTTCGGGAACGCGATCACTTCGCGGATGTTCTCCTCGCCAGCGAGAATCGCAGCCAGCCGGTCGATCCCGTAGGCGAAACCACCATGAGGGGGCGCCCCGTACTTGAAGGGTTCGAGGAAGAAGCCGAATCGCTTGTTCGCCTCGTCTTCGGAGATCCCGAGTATCGAGAACACGCGTCGCTGGAGGAGCGGGTCGTGGATTCGGATACTGCCCGAACCCAGCTCCCAGCCGTTGAGCACCAGGTCATAGGCCCACGCCCGCACCGACATCGGGTCGGACTCGAGCTTTTCGAGATCGTCGAGGTGCGGGTGACAGAAGGCGTGGTGGCCGGGTTTCGGCTTGCCGGTCGTGGAATCGACCCCGACGAACAACGGGAAGTCGACGACCCACACGTACGTGTAGGGCCCTTCGCTGACCGGCGGGCGACCGAGCTTGTTGCGGATCTCGCCCAGCACTTCGCACGTGGTCATCCAGTCGTCGGCCACCAAGAGCAGTAGGTCGCCGACCGACCCATCGAGCGCAGCAATCAGTGCCGGGATCTCGTCGTCGGAGAGGAACTTCGCCACCGGCGATTCGACGCCGAGCGACCCGTCGTCGGCCTCGACGACTCGGAGCCACACGAGGCCCTTGGCCCCGTTGCCCTTGGCAAAGTCGGTGAGCGCGTCGAGCTTGTTGCGCCCGTAGTCAGCCGAGCCGCCGACGTAGTTGATGCCCTTGATCGCTTCGGCGCTCGAGAACGCCTTGAATCCGGTGTTGGCGAAAACGGGGGTGAGCTCGACCAGTTCCATCCCGAAACGGAGGTCGGGCTTGTCGATACCGAAGCGGTTCATGGCCTCGTGCCACGTCATTCGCTCGACCGGACCGGGGCGGACGCCGGTGACGGCTTCGGCCGCGTCGAGAACGCCCTCTTCTGCCGCTGCCAACACGTCGTCGACTTCGACAAAGCTCATCTCCATGTCGAGCTGCATGAACTCGTACTGGCGGTCGGCTCGAAGATCTTCGTCTCTGAGGCAGCGGGCAATTTGGAAGTAGCGATCGAGACCACCAACCATCAAGAGCTGCTTGTAGAGCTGAGGAGACTGCGGGAGCGCGTAGAACGTGCCCGGCCGCTGCCGTGACGGAACAACGAACTCTCGAGCACCCTCGGGAGTCGAGGGCATGAGCATCGGCGTCTCGACCTCGACGAAGTCTTGCTTCACCATGGCGTTGCGAATGGCCGCGTTGACCTTGGATCGGACTCGAAGGTTCTTCTGCATCCGCTGCCGACGGAGGTCGACGTAGCGATGCTTGAGCCGAACCATTTCGTCGACATCGTCGGCGCGAGCGTCCATCGGGAAGGGCGGGGGCTCGGCGATCGAGAGTACTTCGACCTCGCAGTCGTGGATCTCGATGTCGCCGGTGTCGATGTCTTGGTTGACGGTGCCATCGGGTCGAGCAGCAACCGTGCCGGTGACCTTGATCACGTACTCGGCGCGGACGTCGACGGCGTTGTCGACGACGAGTTGGGTGATGCCGGAATGATCACGGACGTCGACGAAGGCCAGGTGTTCGCCGTGCTCACGGCGACGGTTGACCCACCCGGTGAG